>VXMQ01000135.1 GCA_009841015.1 Candidatus Palauibacter denitrificans | reverse complement strand
CGCGCCCGCCCCGCCCGTCGCCGTAGACTCCGGGCCGGTTGACCGTCCGCACGAACGCGGCGGATAGGGTTCTCGGTCGCTTCATGGTGGGGTTCCTTCCTTGTGGTGTATCACTCATTGCAGCACTACATCGGGAAGAATACACCGGATGGCGATGGACCGCAAGGGACGGTGGAGCGCCGGGAATGCCACTGAACACGTTATTCAATAACGTGTTATGGCCTACTTACTGAACCTTGGTGGACTACACGGGAAGATGTGTGCCGAGTTCGGGCGGAATCGGGCTGTCCAGTCTGTTCCGCTCGATGCTCAGAGTCCGTAGTCGGGCGAGGGTGCCGAGTTCGGGTGGAATCCCACCTGATAGGTCGTTGACGGAAAGGTCCAGGGATTGGAGACCGGTGAGATCGCCAAGCTCCGATGGTATTGGGCCGGAGAGTCCATGGGTTCGGTACTCCCCGGCGTCGCCGTCCCTCCCCCCGCTGAGATCCAGGTGAGCCACCCGCCCCGACCCATCCATCCTCACCCCGTACCAGTCCTCGAGCGGCGCGTCGGTCAGCCAGTTGGTGTTGTCGATCCAGTTCGGCCCGTCGGTCGCCTCGTAGAGGGCCACCAGTGCGGACCGGTCCGGGTTCTCCACCGTGGTGATCTCGGCCGTACCCGAGTCTTCGCCCGCCTCCGCGGTGATCGTGGCCGTTCCTTCGGCAACCGCCTCCACCAGGCCGGTGTCGTCGACGCGGGCCACCCGGACGTCGCTTGACGACCAGGAGATATCGAGCCCCGCCACGCCGTGACCGTTCGCGTCGGTGGCTTCGGCCACCAGGCGCACCGTATCCCCGAACGCCACCAGCGTGGCCGCCGCCGGAGTCACGGCGACCGCGTCCACCTCCTGGGCGACGGTCACCTCCGCGGTTCCCGAGGCCGAGCCCGTCCTTGCCGTGATCGTGGCGGCGCCGTTCCCGGCCGCGGTGACCTGCCCGGAGGCGTCGGTCGTCGCGACGGACGCGTCGCTGCTCGCCCACGCGACCGTCGCTCCCGCCATCACCTGCCCGTTCTGGTCGCGCACCTCGGCGGTGAACCGGGCCGTCTCACCGAGGGCGGTGAACGAGGCCGATCCCGGGTCGACCGTTACGGTGGTGGCCACGGGAGCGGGAGGGGGCGTTGGAGGCGGCGCCGGCCCGACACCGTCGTCGCCGCAGGAGAGAACCGAAGTGGCGATCGCGCCGATGGTGATTCCTGCCGACCATCTTCCGAGGGTCTTTCTCGATCGCATGTCCGCCCTCCGCAGTCCCGGTTCGGGTCGCTCGGTGATGCGACGGTCCGGACGCTCCCGAACGGCTTGTATGGAAGAGGGGACTGGACGGCGCTATGCTGAGCCGAGGAGCCCACCGCAAGCCTTGCGGTCATGCGGACACCGCCCAATCCCCTCAAGCCAACGCAACCCTGCATAATAGCCGATCGTATGCGATCTTTGGGCGACAGAATCGGGGCTGGTGGCGATATTGTGGCGATAGCGTGCTCGCGCCCTTACCGGGACCTCGACCGTTTTCCGCCGTTGGGCTGCGGCGCGGCCTCCCGCGGGCGCTCCGAAGAACAGGGCCGATCCGCGCCCGCGCAGGTCTATGATTGATTCGCCTTCAGCGCATGAGCGCGCAGCTTGCTCCGGTATCGGGCGATGTCATGGTACCTGTCGATGCGGTTTCCCCTTCCCGATGTTCGCAGCCTGATGAACCGTGTCAGGCGGTCGAGCGTAGACAACGCGAACTCGAGACGGAGCCGAGGGTAGCTCCCATCCGGACCGGGTTTCGCCACCGTCAGGTATCGCATGTATCCGTAGTGCCGGAACCGCTGATTGCGGATGAGCTTGTCCGTGACCCACACTGCCCATCCCCAGAACGGCAGGAAGACTCCCAGCACACGGAAAACGGCCTTGACGATCTCGAGCCCGAAGCCCGCCGGCGGCACCAACGTGACCGGGTCCGGTCCGTTCACAATCCGGTAGATAGGCGTCTTGAACCGGTCGATCAGGCCCTGGCCCCCTACGCGGGGGGCGCCGAACGTGTAGCAGGCGGCCAGTCGTTGCGAACTCTGATACCAGGTCGCAACGACGGCGAGCGCTCCGCCCAGGGAGTGACCCGTGATGTAAAGCGGCAGGTCCTCGAGACCTTTGAGGCGCTCACGGATCTGGCCGTGTACCGAGCGGTATGCGTCGTGGAACCCCTTGTGCATGTTACCGATGGGGGTGCCGGTCCTCGGGTTCCGCATCGACCGCGGCGCAATATCCAGATTCGTCAGCCAGTCACTGATCCGGGTGGTGCCGCGAAAGCAGATCACTGCCATGCCCGTGCCTTCGTCATCGCGCCGCACCGCGACGAACCCTTGCGTGTCCGTCCCGGGATCGTACAGGACCGAACCCACCAATTGGAATCCGCCGCAGGCAAGCGTCGCGCGCAGCTTCCGATTCCTGCGCTCTGGGCCTGGTACGCCATCGAATCCACCGAGCGTCTTCCTGAACTTCACTAACCGCTCGGCGATCCTCTCGCGGTCCGTCAGCGTCGCGAGCTCCCCCGCGAGATCCAGAATGTGCTGCTCGGACTCCTCGTCGAACGGCGTGTAGGCCAGCTCGGCCAGGATCGCCATTGTCCACGCCGTGCGACGGCTGTAGGCGGCGCGCTTAACCGGCATTCGCATAGCAGCGAGATCGCCGAAATCACGGTCGATGCTGGTCATATGCCCCTGCCGGCCTTGGCGTTCGGGCTTCCTTCGCACTCACGCACCTACTCAACAGTCTCATCCCGCTTTGCCATCACCGTCGCGGAGCCTCCCGGCAAACCAGTCAGGCGACGGTCCGGATGCTCCCGAACGGCTTGTGTGGAAGAGGGGACTGGACGGCGCTATGCTGAGCCGAGGAGCCCACCGCAAGCCTTGCGGTCATGCGGACACCGCCCAATCCCCTCAAGCCAACGGAACCCTGCAAAATAGCCGATCGTAGGCGGTCCTTGGGCGACAGGATCGGGCGTTTCGGCGATATTATGGCGACAAGTCGGCGTACTTTGCTTAGGCGGGCCAGCCGCGGCCGCGTCCAGCCAGCCGCGTCAGGCGTCGCCGCGCAGGGAGGGGACGTAGTAGTCGCGGGCGTAGTCGCGCACCATGCGGCTTGCCGTGAACCGCGCGCCGGCCACCTCGATCGCGCGCCGTGCACGGGCCAGCCAGCCCGCCGGGGCGTCGTCCCCGGAACCCGCGCCGGGCCGGTCGTAGTAGGGGGGGATGATCTCCTCCTCCAGGAGCCGGAAGAGGTGCCCGGCGTCGTGCTCGTCCACCTCCTCCTCGCTCGCCGTGGCGGGGGCGGGCGGGATGATCCACCCGTTGTCGCCCTCGAACCCCTCCTCCCACCAGCCGTCCGCGGTCGCGAGTTGGGGGACGCCGTTGAGGGCGGCCTTCATCCCGCTCGTCCCGCTCGCCTCCAGCGGGACCCGGGGGAGGTTGAGCCACAGGTCGACGCCCTCGACCAGACCGTGCGCCGTGTGGAGCCCGTAGTTCTCGAGGAAGGCGACCCTGCCCTCGAACGCCGGATCGCGGGTATGCTCGTACACGCCCTGGAGGACGCGCTTGCCGTCGTCGTCGCGCGGGTGCGCCTTCCCGGCGAAGATCAGCTGCACGGGGCGGGCGGGGTCGGAGAGAAGGGCGAGGAGGCGGTCGCGGTCGCGGAAGATGAGGTCCGCGCGCTTGTAGGTGGCGAAACGCCGTGCGAAGCCGATCGTGAGCGGCTCGGGGCCCATGAGCGTGCCGGCTCCGGCGAGGTGCGCGGACTCCGGCCAGTGGTCCGGCCACCGGCGCCGGGCCTCGTCCCGCATCAGATCGAGGAGCCGGAGTTTCAGCTGGCGCCGCACGCGCCACAACGCCTCGGCGGGCACGTCGCGCACCGCGCGCCACATGGCTTCGTCCCCCGGACCGCACCGCCACCCGGCGGGGAGCCATTCGTCCAGGAGACCGGCGACGTCATCGCTCATCCACGTGGCGAGGTGGACCCCGTTCGTCACGTGCCGGATCGGCACCTCCGCGGCCGACCGGCCCTCCCAGAGGCCACGCCAGATTTCCCGGCTCACGCGCCCGTGTCGCGCGGAAACGCCGTTGACGCGCCGCGACAGCCGGATCGCCGCCGCCGTCATGTGGAACCGGTCCTGCGCTTCGTCGTCCGGATGAAGTCCGAGTCCCAGCAGCTCGTCCCGGTGAGGGAACTCTTCCCAGAACGTCTCGCCGATCCATTCCCGCATCTGCGCGTGGGAGAACACGTCGTGGCCCGCGGAGACGGGCGTGTGCGTCGTGAACACGGTTGAGGCGCGCACCCGTGACACCGCGTCCGCGAAGGATTGGCCGTCCCGCATCAGCCGTCGCACGCGCTCCACCATCATGAACGCCGCGTGCCCCTCGTTCGCGTGCCACGCCCCTGGATCGATCCCGAGCGCGGAGAGCACGCGCACGCCGCCGACGCCGAGAATCGCTTCCTGCCGCAGGCGGTGATCCGCGCCGCCCGCGTAGAGTTGGTGGGAGAGACCCCGGTCCGCGGGGTCGTTCTCCTCGAGGTCCGTGTCGAGGAGGTACAGAGAGACGCGGCCGACGCGCAGCCTCCAGGCCCCGATGTGGATGCGGCGACCCCCGCCGCGGATCGAGGCGAGCCGGGGGAGGCCGTCCGCGCCCCGCACCCGCTCCAGCGGCGTCAGGTCGGGGTCGAGCGGGTCGTCCGCATCTTCCTGCCAGCCGTCCGGCCCCAGCGTCTGGTCGAAGTACCCGTGCGCGTACATCAATCCCACGCCCACCAGGGGGACGTCGAGTTCGGAGGCCGCCTTGAGATGGTCCCCCGCGAGCACGCCGAGCCCTCCGGAGTAGATGGGGATGGACTCGTGCAACGCGAACTCCGCGCAGAAATACGCCACGGGGCCGGTACGGAGCCGGGGATAGCGCGCCTCGAACCAGGTCGGGGCGGCGTCCACCCCGTTGTCGCCGCCGTGCCCCGCCGTTCCGGTTCCAGGCGCGTGACCGGCGTCCGCCGCATCACGCCAGGCGTCAAGCGCCGCGTCGTATCTCCGCAGGAAGACGGCATCTTCGGCCAGGCTGTGAAGACGCTCGTCTCCGACGGTCCGCAGCAGCGCCACGGGGTTGTGGCGCGTACGGCGCCACAGCGGTGGATCGATCGCCCGGAAGACGGCCGGGGCCGCCGGATTCCAAGTCCACGAGAGGTCGTTCGCGAGTTCCCACAGCCGCCCGATCCGGGCGGGGATCTTGTTGTCTGGACCCACGTCCCTCTTCGTCTCCCTGTTTCCGCGGGGGTTCTCGTCGCTTCCGAAGGTTGGGGCACAGCGGGCTCCCGGCTTCGACACCGGGCGCCCGGAGCGTGGACGAAGTTACCGCACCGTGACGCGCGCCACACACCCCGCGGCCGCCTTCTTCCGCGACCCCGATCGCGGCCCGGTCGTTCACCCAACCGTTGCAGCCTCAGCGGCACGGGGCCAAACTCAGCCCACCTCCGGCACACTCCGCTAACGGGGATAACGCATGGACTTCGCCACAATCGTAGACTGGCTCGATCGCAACGTCGCGCAGTTCGGGATCACGATCGGGGGAGAGCGCCTGACGCTTCAGGTCCTGCTCCTCCTCGGCATCGGGACCTACCTCACCCTCCGGCTCGGCCTGCCGCAGATCCGCAAGTTCGCGCACGGCGTCGCGGTGGCCACGGGGCGATACGACGATCCGAACGACCCGGGCGACGTGTCGCACTTCCAGGCGCTGACCACGGCGCTCAGCGCGACGGTGGGGATCGGGAACATCGCCGGCGCCGCGATCGCCATCCACCTCGGGGGTCCCGGGGCGCTCTTCTGGATGTGGATGACCGCCTTCCTCGGCATGGCGACGAAATACAGCGAAGTCACGCTGGCGCAGAGGTACCGCGAGGTCGACGAGTCGTCGGCGAAGTACAGCGGGACGGTGTCGGGCGGACCGATGTACTACATCGAGAAGGGACTGGGGCCGCGCTGGAAGCCGGTGGCGGCCTTCTTCGCGGTCATGCTGGGACTGACCGCGTTCATGACGGGGAACGCCAACCAGGCCAACACGGTCGCGGACGCGATGCTTGCCGAGTTCGGGATCGCCAAGTGGATCACCGGCCTCACGACCTCGACGATCGTTGCGCTCGTGATCCTGGGCGGCATCAAGCGCATCGGCCGCGTAACCAGCATCCTGGCTCCGTTCATGGCGATCGTCTACGTGACCGCCGCCATGATCATCATCATCCTGAACCTCGACCAGGTGCCGGAGACGTTCGCGATCATCTTCCGCGAGGCCTTCAATCCGACCGCCGGCGTGGCGGGCACCGGCGTGGGCGCCTTCCTCGTGACCCTCATGTGGGGCGTGCGGCGCGGACTCTTCTCGAACGAGGCGGGGCAGGGCTCCGCGCCGATCGCCCACGCGGCGGCGAAGACGGACGAACCGGTCTCCGAGGGCGTCGTCGCGCTGCTCGAGCCGTTCATCGACACGATCGTCATCGTCACGATGACCGCGCTCGTCGTGATCATGACCGGCGCCTGGAACTCGCAGGTCCCGACGGCGATCCAGCTCGAAGGCGGGGACATCAGCTACGTGGTGCTCGACGAGGGCGGAAGCTCGGTGCCGACGGACCCGACGGGCACGATCCGCTACACGATCGGACGGCCGGGCGTGACGAGCGAGCCGCACCTCGCGTGGCACGAGGTCTCCGTGCCGCAGCTGTTCGAGGACGAGGCGCAGACGCAGCCGTTCAGCGGGGCCGTCGACCCGGCGCGGGCGGTCGCGATCGCCGACGACGGGCGGGAACTCAGCGTGCTCTACGGGCAGGCGTACGAAACAGGCGCGCCGCTGACGCAGATGGGGTTCCAGCGCGGCCTGTCCCCGCTCGGCGACTGGGGCCACTACATCGTGATCTTCTCCGTCTTCCTGTTCGCGATCTCGACTGCGATCTCATGGAGCTACTACGGCGACCGCTGCGCGAACTACCTGTTCGGGCCGAACGCGATCATCCCGTACAAGCTCGTTTTCGTCGCGATGCACTTCGTCGGCGCCGTGTTGCCGCTCGCCGTGGTGTGGTCGCTGGGGGACATCTTCCTGGCCATCGTCATCATCCCGAACCTGATCGCGCTGATCTTCCTCGCGCCCCAGATCAAGGAAATGACGGAGTCCTACTTCACCCGCAGCCCCTGGGAGAGGCACCGCAAGCAATAGCCCTGCGGCCTGCCGCGCTCGATTCGGCGGCCGGCGCTTCGCCGCGCCGGGCGGCAGCGGGCCGTCAGCGCTCGGCCGCCAGCCTGCCGGCCTCGCCGTCCGAGCGTGGCGGGGCCGGACCGCCCAGGCCTTGAAACGCGGTGCCTTCGCCCCGGAGGCGCCGCACTCCTTCCACGTACTCGGAGAAGCTGATCCTGCCCGAGACGTAGCGGCGCTGGAGCCGCGAGAAGATCCGGCTTTCCGCTCCCGTCGCGGCTCCGGCCGGCGCGACGCGGTCCGCCGCGGGCACCTCGAGGCGCGAGCGCCCCGTCCCGATGGCGCGCCGCCTCCGGACCCGGGCAACGCCCGTTACGTCGTGCGCCAGGCTCTTCACATCGGCGGCGCACTGTCGCAGGAGACCGGGCCCGGATTTCAACACGGCGGCGACCGCGCGGCGTACGGCGCGCCCCACGCCGAGGAGGAGGCGGTGGAAGTCCCCCCGACTCCAGTCGCCCGCGCGCACGCGCCGGCGGTAGATGACGGCGGCTATGCCTCCCAGGAAGACGATCTCGAACATCGCTCAACCCTCCCGTGAGGCCGCGGCCCCGGGCTCCGGCCACGCGCTCTCGATCTCGCGCGCGGCGCGGTCCAGGATCGACTTCACCCTTGCGAGCGTCTCCGGATCGCCCTGCCCGCCCGTCGCGCGTTCGAAGCTCACCTGGGCGAGGTGGATGAACGAGCGCGTCACGTCGCGCATTGCGGACCCCGCAAAGCGCTCGCCCATGTTGACGAAGCGGCCGAAGATGTCGCGGGTGCGGGAGCGGTGCTCATCCAGGAAGTCGCGGCCCGCCGACGTCAGCCGGTAAACGCGCTTCCCGTCTTCCTGCGTCGACGACACGTACCCCTGGTCCTCGAGCAACTGCAGGGTGGGGTAGACGGAGCCCGGACTCGGCGTGTAGAGGCCGCCGGACTCCTCCTCCAGCCGCCTCATCAGTTCGTAGCCGTGCATGGGTTCGTCAGAGAGGAGGCGGAGGAGGACGAATTTCAGTTCGCCCTTTCGAACCACGCGCCGGTTGCCCCCCAAGCCCCCGCCGAAACGAAAAACGCCGGGGCCGCAACAGTTTGCCCAGGCGCCGAATCCATCCTTGCTCGTGAACATCTATCCGCCTCCCGCTTCCGACCGGTCTCGATATATCGAAATAGTATCCGATATATCGGAACGACGCAAGAGAAGGGTCCCGTTCAGCCCCCGTCGCGGTGGAAGTAGTGTACGCTGCCCTGGGATTTTCCGAACACGACGACGTCGGCCAGGTGGATGTGGGGCGGGGCATTCACGATGTAGGACACGACCTCGGCGACATCCGCCCCGGTGAGCGGCTCCACTCCCTCGTACACGGCTCGCGCGCGGTCCTCGTCGCCCTTGAAGCGCACGAGCGAGAACTCCGTTTCGACGAGGCCGGGATGGACGCCCGATACGCGGACGCCGCTGCCGAGGACATCGAGGTTCGTCCCCTCCGTGATCGCCTGCACGGCGTACTTCGTGGCGGCGTAGACGCTCCCGCGGGGATAGACCTGTCGGCCGGTGATGCTGCCGATGTTGACGACCTGTCCCGAGTCGCGCTCGACCATGCCGGGGAGGAAGGCGCGCGTCACGTAGAGGAGCCCCTTCACGTTCGTGTCGATCATCCGGTCCCAGTCGTCCACATCGGCGTCGTGGACGAGCGCCATGCCCGCGGCGAGGCCGGCGTTGTTGACCAGGATGTCGGGGGCGCCGAGCGCGGCGATGAGCCGATTCGCCTCCCCGCGGACCGCGCCGTGGTCGCGGACATCCACGACGCCGATGTCCACGGTGACCCGGGTCCGCGCCGCGATCTCTTCCGCGAGGCGGGCAAGCCGCTCCTCCCTGCGCGCCCACAGCACGAGGTTTGCGCCGTCGCCGGCCAGACGGCGGGCGATGGCCTCGCCGATCCCCGAACTCGCTCCCGTGACGAGCGCAAGCTGTCCCGCGATGCGGGCGGTCACGGCCTGGCGCCTCCCGTGGCCGGGGCCCGTCGCAGGTGTGCGTCCATGAATTCGGCGGACCGCTCGAAGGCGGTGACCCAGTTGCGGTGCAGGAGGAAGCCGTGGACCTCGTCGGGGAAGACGAGTTGCTCGACCTCGACGCCCCGCTTCCGAAGCGACTCGACGAGATCCACCGACTCCGAGAACGGCACGTTGCGGTCGTCGTCGCCGTGGATCAGCAGCACCGGGGAGCGCCAGCCGTCGATCCACGCCATCGGCGAGGACTCGAACGCAAGCCGGGCAAAGGCCTCGCGCGTCTCCGGCTGGTAGGACGGCACGAAGTTCCGGATGACCATGTTCCAGTCGTGGACGCCGTGAATGTCGACGCCCGCGGCAAAGAGATCCGAATTCCGCGCGAGGCCGAGCGCCGTAAGATAGCCGCCGTAGGAGCCGCCCCACAGCCCGACCCGGGTGGCGTCCACGTCATCCCGTTCGGCGAGGAAACGGGCCGCTGCGACGACGTCGCGGTATTCGCTGGCCCCGCGGGCGCCGTAGTTCAGCGCCTCTCTGAACTCCAGCCCGTAGCCGGTACCGCTGCGATAGTTCACCGAGAGGACGACGTAACCGCGGCTGGCCAGGTACTGGTTCAGGGCGTACGCGTTGTGGTAGTACCGCATGTAGTGCCAGCCGAGGAGCATCTGCCGCCGCGATCCGCCGTGGAAGAAGACCGCCGCCGGGTGGCGTCCGCCCTCCACCGACACGGGCGGAAGGAAGAGTTGTCCGTGGATCAGGATCCCGTCCTCGGACTCGAACGTCACCTGCTGCGGCTCGACGAGGCTTTCGAACGGAAAGACGTCGGGCATGAACCCGTCGACCAGCGGACGCCGCTCTCCTCCCGCGTCCAGCTCCGCGTGGGCCGGCGTTCGGCCGTCGGCGGCCAGGTATGCGAGGGCTCCGTCGGGAGTGACCGCGGGGTTCCACTCTATCCCGTTTCCCGACGTCAGTGCCTCGGGCTCGCCCTCGGCGGCGACCCGCCAGATGTGTCGGCGGTCGATGTCGTCCGCATTCGAGACGTAGTAGACGGACTCACCATCCGGTGACGCGAGCACGGACTCGACCTCGAACTCGCCCGGCGTGAGGTGTGTGGCGGGGCCTCCCGCGACGGGAACCGAGTACAACTGGTGCCAGCCTTCGCGTTCCCACGGGAAGACGAGCCGGTCCGAAGCGAGCCAGATCAGAGAAGGCCCGGTCATGGCCTGGAACGCGCTCCCGCGGCCGGGTGGAGCCCGCCACACGTCGCGTGCCTCCCCCGTGCCGGGGTCCGCCACCCGGATCGACCACGGCAGGGCGCTGCGGAGCGGGGTGAAGGGTAGCTGCGCGCCCTCGTTCGGGACGCGGATGAACGCGATGGCCGTCCCGTCCGGCGACCACGTGGGGCTGCCGTCGCGGTCGAGGCTCGGATCGAGATAGCGGACCGACGCCTCGTCGAGCGAGAAGACGCCGACGAACGCGTGATCTCCACGGTTGCTGACGAAGGCGAGCCGGCCCCCGTCGGGGGACCACGCCAGCGACCCCGCGCTCCCGCGGATGCGCAGCAGGGGACCGGGGGGCGCCGAGCCGTCGAGCGTGAGCGTGAAGATCTGCCCGCGGTTGAGGAAGGCGATCGTGCGTCCGTCCGGCGCGATGGCCGGGGAACTCCCTTCGGCGAGAGGTCGCGAAGTGCCGTCGAGCCCGGCGACCCACACCAGCTGCGTCGCGGGCTCCGGTTCGGAGCGCGGATTCGGAATCTCCCCCGCCCGGTTCGGCCCGCCTCCCCGCACGAAGAGGATCTGGCGTCCGTCCGGCGTGAACCGCAGTTGGGACAGGTCCTGGCCGTCGTCCTCGGTCCAGTTCGTCAGCTGGCGGCCCACGTACTCCGGGCCTTCGGCGATCCAGAGGTTACGGACGCCCCGGTCGTATCGAACCCACGCGAATGCGGCGCCGGTCGGGGCGGCGATGAGGTCCGTGGCGAAAGGCGCTGCGAGGATGTCCTCGACGGAATAGGGGTTCTGGGCCGCGACGGCGGATGGCGCGAGGGGAGCGAGGAGCCCCAGGATGCCGGCGGCCCACATCCGCCCGCGGGATGCCGCGACCGGCGGGCTCACGTCACCGGCTCCGGCGCAGGACATAGAAGCACCGGTTCGCCGAGGGATTTCTGACAAGGCTCTCCACCGCATATCCCCTCCTGAGGTAGGCCAGGAACGCGTCCCGCACCGTTTCGCGCCACCGTGCCGCGAGCGACCCGTCGGGCGGCAGCGATTCGACATCCGCCGGAACCTCGACGAAGACCTCGTCGCCCCCGGGCAGTCCGCCGTCTGCCGCGCCGTGTCCTCCCGGCCGGGGCACGACACGCGCCGGGTCCGGGAGCGGCACGTGGAGCCGCCGAGCTGAGCGCCGGGACCCCTCGTCGAGCGCCCGGCGGGTCTCCGGGCCCTCAAGATCCCAGCGCACGATGAACCGGTCGGTTTCTCCGCCGCCATGCAAGGGGCTTCCCGTATCGGCGCCGTACATGTTCGGTACGTAGCGAAGCACCGTCGCGCCGAGCCGGTTCAGGTTCAAGTGCGCGTTGCGCGCGACCATCGGGTCGTACGTCCAGAAGATGGTGTGGATGCCGCCGGACCGGACAGACTCCCGCTGAAAGAGCTTCAGATCGCGGCCCAGGCCGCGTCCGCGGGCGGACGGCTCGACGGCCAGCATGTGCGACCAGTGAGACGGGACATCCTCGAACCGCCCCAGGAGGGAATAGACGAAGCCGATCATGCGCCCGTCCTCGAACGCCCCTCCGGTAAAGCCGCCGATCTTCCGGGAGACCTGGAGGACGGAGGCCGGAACGATGTCGGAGAACCCTTCGCCCCATGTCGTCTCCTGGAGCCGTACGCACGCCCGCCACTCATCGAGCGTTTCGAGCGCGCGAAACTCCGTCACGCCGGGACGCGGACGCCGCCGCCGGCGATCGTCTCGCTCCGCCGCGTGAGCGCTTCCACGCGCTCGAAGTCCACCTCCACGCCGATCCCGGGCCGGTCGCGCGGCACCGTCACGAAGCCGTCGGTGCTCATCGTCCACTCCGGGCCGACGATGTCGCGTTCCCAGTAGCGGGCGCTCGGCGACAGGTCGCCGGGAAGCCGGAAGTTCGGCATCGAGGCCAGGGCGACGTTGTAGGCCCGCCCGATCCCGCTTTCGAGCATCCCCCCACACCACACCGGAACCCCGGCTCGCGCCGAGATGTCGTGGATCTCGCGGGAATTCCGGAACCCGCCGACCCGCCCCGGCTTGATGTTCACGATCCGCCCGCTGCCGAGCGCCAGCATGTCCTCGCACGACGCCGGGTCCACGATCGATTCGTCGAGGCAGACGGGCGTGGCGAGCCGCTCCTGGAGCCGGGCGTGGCGCACGAGGTCGCCGGCCGCCAGCGGCTGCTCGATCATGATCAGATCGAACGCGTCGAGTTCCGCCAGGCGGTCCGCGTCGTCCAGCGTGTAGGCCGCGTTCGCGTCGACCGCCAGCGCCCGCTCGGGCCCGAGCGCCTCGCGCACCGCCCCGACGTACTCGATGTCCTTCTCCGGGCTGATCTTGAGCTTGACCTTGCCGTAGCCCTGCTCGACCGCCTGCCGCGCCTTCTCGACGAGCGCGGCGGGCGAGGGCTGGAGGCCGAGCGAGATCCCCGTCGCTACCCGGTCGCGCGTCCCTCCGACGAGCTCGGACAGAGAGACGCCCGCCACTTCGGCGCCCAGGCCCCAGATGCCCATCTCGACCGCGGCCTTGGCCATGGGGTGACCCTGGACGCCCTCATCCAGGAGGGGCGTCACGGCCTCCGGGCTGTCGAGTTCCCGCCCCAGCACCCGCGGCAGGAGCCAGCGCCGCAGGGCCAACCGCGCCGTGTCCACGGTCTCGGGAGAGTAGTTCGGCTGCTCCCCGCACACGCACTCCGACCACGCCGTGGCGCCGCTCTCGTCGCGGAGTTCGAGGAGCAGGATCCGGCGGTTCTCGACCCATCCCGATGAGATGATGAACCGTTCACGGAGCGGGAGTTCGATCTCCCGCAGCGTCACTTCGACCAGATTCAGGGGGCTTGTCGGCAAGGCGCTCGTCTCCGCGGGGCAGGGAGCCGGGACGTTAGCCGTTGCGACGCCGGTCGCGCCAGAATCCGAGCCGGGCGCGATCGATCAGACCGAGAGGAGCCGCTCAGATGGAGAGGTAGTGGCTCACCTTGACGATGAAGACGTTCTCCGCCGGCGCCGACCACAAGCCCTCGAGATCCCGGTTGAGATCGAAATTGCCGAGCAGGACGCTCTCTCGGCGCGCGTGCTGCCAGACGAGGAAGAGTTCGGAACCCGGACGATACTCCCAGCGGAACACTGCGTTGCCTCGCAGCGAACGGATGTTGAAGTCGCGGTCCCGGGTGGAGTAGTCCAGCTCGCCGTCGCCGTTGAAGTCGAAATAGCGTACGCCGTCAAAGGCGCACGTCGTACCGTCCGTGCATCCGGTGACGACGCCGTCGAAGCGGTAGGCCCGTCCTTCGGCATAGTCCAGGAAATCGAACGATCCGGCGGCCGCGAGTTGCCGATAGCCCCGGTAGTCGCCCGAGGTGAGCAGCGGCTGCGCGTAGAGTTGGAGGCTGAGATCGGGTGTGAACGAGACGTTCAGGCGCGTTTCCATCGAGAACCCGGTCCGCTGGAGATCGCCGAACAGGTATCGGTCTCCGTACGTCGGCGCGTACGCCATCGTCGTCGACCGGGTCACGTACTGGGCTCCGTCTCGCCTGTCGTTGTAGTTCGGACTCAGCGACACCCGCCAGTTCGGAAGCGGACGGTAGGAGATGTTCACGCCCGTGCTCATGTCGTGACCACGCCCCTTCGCCGCAACCCGGTACGAGAAACGCGGCGACACGTGGAACGACCGGCTCCGGTCCGTATTTGCGTCCACCCGGACGTTGAACTCGGCGGGCTCGGTCATGAGCGGGCCGCCGCGGGTCTGCGTATCGGACTGGGATTCCGGCGAGTACGAGAAGTTGAGGTTGAACGCCCAGTTGTTGAGGAACGTGAACCTACCGCTCATCCACGCGGCGCCCGTGTCGTAGGACCGGCGCAAGTGGTCCGGCCCCCACACCTTCTCAAGCAGCGAATGACGGAAGTTGTGGTAGGTGAAGAGGCTGATGTTGTAATTGCGGAAAAGGCTGCCCGGCCTGATCTCCCGGTACCCTATGCGACCTCCCACGTCGAGCCGTTCACCGGTGGTCAGGAAACCGAAGTCGTTGACCTCGAAGCCGGGCGTCTGTTGG
This sequence comes from Candidatus Palauibacter denitrificans, assembly GCA_009841015.1. Taxonomy (GTDB): domain Bacteria; phylum Gemmatimonadota; class Gemmatimonadetes; order Palauibacterales; family Palauibacteraceae; genus Palauibacter; species Palauibacter denitrificans. The sequence goes on along the minus strand of VXMQ01000135.1, from coordinate 28,698 downwards.
CCGGCCCACGCACCCCACGTCCAGTGTTCGCCCTCCTTCTCGAGTTGTACGCGCCAGTCGCTCCCGAACAGGGAGGTGGCGGTGGAGTCGACGGCCAGGTAGGTGGCGTCGGGACGATGGAAGTAGTGCGTCGGGTTGCGCTGCAACCTGACGAGCGCCTCGCTCGACCCCTGGACCAGGCTGCCCGAGTAGAAGCCCCACAGGCGGTAGTCGCGGCTGCGGCGTCCGCCCCACTGGTGCTCGAAATCGAGCCCGAAACTGAACGCCTCTGAGGGGAGGAAATCGAACGATCCGTCGCCAGGCAGTTCCCGCTTCAGCCCGGTGCCGATGACGCCGACCTTGCTCGCGCCCCCGCGGAAGTCCTGCTGGAGCCTCAACACGGCATGCTCGGCCTGCGGCTCGGCCACGAACCGGCCCAGGGAATCGTCCTGCGCGAAGTACGCCTGCCCGCTCTCCTGCCCGGTCACGGCCGCCAGCGCCCCGACCGAGAGCCCTCCCGTCGTGCGGCCGGTCAGCTTTGCGGCTCCGAGGATCGAAGTCAGGTTCGGCGTCTCGCGGAAGCTGGCCTCCCAGGGCCCAGATCCGCGCGGTTCCCGCCCGATCCGCCGGCTGAAGAAGAGCGCCTTCCCACCGCCCATGCGCCCACCGCGCGAGCCGGCGAAGGTGAAGATCTGCGCGTCGCGGACGAAGAAGGGGCGTTTTTCCGGGAAGAAGGTCTCGAATGCCGTGAGGTTGATGACCTCCGGGTCCACCTCCACCTGCCCGAAGTCCGGGTAGACGGTCGCATCGAGGCTGAAGGCGGAGCCGATCCCCATGCTCATGTCGAGGCCGCCGCGCGGGTCCATCTCGGTGCCGTCGAACAGCGGGTTCCCCGGCGTCGCAGGTGCCGTGTGATACTGGGACACGGCGAAGGGCCGGACCTCGAACCTCCGGCTCGACCGGGGGAGCTGCAGCCCGTCGATCGTGCCGAACTGGCTGACCCGACCCCGGGCCGTGCGCGACTGCAGGGAGAAATAGTCCGTCTCGTTCGTCTCCAGACGCCGGCGCTCGAAGTTGATCCCCCAGGTCTGCATGCCGGGGCGCGCTTCGTAGCGGATCTGGGAGAGCGGGATCCGCATCTCCACCGTCCACCCCCGGTCGTCGACCTGCACGGCGGAGTCCCAGATCGCGTCCCAGTTCGTGTCCTCCTGCGTATCGCCGAACAGGTACCGGTCCGTCTCGGCCCCGGCGGCGCTGACCTCGAACTCGTAGCCGGTCAGCCCGTCCAGGTTCGGATCGAGGGAGAGCTTGAAGGAATCGAAGGAACCGCGTTCATCCCGGCGGGTGAGGCGCGCGCGGATCAAGCTCGGGTCGCTCTCGTACATCCGCGCGGCCACGTAGATCGCCGCGTCGTCGAACACGACTCGCACCTCGGTCGGTTCGGATGGCTCCGCTCCCTCCAGGGGGACGCCCTGGACGAAGTCGGTGATGATGGGGGCCGGTTGCCAGGCGGGATCGTCGAGCCGGCCGTCGATCGAGAGCGCGCCCTCTCGACGCACCGCGTCCACCGCCGCCGGCGCCACGCCGCCCCGGAAGACGGTCGCCTCCGGCCCGTCGGGCGGCGACAGGCCCTCCTGTTGTCCGTGAAGCCCCCACCCCGCCCCGCTTATCGCAAGAGCCGCGAGGAGGAACCCCGCGCGGCCCGCTTCATGTATGTATTTCATATCAGCCCAAACACATCCCGCCGTCACCTTGTTTAACCACGCGCGCGCAAAGTTTCCGATTCAGGGCGCGCGCGCTAGTTTTGACCTGCCGGAGCGTACCGGACGTGGTGATTTGAGGCGGATTGCAACCACGTAAAACAATCGCTAAAGAGCCACGCCCCGGGCGCGATTCTTTGGCGGCCGGGGTCTTTTCTTGAGGGGAACTGGCGTGTCCGAAGCGCGAGGAAAACGCGTCGCACGGATTCGGGAGGCGCTCGAGCGGCGCATCCTCCTGATGGATGGCGGCTCGGGAACGATGATCCAGCGGTTGGGCCTCGACGAGGCGGCCTATCGCGCGGGTCCGCTCGCGGATCATCCTCAGCCCTTGTTCGGAAATCACGATGTGCTGAGCCTCACCCGTCCCGGCGACGTCGCGTCCCTCTACCGCGGCTACCTGGAGGCGGGGGCCGACTTCATCACGACGAACACCTTCAACGCCCAGGCCATCTCCCAGGCCGACTACGGCATCTCCGCCGAGGCCGGCAACGACCATCTCATCCACGACATCAATTGCGCTGCGGCGCGGATTGCCCGGCAGGAGGCCGATGAGGCGACGCGGGCGGATCCCTCGCGCCCCCGCTTCGTGCTCGGGAGCATGGGGCCGACGAATCGGACCGCGTCCCTGTCGCCCGACGTCGAGAACCCGGCCTTCCGCGCGGTCTCCTTCGATGAACTCGCGCGCGCCTATCGACAGCAGGCGGAGGGACTCGTCGAGGGCGGCGCCGACGTGCTGCTTGTCGAGACCATCTTCGACACGCTTAACGCGAAGGCCGCGATCTTCGCCATCCTCGAACTCGAGGCGGATCTCGGCGAGCCGCTGCCGATCGCGATCTCCGGCACGATCACCGACCGCTCCGGGCGGACGCTGTCGGGCCAGACCGTGGAGGCGTTCTGGCTCTCGATTCAGCATGCGGACCCCCTCTTCGTCGGTCTCAACTGCGCGCTCGGAGCCGAGGAACTCGAGCCCTACGTCGCGGAACTGTCCGCCGTGGCCGATGCCCCCGTGGGCTGCCACCCCAACGCGGGTCTCCCGAACGAGTTCGGGGGCTACGACGACACCCCCGCCCACATGTCCGGTCTGCTCGGCGACTTCGCGGACCGTGGACTGCTCAACCTCGTCGGCGGCTGCTGCGGGACGGAGCCGGAACACATCCGGGCCATCGCGGAGCGCATGGAGGGGGTACCCCCGCGACGGGTTCCCGCGATCGAGCCGCTGCCCCGGTTCTCGGGTCTCGAGCCGCTCGCGATCCGGCCGGACACGCTGTTCGTGAACATCGGCGAGCGCACGAACGTCACGGGTTCGGCCCGCTTCAGGCGGCTGATCCGGGAGGACGATTTCGACGAGGCGGTCGAGGTCGCGCGCGACCAGGTCGTCAACGGTGCGCAGCTTCTCGACGTGAACATGGACGAAGGCCTCCTCGACTCCGAGGCCGCCATGATCCGCTTCCTGAACCTCATCGCGGCCGAACCGGACATCGCCCGCGTCCCGACCGTCATCGACTCCTCGCGCTGGGAGGTCATCGAGGCGGGGCTGAAGTGCACGCAGGGAAGAGCCGTCGTGAACTCGATCTCGCTCAAGGAGGGGGAGGAGGCGTTTCTCGAGCAGGCGGCCCTCATCCGCCGCTACGGGGCCGGCGTCATCGTCATGGCCTTCGACGAGCGGGGGCAGGCGGACACGGTAGACCGCAAGCTGGAGATCTGCGCCCGCGCCTACCGCCTCCTGCTCGGCGCCGGCTTCCGGCCCGGAGAGGTCATCTTCGATCCCAACGTCTTCGCCGTGGGGACGGGAATCGCGGAGCACGACGAGTACGGGGTCGCCTTCATCGAGGCCGTCCGCCGGATCAAGAGCGAACTCCCCGGCGCGATGACGAGCGGCGGGATCAGCAACATCTCCTTCTCCTATCGGGGCAACGACGCCGTGCGGGAGGCGATGCACACGGCCTTCCTGTACCACGCGATCGCGGCCGGACTCGACATGGGGATCGTGAACGCGGGACGGCTTCCGCTCTACGACGACATCGAGCCGGAACTGCTCGAGGCGGTGGAGGATGTCCTGCTCGCCCGCCGGCCCGACGGCACGGAGCGGCTGACGGACCTCGCGGGCCGGATCCGGGACGAGGGGATCGAGACGCGGGTGGACGATGCCTGGCGCTCGGAGGGCGTCGAGGCGCGGCTCGAGCACGCGCTCGTGGAGGGGATCGTCGAGCACATCGAGAAGGACGCCGAGGAGGCCCGCCTGCTGTACGGCCGGGCGCTCGCGGTCATCGAGGGGCCGCTCATGGCGGGGATGAACCGCGTCGGCGACCTGTTCGGCAGCGGGCGCATGTTCCTGCCGCAGGTCGTGAAGTCGGCGCGCGTGATGAAGCGGGCCGTCGCCTTCCTCATCCCCCACCTGGAGGCCGAGAAGGAGGAGAACGCGACCTCGGCCGGCGTGGCCCGAAAGGGGAAGGGGACGATTCTCCTCGCGACCGTGAAGGGAGATGTCCACGACATCGGGAAGAACATCGTCGGCGTCGTGCTGCAGTGTAACGGCTACGACACCGTGGACCTCGGCGTCATGGTCCCCCCGGACCGCATCCTCGCGGAGGCCCGGGCGCACGGCGCGGACGCGATCGGGCTCAGCGGCCTGATCACGCCGTCGCTGGACGAGATGGTGCGGGTGGCGAGCGAGATGGAACGGCAGGAGTTCGAGGTGCCCCTCCTCATCGGAGGCGCCACGACGTCGCGCAAGCACACGGCCGTGAAGATCGAGGAGCGGTACTCGGGGGCGACCGTGCACGTGCTCGACGCCTCGCGCGCGGTCGGGGTCGTGGGGAAGCTCCTCGCCGACGACGGCGGGGCGGACTTCGTGGAGCGGACGCGCGCCGAATACCGCCGCGTGCGCGAGGAGTACCGGGGAGGGAGGCGCCCGCTCGCCACGATCGAGCGGGCCCGCGCGAACCGGCTCCCGCTCGATGCGGCCGTGGCGCCGACGCCGCCGCGGGAACCCGGCGTGCAGGTGTACGATCCGTTCCCGCTGGAGGAACTGGTCGGCTACATCGACTGGACGCCCTTCTTCCAGGCGTGGGAGATGAAGGGGCGCTTCCCGCAGTTGCTGCAGCATCCGGAACGGGGGGGAGCGGCCCGGTCGCTGTACGACGATGCCCGCCGGCTGCTCGACGAGATCATCCGTGACGGATCCCTGACGGCGCGCGCGATCGCGGGGCTGTATCCGGCGAACGCGCGCGGGGACGACATCGTCCTCTTCGCGCCGGGGGATGGAGCGCCGGGGGACGGGCGTCGAGAGCTGCTGCGGGTGCCCCACCTCCGCCAGCAGATGGACCGCTCCTCGGGCGCGAACGTGAGTCTGGCCGACTTCGTCCTGCCCGAGATGGCCGGCGCCACCGACTGGAGCGGCGCCTTCGCCGTGACCGCCGGGATCGGCCTGGACGCGCTCTGCGCCCGCTTCGAGGCCGTGGTAGACGACTACCAGAGCCTCCTCGCGAAATCGCTCGCCGACCGGCTGGCGGAGGCCCTGGCCGAGCGCCTGCACGAGATCGTGCGCACGGACCTCTGGGGCTACGCGCCGGACGAGGCGCTCGACAACGAGGGGCGGATCGCCGAGCGCTACGTCGGGATCCGTCCGGCTCCAGGCTATCCGGCGTGTCCCGACCACTCGCAGAAGGCGCTCCTCTTCGACCTGCTTGGCGTGGAGCGCCGTCTCGGGATCACCCTCACGGAGAACTACGCCATGCACCCCGCGGCGTCCGTGTCCGGCTGGTACTTCGCGCGGCCGGAGGCCCGCTACTTCGGCCTGGGACGGATCGGGCTCGACCAGGTGGAGGACTACGCCGCGCGCAGCGGGGTCTCCCTCGCCGAGGCGGAGCGCCGTCTCTCGCCCAACCTGGGGTACGACCGGGATCCGGCGCTGGAGGCGACGGCGTGAGCGAGCGTCTGCTGGAGTGGATCGAGGGGGACGGGATCCACCTGATCGACGGTGCCATGGGGACGGTGCTGTACGAGAGCGGCGTGTTCGTGAACCAGTGCTACGACGAACTGAACCTCACGGAACCCGACCGGGTGCTGGGCGTGCACGCCGACTACGTGCGGGCGGGGGCGCAACTCATCGAGACCAACACCTTCGGCGCGAACCCCGTCAAGCTGGAGCCGTTCGGCCTCGAGCCGTCGCTGCACGAGATCAACGTGGCGGCGGCGCGCCTGGCCCGGCAGGCGGCCGGGGAGCGCGCGGCGGTGCTGGGCGCGATGGGGCCGCTCGGCATCCGCATCGAGCCCTGGGGCCCCACGTCGGTGGACGAGGCGGCGGACCTCTTCGGGCGGCAGGTCGCCGGGCTCGCGGAAGGCGGCGTCGACGGTTTCATGCTGGAGACGTTCTCCGACCTCGACGAACTGCTGCAGGCGGTGCGGGCGGTGCGGGAGGTCGCAGGAGAGGCGCCGATCTTCGCGCAGATGACGTTCGGAGACGCGGGCCACACGGAGTACGGCGCCACGATCGAGGCCGCGGCGGCGGCGCTCGAGGACGCCGGAGCGGATGTGATCGGCCTCAACTGCTCGGTCGGCCCCTCCTCCATGCTGTTCGGCGTCGAGCGCATGGCGGCGGCCACGTCGCGGCCGGTTTCCGCGCTGCCCAACGCGGGGCTGCCGCGCGACATCGGGGACCGGAAGATCTACCTCGCGAGCCCGGAGTACATGGCCCGCTACGCCCGGCGCATGGCGGCGGCGGGCGCCCGCTTCGTGGGCGGGTGCTGCGGGACGTCGCCCGAGCACACGCGGCTCACGGCGACGCTGCTCGGGACGAACGGCCCCGGGCCGGCCCGCGTGGCCGTCTCCTCGCCGGGCGAGGCCGACGGCCATGCGGCGACGGAGCCGCCTCCGCTCGCGGGCCGCTCTGCGCTCGGACGCCGTCTCGCGCGCGGCGAGTTCGTCGGGGCGGTGGAGTTGACGCCGCCGCACGGGTGGGACCCCGGCGAACTGCTGGCCGCAGCCGGCCGGCTCCGCGACGTGGGCGTGCACGCCGTCCACATCGTTGACGGCCCCGCGCACCGGAGCCGCATCGCCGCCCTCCCCGCCGCGATCGTCATCGAACGCGAACTCGGCATGGAGACCGTCCCCCATTACAGCTGCCGCGACCGCAACATGCTCGGCATGCTGAGCGACCTCCTCGGCGCGGCCGCGGCCGGCCTGCGCAACGTCTTCCTCATCACCGGCGACCCGCCGCGAGGCGGCCCCTACGACACGGGCGGCGTGTACGACATCGACAGCATCGGTCTCACGAACGTCGTCCGGCAGCTCAACCTCGGCCTCGATCCCGGGGGGAGTTCAATCGGCGCCCCGACCTCGTTCGTGAAGGGCGTCGCCGCGAATCCCGGCGCGGTCGACCCCGAGGAGGAGATCCGGCGTTTCGCCTGGAAGGCCGAGGCGGGCGCGGATTTCGCCGTCACGCAGCCCATCTTCGATCCGGAGAAGTTCCTCGCCTTCGCGTGCCGGATCGAAGAGTTCGGCGTCCCGCTCCTCGTGGGCCTGTGGCCTCCGTTGTCGCTGGAGAACGCGGAGTTCCTGGCGCACGAGGTGCCCGGCGTCGATGTGCCGCTCGAGGTGGTGGAGCGGATGGCGGCGGCGCAGGCGCAGGGCGCCGAGGCGGCTGCGCGGGAGGGCGTCGCCATGGCTCGCGAGGTGCTGAACGCGGTGCGTTCTCATGCCGCCGGCGTCCTCGTCAGCACCCCCGGGAACGAAGTCGACCGCGCCGCCGCCGTGCTGCGCGATCCCTGATTTTCAGGCGCCGGGCAGCCGGCTCGCCCGTCAGCCGGCCCCGTCGAGCGCCTGCAGCTTCGCGCGCGCGTCGCGAGCCGGTTCGAACCCTTCGTCGGCGGGTTCCCAGGCCGCGAGGGCGCTGCGCAGGCGTTCCACGGCGCCGGACATGTCCCCGCGCGCCTCGAGTACCCGCGCCATCTCCAGGTGGGCGTGCGGGTCCGCCGGTTGCAGGCGGAGCGCCTCCCTCAGTTCCACTTCGGCTTCCTCGAGCCGACCCGCCTTTCGGAGCGCGGCTCCGGCCTCGCGGTGCATGTTCCGGTCGCCATCCAGGGCCATCGACTCCCGGTAGTTGAGGACGGCCGACTCGTAGTCGCCGGCGAGTTCGTCGATCCGGCCCAGATCGCCGGTCAGCATGGCACGCTGCATCCCGACCTCCAGGGTCTCCATCGCGTCGAGAGCGGCGTCGTAGGCGGCCCGGGCACGGCTCACGTCTTTCGCGCCGAGCGCGACGTGAATCCTGAAGTGGGGGACCGAGAAGTCGGCGATGGGGGGCTGAAGCGTGGCCTCCAGTTCCTCGAACAGGGCCTCGGCGTCGTCCTGCCGCCCCAGACCCACCATGGACAGTCTCCTCCCGGAGGACACTCGGCCGGAGCCACCGTCCGAGGCTCCGCAGTTTGTGCACCCGAACGGTGCCCACGCAACTTGCGGCGCCCCCGACCTTCCGAGGTCGCGGCATGCCCTGCGGTGGGTCGAGGGAAGTCAAGGGAAGAAAGGGGAACGGAACGGATATGAGAGGGCTGGGACATTGGGCGCTCGCCGCGAGCCTGAAATGCGTCCTCTAGCGGCGGGCCGGGTGCCCGGGCTGGCGGCGTCGTGAACCGGCCGTCGCTTCACGAGATCGCGGCGCAGGTGCGGCGCGGCGAAGGGGGCGCGCGCCGCGAGGCCGAGGCGACGATCCGGCGCCACGCGGCGAGCGATCTGGACGCGTACGTCGCCTTTGAGCCCGCGGCGATCCGGGAGCGGGCCGACGCGGTCGACCGGGTATCCGCGAGCGGTGAAGATCCCGGTCCCCTCGCCGGTGTCATGGTGTCCGTCAAGGATCTTTACGCGCTCGACGGATACCCGCTGCGGGCCGGGTCGAAGCGGCCGCTCCCCGCCTGGCCCGAAGGTTTCCTCGCGAGGTCGCTGCGCCAGCTGGGCGCCGTGTTCACCGGCAAGACCCACACGGTGGAGTTCGCCTTCGGCGCCGTGGGTCTCAACCCCAACACGGGGACGCCCGTCAATCCGTGGGACCCCGCTGAACACCGGGCTCCGGGGGGGTCGTCCGCCGGCGCCGGAGTGAGTCTCTGGGAGGGCTCCGCGCGCATCGCCCTCGGCTCCGACACGGGCGGCTCCATCCGCATCCCGGCGTCGGCCACCGGCGTGGTCGGCATGCGGCCGACGACCGGCCGCTGGCCGACCACGGGCGTCGTCCCCCTCAGCACGACGCTCGACACGGTCGGGTTGCTCACCCATACCGCGGAGGACCTTCGCCATGCCTTCCTCGCCCTCGATCCTCCGGCCGGATCCGACCGCGAGCCCGCGGGATCCCTGTCCGAGGGGATATCCGGACTGCGGATCGGGGTCCCGGCATCCCGCCTGTGGACGGACGCGGAGCCCGATATCCAGGCCGTCGTTCGGGGCGCGCTCGTCGAGCTCGAGGCCGCGGGCGCGACGCTCCTCGATGTCGATGTGCCCGAACTCGACGAAGCAGGGGAGCGCTACTTCGACGGCCGGATCGTGCAGCCGGAGTTCCTGGGGTTTCTGGAACGTGAACTGCCGGAGTGGATTCCGCTGCTGCACTCGATCATCGGCAAGCGGCTGGGGGCGGCGGGCGAGGTGCGGGCCATCGACTACCTGGCCGCCCTTGACGCGCGCCGCCGCCTGTCGGCGCGGGCCCACGCCCGACTGACCGCGGAGCGCGTGGACCTCCTGGCGACGCCCACCCTGCCGATCGCGCCGCCGCCGCTCGCCGCCCTGTCGCGCCTGGGGGCGTACCGCGATGCGAACCGGCTCATGCTTTCCGGCACCTGCCCGGCCAGCATGCTCGACCTGTGCGCGATCTCGCTCCCCGCCGGGCTGGACGGAGAGGGCATGCCCGTCGGTCTGCAGTTGATGGGACCCTCCGGCGGCGATCTGAGGCTCCTCGCGCAGGCGGCCGCCGCGGAGGAAGTCCTCGGGACGAACCTGACGCGACTGGGAACGCCGCCGCGCGTCCCCGCATAGCCGGTCCGAACGCTGCGGGGCCGGACGCTAGGGGGCCGGACGCTAGGGAGCCGGGTCCAATGCCTTGGGATAGGACCCCAGGATCTTGAAGGACGACGCGCGCTCCCTGATCCGGTCCAGCGCTTCCCCTACGAAGGGGTCCGTCCGGTGCCCCTCGAAATCGATGAGGAAGATGTACCGTCCGAGGCTGCTCTTCTCGGGGCGCGATTCGATCTTCAGCATGTTGATCCGCCGGTTCGCCAACTCGCCGAGCGCCTGGTAGAGCGTGCCCGGACCGTCCGCCGCGAAGTCGAAGCAGATCGAGGTCTTGTCCTTCCCCGTCGGCTCGTGATCCCTGGGCGCAAGCACGACGAATCGGGTGCGGTTCCCCGCGACGTCCTCGATGCGACCTTCGCGCACGAAGGCGTGGCGAACCTTGGCCGCCCTCATGCTCGATATGGCCGCCGTCCCCGGGCCGAAGACCCGCATGTCCTCCACGGCGCTCACCGTGCTCAGCGAGGCCACGGTTTCCGCTTTCGGAAGTCTGCGCGCCAGATACTCCCGGCACTGTGCGATCGCTTGTGGGTGGGAATAGACGACCCTTATTTCGTCGAAATCGACGCCGCCCTCCGTCACCAGGCAGAGGTGGATCGGAAGGACGACTTCACGCCGGATGCGAAGGTCCGTCCGGTGGACGAGGAGGTCGGTCGTCCGGGTGACGGGGCCTTCCGTGCTGTTCTCCAGCGGGACGAGCGCCTCGTCGATCTTCTCTTCCTCCGCCGCCCGCACGACGCTCTCGATGTCCCTGAACGGCACGTGATGCGCCCGCGGATCGTAACGCCGCGCCGCCTCCTCGCTGAACGTCCCGGGAGGCCCGAGGTAGCCGACCCTGGTCCGTCCGCTCCCCGTTCCCCAGACCGTCTCCGCAAGCTTCCGCGCACTACCCCGCATGGCGTTCATCCGGCAACATACTCCTTCTGCGGGAGACGCGCGTAGCGAGGGTCACGGAACTTCCGATCCTCGCGAGACGTTGGTTGAGTTAACGGCTTTCGGTTGACCCCTACCGCCCAACTACCGGAGTACGCCGCATGATGCGAGGACCTGGACGGCTGCTGCTGTCGACGACCTTCGGCGCGCTCGTGGCGGCGTGCGGCCAGGAGAATGCAGTACCTGCCCGCTCGTCGGTCGTCGACAGTGCCGGCATCGCCATCGTGACGAGCGATGCGCTGAGTTCGGACCGGGTCTGCAGGGTCAGCGGCGAGCCGAGCTTCGCCGTTGGGGAGGTCTCCGGCGATGAGCGGTATGAATTCTATGATATTCGCGGTCTGGTACGACTCTCGGACGGGTCCGTGGCTGTCGCCGACGAAACGACATCGAGTGTCCGCGTTTTCGGGGCGACGGGAGAATATGTCCGGTCAATGGGGCGACGGGGCGAAGGTCCCGGCGAGTTCCGGGATCCGTACCTCATGTGGGTCCTCCCCGGGGACACGATCTGGGTGGGCAACCTGCGGCCGTGGTACTTCAACGTGTTCACGGCGGGAGGCGAGTTCGTACGGACCGTCCGAATAAGCCCGGCATACGCGAATCCAAGCCGGGGGGGCGGGGTGCTGTCCAACGGCTCCTCGATCAACGTGCGCGTCGAAGGGGGAGGGGAAGATTATCGCACGCCCCGGGATGTCTTCGTCGACGCCCACACGCGGGATGGGGGCCTCGTCAGTACTCTGATGACTCTGGAAGGACGCCGCTACGGTCCCCCGAGCGGTCCCATCAACCTGGTTCTCGACCCCCTCTTCGAAGCCGCGCCGTCCGTCGATGCAGGCGGTACGACGATCGCCGTGGCCAGCGGCCGCGAGCCGGAGGTGCGGCTGCTGGACGAGGAGTTTCGGTTGCGGCGGATCATTCGCTGGCCCGACGACGACCGGGACGTAACCGCCGCGCACGCTAGCGCCTGGCGGGAGGAGTTTCTGGAGCGGCGGAGGCGGGAGGGAAGGGCACCGGGCCCCATCGCCGATCTCATGGCGGGCGAGGATCGTCCCGTCGCCGACCGTTTCCCTGCGTCGAGCGGGGTCGCCATCGGACGAGACGGCCGCGTCTGGGTCGCTCGCTACCCGAAGCCGCGGGAGTCGGCCGGCTGGCTCGTATTCGAGGGAGATGGCGAGTTCCTTTGCCATCTGGAGTCGGTGCCCGGCCTGGAGGTCTGGGAGTTCGGCGCCGATTACCTCCTCGGAACCCGAGAAGACGCACTCGGCGTGGAGTCCGTCGCGATCTTCCCCTTTCAGCCTCCAGACGACACGGACGCGGGGATCCCCGAAGAGGACTGACCATTCCTTCCGTCGCCGGACAACCGCTCCGCCGGAGGCTGACGGACCGCCTTCCCCCGCCCATGAAGCGGCGTCTATCTTCGGCGGACGAACAGCCGTCATCGTCGACTACGCCCGGAGCCAGGCCATGAACCGCATCCCGCGTCTCCTCTCTTCGCTGCTGGCGCTTTCCCTCTTCACGCCGTTCACCGGTCCCGGCCATTCGAGGCCGCTGGAGGCGCAGGAGATCGCCCCCGGAGCGGTGACGCTCGATTCCGCGTTCCTGGCGGGCTACCGCTGGCGCAACCTGGGGCCCGACCGGGGCGGGCGTTCGATCGCCACGAGCGGGGTCGTGGGGCGTCCGCTGGAGGGCTACTTCGGCGCCACCGGCGGGGGACTGTGGAAGACGAAGGACGGGGGCGAGAACTGGTTCCCGGTCACCGACTTCAAGATCACGTCGGCGTCGGTCGGGGCGGTGGCCGTCTCCGAGACCGATCCGGACCTGGTCTTCATCGGCATGGGCGAGACCTGCATCCGCGGCAACATCATGCCGGGGGACGGCGTGTACCGGAGCCGGGACGCGGGCGAGACGTGGGAGCACGTCGGGTTCTCCGAATCCGATGCCATCGCCACGATCCGCATCCATCCCACGGATCCGAACATCGTCTATGTTGCGTCGTTCGGGAAATACAGCGTGCCGAGCGAGGAGCGGGGCCTCTTCCGCAGCACGGACGGGGGCGACACCTGGGAGCGCATCCTCTTCCGCGATGAGCGCACGGGCGCCGTGGACATCGCGATCGACCGCAACAACCCGGATGTGATCTACGTGGCCCTGTGGGAGGCCTTCCGCAAGGAGTACACGATGTCCTCCGGAGGGCCCGGAAGCGGGATGTTCAAGAGCACCGACGGGGGCGACACGTGGACGGAGATCACGCGGAACCCCGGCATGCCGGAGTCGGGGGTCGTGGGCAAGATCGGGCTCGCCGTCTCGAGCGCCGATTCGGACCGCGTGTACGCCCTGTTCGAGCACGCCGACGGGGGGCTGTTCAGCAGCGACGACGGCGGCGACACGTGGGAACTGATCAATGACGAGCGCCGCATCCGGCAGCGCGCCTTCTACTACACGCACGTCTATGCCGACCACCACGATCCCGACGTCGTGTACGTGCAGAACACCTCGTTCTTCCGCTCGACCGACGGCGGCGCGACGTACGAGGTCATCAACAACGGGACGCACGGCGACTTCCACGACCTCTGGATCAGCCCGGAGGACCCCGCCCACCTCGTCGTGGCGAACGACGGCGGCGGCGCGGTCAGCTTCGACACGGGGCAGCACTGGACGGACCAGGAGTTCTCGACCGCCCAGTTCTACCACGGCGTGACGACGGCCCACGTGCCCTTCCACGTCTGCGGCTCGCAGCAGGACAACAGTACGCTGTGCCTGCCCTCGGCCTGGAACGCGAACCGGTTCGGCTTCGGCCAGGCGCCCGGGTTCGGCGGGGGCCAGCCCGCGAGCATAACCGAGGGTTCGATGGAGGTGGCGTACCGCGCCGGGGGCGGGGAGCCGGGCTACATCGCGCCGGACCCGAAGGATATCGACGTCTTCTTCTCGGGGACGAACAACGGACGCTACCTCGACCGCTACAACCGCCGCCTCGGCACGTCGCGCGAGGTGAACCCCTATCCCTGGTTCTACTCGGGCGAGCCGGCGAGCGAGATGGTGGAGCGCTGGCAGTGGACGTTCCCCATCATCTTCTCCCCCATCGACCCGAACGTCCTCTACACCTCCTCGAACCGGCTCTGGAGGACGACGAACGGGGGCGACGACTGGGAGGCGATCAGCGGCGACCTCACCCGCGCCGACCCCATGACGCTGGGCCATTCCGGCGGGCCGATCACCGGCGACATGAACGGGCCGGAGGTCTACGCGACCATCTTCTCGGTCGGGCCGGGAAAGGTGGACATCGGCGTGATCTGGGCGGGGTCGGACGACGGCCTCGTACACGTGACGCGCGACGGCGGTGCGACGTGGACGGACGTGACGCCGCCGGACATGCCGGAGTTCGGGCGCGTGAGCCAGATCGACGCCTCGGCCTTCGGGGCGGGCCGAGCCTACATCTCGGTGCGGAAGCCGCTCCTCAACGACCGTTCGCCCTACATCTGGAAGACGGACGACTACGGGGCGACGTGGACGAAGATCGTGGACGGGATCCGCGATGTGGCTTACGTGCACGCGGTGCGCGAGGACCCGAACCGGGAGGGGTTGCTGTACGCCGGGACGCAGCACGGCATGTACGTGTCGTACGACGACGGGGCGAACTGGCAGGAGTTGAACCCGGGGTTCCCGGACATCCCGGTCTCGGACGTCATCGTGGAGCACAACGAACTGGCGATCGCGAGCCACGGGCGCGGGTTCTGGGTGCTCGACAACCTGGCGCCGCTGCGGCAGGCGCGCCCCGGGCTGACGGAGGATGCGGTCGCGCTGTTCGATCCGGCCACCGCGTACCGCTCCGCCAACGGGGCGACGCTATCGTGGTGGTTCCGGGAGGCGCCGGAGGAGGCGCGGCTCGAGATTCTCGACGCGTCGGGGACGGTGCTGCGCACCTACGAGCCGGCCCCGCGCCCCGACCCGGCCGCCGAGGGAGATTCGGCGGCCGCGGAGGGCGAGGCGGAGGGGGAGGCAGCGGTGGCCCCGGCGCGCGACCGCTGGGCGGGACCCGCGATGCCGGCCGAAGCGGGGCTCAACATGCTGCAGTGGGACCTTCGCACCGCGCCCGCCGCGACCTTCCCCGGCATGATCCTGTGGGGCGTGCGCACGATGTCTCCGGCCGTGCCGCCGGGCACGTACACCGTGCGGCTGACGGCGGACGGCGCGGAGCGGACGACGGAGATCGAGGTCGCCCGCCATCCCTGGATCGAGGACGTGACGGACGAGGACATGGAGGAGCAGTTCGAGTTCGGGATGCGGATCCGGGCGCGGGTCAACGAGGCCAACTCGGCGGTGATCGCGATTCGGCGCGTGAAGTCGCAACTCGACGACCGGCTCGAAGCCTCGGATGACGCCGCGCTGGCGGAGGCCGCGGAGGCGCTGCGGACCGCGGCTTCGGAGGTCGAGGGGAACATCTACCAGGTGCGGAACCGCAGCAACCAGGATCCGTTGAACTTCCCGATCCGCGTGAACAACCGGCTCGCGAACCTGCTCTCGATGTCGGAGCGGGGCGACGGCCGGCCCGGGAGCGGGATGTACGACGTGTTCGAGATCATGGTGGCCGAACTCGAGGGCTACACGACCCGCCTCGACGAGGTATGGCGCGTCGAGCTGGCCGCCGTGAACCGCGAGCTGGAGCGCCTGGGACTCGCCCCGGTCGACCCGGCGGACGAATCGGTCGAACTCGTCTCCTGAAACGACCGAAGACGCCTCAAAACGACTGAAAGCCCGGGAAGGCGTTCCCGCGGGAACGTCCTCCCGGGCCTCCGTTCAGGCTCGAGCCGCCGGAAGCGGGCGGCTCAGCCGGCCTTCGTGTGGCTCAGCCGGCTTCGGGGAGCTGGCTCACGTACTCGATCATGCGCGCCTGCTGGTCCTCATCCGGCAGCCGGCCCATCCCGCCGCCGAGGTTGTCCACCATGTGCTCCGCGCGGCTCGTGGCCGGCGTCACCACCGTCACGGCGGGGTGCGCGGCCGCGAACTTGATGAAGAACTGGGCCCACGAATGGGCGTCGAACTCGCTCGCCCACTCCGGCACCTCGCGGTCGCCCACGCGGGACCACAGCCGGGTGCGGCCGAACGGGACGTAGACGAGCACACCGATGTTCAGCTCCGCCGCCAGCGGCAGGATCTCGTCGGCCGCGCTCACGTTGTCGACCGCGTAGTCGATCCCGATGAAGTCGAGCGGGTAGTCCCGCATGGCCTGGATGAGCGCCGGATACTGCCGCTTGCTCGTGCTGGTGATCCCGATGTAGCGCACCCGCTCCGCGGCCTTCAACTCCTCGAGAATCCCCACCTGCACGGGCGGATCCCCCAGGTTGTGGACCTGGATGCAGTCGATGACGGGCACGCCGAAGTACTCGAACGAGCGCTCGATCTGGGCCCGCGCCGCCTCCGGATCCGCGGAGCCGCCGCCCCGCCCGGCCACGTTCACCTTGGTCGCCCAGAAGATGCGGTCGGAGATGCCGAGCCGCCGGCAGATGTCTCCCGCCGCCCTCTCGGACGCCCCGCGCCCGTAGCTGGGTGCGGTGTCGAACACCGAGCCGCCGCCGTCCACCAGCGCCTGCATGACGCCTTCGATCTGGGTGTGGTCGTCGCTGAGCGCCACGCGCTGAAAGGTTGCCGAACTCCCGAGGCCGACGATCGGAAGTTCCTCCCCGGTGGAGGGGATGGGTCGCGTGATCATCTCCTGTCCCGCGAACGCGCGCAGGATGCGGGGGTTGAGGGAGAGTGCCGCGCCCGCGGCGGCGGTGGAGCGGAGCCAGTCGCGTCGAGTGAACATCTTCGGATCGTCCTCGTGCTGGGGTTGTAACCGGGGCATCAAGCGTGCCCGCGCCGCAAGCGTGTCTGGGCCACAAGCGTATCTCGGCAGCAAGCGCGTATGGGCCGCAAGCGTGCGTGTACCGCACCAACGGTCGGGTAACACTTCACCCGACCCAACCGCTGTGCCGTCCCGATGGCCGTCCCGGGCGCCGTTCGCGGGCGTCGGCCTCGAGTACCGTTCGCGGGCGCCCGCCCGGGCACCGTCGCGGACACCGGCTCGCGCGCCGGCCTGGTCGCGGCCGGGGGCCGGGCTGGGGCCGGGTTGGAGGATGATTGACCATGGTCATGACCATGGTTCTATTGATTGCGCGTTGAGGGCGTACGACACACTGGGAGCGGACGGATGGAATCGGATCACGCACCGCCCGCGGGGCTCCCGCGGACGATCAAGGCCTCGGAGTTCAAGGCGAAATGTCTCAAGCTCATGGATGAAGTCGCCGAGACCGGCGAGGAAATCGTCATCACGAAGAACGGCCGCCCCGTGTCGAAGCTCGTGCCCTGCGACGAAGCGCCGGAGACATGGTTCGGCCGGCATCGCGACAACATCCGGATTCTCGGCGATATCGTGGGCCCAATGCCGAGGGAGTGGTGGGATGATCCGGACGACGAGGCGGAGGATCTGTTTTGATCCTCCTCGATACCCATGTCATCGTGTGGCACGAGCGCGGCGATTCTCGTCTCGGGCGCCGAGCGCGGCGCACCGTGGAACGCGCTCTTCTCCGGCGGCGGGCTGCGGTATCGGCGATCTCGTTCTGGGAAGTGGCGATGCAGGTACGCCGGGGGCATCTCGATTTTCGTTTCGACGCGGGAGCCTGGCATCACGATCTGCTCCGCAAGGGACTCATCGAAGTTCCGGTGAATGGTCGTATAGGCGTGCGGGCGGAGCTACTCGAGAATCTTCCCGGGGACCCCGCCGACCGGCTCATTGTCGCCACGGCGCTCGAGGGGTATCGGCTCGTCACCGCCGACCGGCGCATCCTTGAGTGGCCTGGCAGGCTGAACCGAATCGACGCGACGGAATAGGACGGATCCGCGGGGTTCCCTCTCAGGCGGCGGGTGTACGTCTCAGCCTGCTCCGGCTTCGAGGGCGGCGACCTCGGTCATGATGCGGTCGAACTGCGTGGCGGCGCGGTGCGGGGCGAGATTGCACAGGTAGGCGTGCCCGGCCCCCAGACGCCGGAGGGCGACGATCGTCTCCGCGCAGTGCCGCTCCGGGGTGACTCCGGCTTCGAAGGCCGAATCCACCGCATCGACGGGTACGGGGAAGAAGCGGGACAGCCGTTCCAGCACCGTCCGGCGGCCGTTCCGGTAGTAGAAGACGCCGAACGAGCCGGGAATTTCCAGGCCCGCGCGCCCGGCGCCCTCCAGCCAGCGCTCCGCCCGCGCCAGGTCGTGGTGGGAAACGACCTGCGTCAGGTAGTAGTCGGCCTCGAACTCGGGGTCCGTGGCGAAGTCGATCTGCTCGGCGATGGGACGGTGGAGATTGACCCAGCCTCCGAGCGACAGGCTCCGCGTCCGCTCACGGAACTTCTGCCGTAGCTGATACCCGTGGGGAACGCAGCGCTCGGCGCCCCGCACCTTGTCTCCGCCCGTTACCGTGACGCTCTCGACGCCGCGGGCTCGCGCGCGGTCGACGTAGCGCAGGCAGTAGTCGAGCGGGTGGAGGCAGGTCAGGAAGGGAACCACCCGCCACGGTTCGACCTCGTTCGCGAGGTTGGCCGTCAGATGCTGGAGGTTCTCCTCCTCCTCCTCGCCCACGGCGCTGTCCGTGAGCATGAGGAACGCGTCGCGCGCCGCGAGTCCGCGGATGGCGTGGGAGAGGTCGATCCACATGTCCATCGCGCCGCCGCGCGTGAGTCCGCTCCGCGGCGGCCGCAGTTCGACCGTCATCGTCGGCGCCACCCCACGCAGCCGCTCCACGAACCGGCTGGAGCCCGATTCCCGGGATGTGTGCCGGGGAGGTGTCGTGTCGCTCACGCCGGAAGATCTCGCCTGGTTCGTGGCCTTGCAGCCCGTGGCAAAAGCCCCGCGGAACGGGGTTTCGGATCGAAGGAGGATGGGGTCCCGGAGTTCCGTTGCAAAGCCGGCGGCGGACGGTTCCGTTCCGAGGGGTCTCATCACCGCAACCGGGGGAGAGCGGGTGACGGAAGAAACGACGAACGAAACGATCATCGACGACGATGCGCTGGCGGAGGACATCCTCACGCTCCTCGCCCGCACGCCCGGCACCGTGCGCGTGCTGCTCGAGGACCTGCCACCCGACCTCCTGCACGCGGACGAGGGCGAGGGGACCTTCAGCCCCTTCAGCGTGCTGGGACATCTCATCCAGGGCGAGATCGACGACTGGCTTCCGCGTACCCGCTGGATCCTCGAACACGGTCGCCAACGGCCGTTCCCGCCCTTTGACCGCTTCGCGCACATCGAGCGCACGCGCAACCGCCCGCTGGACGAACTGCTCACGGAATTCGAGACCCTGCGCGGGACCGGACTCGCGGCACTACGGGAGGTCATCAGGGAAGGAGTGGACCTCGACGCGGGGGGGCTTCACCCGGAGCTGGGCGAGGTCACGCTGCGGCAACTGCTCACTACCTGGGCCGTACACGACCTGAACCACATCGCCCAGATCACGCGCGTCGTCGCTCATCAGTTCGAGGACGAGGTCGGGCCGTGGAAGGTATACCTCCCCATCCTCCACCACGACCGGTAGGCGAATCGCGTTGGCCGTGCCAGGCGCCTTCGGCGGAAGGCTGCAGTTGCAGCGGGCCCGCTAGGTCGGCCGTTGCCGTCGCTCCGCTTCGGCGGCGCGGACGGCGGCGGCGAGGGAATCGGTGTAGGGTGGGCGGTGGATGCCGCGTTCGGTCACGATGCCCGTCACGAGTTCGCGTGGCGTGATGTCGAACGCCGGGCTGTACACGCCGGCCTCCTCGGGGGCGAGGAGCGGGCCGAAACCGCGGCGGATCTCGTCCGGGTCCCGGTGTTCGATCGGGATGTCCGCGCCGGTGGGCGTCCCGATGTCCACCGTCGAGGTCGGCGCGAGGACATAGAACGGAACGCCGTGACGATGCGCCAGCACGGCCAGCGGGTACGTGCCGATCTTGTTCGCGACATCGCCGTTGGCGGCGATGCGGTCGGAGCCCACGAAGGCGATGTCCGGCGGGTCCGAGGCGAAGAGCGACCCGGCCATGTTGTCGGCGAGCACCGTGACCTCGATGCCGGCGCGGGAAAGCTCCCAGGCGGTGAGGCGGCTGCCCTGCAGGAGCGGGCGGGTCTCGTCGGCGAAGACGCGCACCCGGCGGCCGCTCTCGGCCGCGACGTAGACCGGGGCGAGGGCCGTCCCGATGCCCCCCGTCGCGAGCGACCCCGCGTTGCAGTGCGTGATCACCGATTCGCCCCGCGCGAGCAGCGCCGCCGCGTGCTCGCCGATCGCGCGGCACATGCGGCGGTCCTCCTCGTGGATGGCGTCGGCTTCGGCCGCCAGCGCGGTGGCCAGTTCCGCCGCGTCGCCGGTGGCGGCTTCCAGCCGCGCCCCCAGTCGGCGGACCGCCCACACGAGGTTGACCGCGGTCGGCCGGGCGTCCGCGAGCCGCTCGGCCCAGCGGGCGAACCGGTCCCGCAACCCGTCCGCAGAGATGCCCTCCGCGGCGGACTGCCGAGCCAGAGCGGCGAGCCCGATGGCGGCCGTGATCCCGATGAGCGGCGCCCCCCGCACGCGCAGGCTGACAATCGCCTCGATGAAGTCCTCGAGGGTCGAGAGTTCCTTCTCCTCATGGACGCCGGGAAGAAGCGTCTGGTCGAGGATCAGGGCGCTCCGGCCCCCGGGGGCCCAGCGGATCGTTTCCGGCACCGAAAACTCGCGCTCGTTCATGCCGCGCAACCTATCCGGCGGCGGGAAAGGCGCTACCTTGACTGCCACGGGACGTCCCGCAGAGATCGAATGCAGTCCAGGAGGAATTATGACGCCGTCACGAGGACACAGGGTCGCCGGCTCGGCGGTCGCCTTCCGGGTGGCCGCCGCCGCGCTCGCGCTCGCCATCGTCGCCCCCGCCGGGCCGCTCGCCGGTCAGGAGCGGGACCCGGATCACTTCGGTCCGGCGGACGTGTTCGAACTCGAAGTCGCCGGCGATCCCCGGATCTCGCCCGACGGTTCCCGGGTCGTCTACGTGCGGTCCTCGATGGACATCATGACGGACCGTCAGCGAAGCAACCTGTGGATCGTCGACTACGACGGTTCGAACCACCGTCCGCTCCTCACGGGCCAGAGGAACTTCTCGTCTCCGCGCTGGTCGCCGGACGGCACGCGGCTCCTCTACGTCGCGAGCGACGAACACGGGCAGGCGCAGCTCTACCTGCGCTGGATGGACACCGGACAGACGGCCCTGCTCACGCAGCTTGAGCGGGGCCCGGGCGGGCTCTCCTGGTCTCCCGACGGGAGCACGATCGCGTTCAGCATGTTCGTCCCGGACACGCCGCCCCCCTTCGCGCAGATGCCGGCGAAGCCGGAAGGCGCCACGTGGGCGCCGCCCGCCACGACGTATGAACGGCTCTACTATCGCTCGGACAGCCAGGGCTTCCTGCCGGTCGGGTACTCCCATGTCTTCGTCCTTCCCGCGGAGGGAGGGACGCCGCGGCAGGTCACGCACGGCCCCTACAACCACGGCGGGACGCCCGAGTGGACGCCGGATTCGCAGCACCTGCTGATCTCGGCCACCCGGCGCGACGACTGGGAGTACGTGCGGGACTCCGAGATCTTCGAGTTCTCCGTGGCGGATGGGGGCGTCCGGCAACTCACGGACCGGCGCGGACCGGATTCCGGCCCCGTCGTGTCGCCCGATGGCGGCATGATCGCCTACACCGGCTACGATGACCGGTATCTCGGGCACCAGGTGTCGAAGCTCTACGTGATGAACCGGGACGGGTCAGGCTCGCGCCTCATCGCCGACGACCTCGACCGCTCGATCGGGAACGTGCACTGGGCGAGCGATGGGGAGGGGCTCTTCTTCCAGTACGACACCGAGGGAAACACGCGGCTCGCGCACGTTGAACTCGACGGGAACGTGACGGACATCGTCTCCAGCGTTCAGGGTCTGTCGATCGGTCGTCCCTACGGCGGCGGCACCTTCTCCACCTCCGGGAACGACCGCTTCGCCTTCACCTACGGGACGCCGGACCACCCCGCGGACCTCGCGGTGACGAACCGCGCTGGCGACTGGCAGCGCCTCACGCATTTGAACGAGGACCTCTTCGCGCAGAAGGCGGTCGGGGAGACGGAGGAGGTCTGGTACAAGTCCTCGCACGACGGGCTGGACATCCAGGGATGGATCGTGAAACCGCCGGATTTTGACCCGAGCCGGAAGTATCCGCTCCTGCTCGAGATCCACGGCGGGCCGTTCGCCAACTACGGTGACCGCTTCAGCGCCGAGGTCCAGCTCTTTGCCACGGCGGGGTACGTGGTCCTCTACACGAACCCGCGCGGGAGCACGAGCTACGGCGAGGACTTCGGGAACGAGATCCACCACGCGTATCCCAGCTACGACTTCGACGACCTGATGTCCGGCGTCGATGAGGTCATTTCGCGCGGATACATCGACGAAGATCAGCTCTTCGTCACCGGAGGATCCGGCGGCGGCGTGCTGACGGCGTGGATCGTGACGCACACGGACCGCTTCGCCGCGGCCGCGTCGCAGAAGCCCGTCATCAACTGGTACAGCTGGGTTCTGACCGCGGACATGGGCGGGAGCGGCGGCCTCAACTACTGGTTCCCGGGCGCGCCCTGGGACAACCTCGAGCACTACATGGAGCGGTCACCGGTCCACCACATCGCGAACGTGACGACGCCGACGATGCTCATCACGGGCGAGGTCGACTGGCGGACGCCGATGTCGGAGTCGGAGCAGTTCTACCAGGCGCTGAAGATCCGGAAGGTGCCGTCGGTGCTCGTGCGGATTCCCGAGGCGAACCACAGCATCGGCGCGCGTCCGAGCGGCCTCATCAGCAAGGTGCAGCACATCCTCGCCTGGTTCGAGCGCTACCGGACGAGCGGGACGACGACCCAGTGAGGGCGCGATGAGCCGCGGCGGGACCGGCAGGTCGGATCGGGAACTCGGGCTCGACCGCGAGATCACGCGCCGCGACTTCGTCCAGTTGGCGGGGGCGGGAATCGCGGGTTCCGCGCTCCTCGGGTGCAGCACGGAGGCTCCCGGAGGCGGGAGCGGCATCGCGGTTCCGGGGATTGCCTCCGAGCCGTGGTCCGACGCGCTGGGGCCGGACTGGTACGGGCCGGGCGGCGTGGGGGACTACGCGTCCTCGCACGGAAACACGCCGGAGGTCGTCCGCTCGGCGCACTGGGTCCGCGACGGGCGGGCTCCGGGCGGGACGGTGACCGACACAGGAGAGCGCTTCGATGTCGTGGTCGTCGGGGGCGGGCTCGCGGGCCTCTCCGCCGCCCACCACTTCAAGCGACACCGGCCCTCGGGCCGTTGTCTCGTCCTCGACAATCACCCCGTGTTCGGCGGCGAGGCGAAGCGCAACGACATCATGGTCGACGGCGTGCGCCTGGCCGGGCCGCAGGGGTCGAACGACTTCGGCGTGCGTCCGCCCACGGGGGAGCCGGACGATTACTTCACGACGCTGGGCATCCCGCGCGAGTTCGAGTACGCGCCGGACGCGGGCCAGGTGAAGGCACCATTCGAGAACTACGGCTTCATGCACTGGGTGCAGGACCAGTTCTCCATCGGGCACTTTTTCGGCGGGACGCGGCGAGGCGGCCGGCCGGGCTGGTCGGGCGGGTCGGGCGGCTGGGTCAACGGCCTCTTCGGGGACCTCTCCCGCGCGCCGTGGACGCCGGACGTGCGCGAGGGCTTCGAGCGCTGGCGCAACGCGCAGGTCGCGGACCACGTGCCCCCGGACGCGCCCGGGGGGTCGGACAACCCCGGGCCGTGGCTCGACGGAATGACCCTCAAGGCCTACTACGAGGACGTGCTCGGCCTGCCGCCGGAAGTCACGGCGTACGTGGATCCGATCCTCGCCAGCATCATCGGACTCGGCTGCGACGCGATCTCCGCCTGGTGGGGAATGCACTTCGACCTGCCCGGCTTCGGGCTCCCCTCCCGCTACGACGGCATGACCTTCCACTCTTTCCCCGGCGGGAACGCGGGGATCGCCCGCTACTTCGTGAAAGACGTCGTGCCGGACGGCATCGCCGGCAAGCGCACGCTGGGGGACGTGCTGAACGGAGCGATCGACTTCGGCGCCCTCGACCGGCCGGATCAGCCCGTGCGCCTGAGGCTGGGGTGCACCGCGATCGACGTGCGGCACACCGGGAACGGAGACGGTCGCGTGCGCGTGACCTACGTGCACGGGGATCGCGCGTACTCCGTCGAGGCGGACGGGGTCGTGCTCGCGAGCGGCGGGTGGATGAACCGCTACATCGCGGCCGACCTGCCGGACGGGCACCGGGCGGCCTACGAACACTTCCGCCACGGACCGATCCTCGTCGCGAACGTGGCGCTCCGGAACTGGCGTTTCCTCGACCGCCTCGGCATCGCCGGCTGCTTCTACGAGGGCGATCTCGGCTTCTCGTGCAACATCCGGCGGCCGATGTACGCGGGGGACTACCGGCCGGTCCACGCGCCCGATCACCCGACAATGCTGACCTTCTACATCACCTTCGAGGCGCCGGGGGCATCGCCGGTGGACCAGGGGATGGAGGCGCGCACGGAGATGCTGAGCACGTCGTTCACGGAGTACGAGCGGCGGCTGCGGGCGCAGATGGTCGAGCTGTTCGCGGAGGGAGGCTTCGATCCGGCCGAGGACATCGCCGGCCTCGTCCTCAATCGGTGGGGGCACGCCTACGTGGCGCCGGGACCCGGTTTCTTCTTCGGACGCGACGGAGCCCCGGCCCCGCCGGACGTGATTCGCGAGCCCTTCGGCCGCGTCGCGATCGGACATTCCGAACTGCGGGGGCACCAGAACTGGACCGGCGCCTCCGCCGAGGGTCGTCGCGCCGTCGAGGCCGTCCTCGACCTGATCTGATGCCACCGCGATGCGACGGGTGAAGCCGCGGGCGCGCTTCCGCGGCCCGGGGACGCTCGCGCTCTGCGCGCTGGCGGGCAGCGCGCTGGCGGGCTGTGCGTCGCCCGCGGTTCCGTCCATCGAATACGAGATCCTGGGCACGTTCCCGCACGATCCCGCAGCGTACACGCAGGGGCTCCTCTTCCACGACGGGGCGCTCCTCGAGAGCACCGGCCGCTACGGCGAGTCGAGCGTCCGGCGGGTCGACGTGCCGACGGGCGAAGTCCTGGCGAGCGTCGCGGTGGACTCGGCGCTGTTCGGCGAAGGACTCGCCCGGGTGGACTCGGAACTCGTGCAGCTCACGTGGAAGTCCGAGCGTGCCTTCGTCTACGATCTCGAGACCCTGGAGGTGCTCCGTGAGTTCGCCTACGAGGGCGAGGGGTGGGGCCTCTGCTACGACGGGGAGTCGCTCTGGATGTCCGACGGTTCCAGCGCGCTGGAGCGCCGCGATCCGCGGACGTTCGCCGTGCTCGCGACGGTCGAGGTCACGCGCGCCGGGTCACCGCGGAATCGACTGAACGAACTGGAGTGCGTGGACGACTGGATCTACGCCAACGTCTACCAGACCGACGTCATCGTCCGCATCGACAAGGCCACGGGCGAAGTCCTCGGCGAAATCGACCTGTCGAGCGTCCCCCTCAGCGCCCGCAAGCCCGGAGACATCGAAGCCGTACTCAACGGCATCGCCTACGTCCCCGAGACCGGCGTCTTCCTCGTCACCGGCAAACTCTGGCCCAACCTCCTCGCCCTCCGCCTCGACAGCTAGCCGCAGTCGCGGACTCTACCGCGTCAGCTACAGGGCGTCGTGGAAGCGTTCCCCGAGGCTTCGGAGCCGCGCGGTGGGTTCGTTGCTGAACACGAGGCGGAGTTGGTATTCGGCGTCGGGGCCGCCCCAGGCGTCCATGGGTGTGGCCGCGACGGCTGCCCGGGCGAGGAGTTGCTTGGAAAGCTCGCGGGCCGTGAGGCCGAGGGGGTGGGTGTCGACGAGGAGCGACCAGCCGCCGCTGGCGGGCCGGACCGGGTAGTCGCTGAGCACGTCGAGTACCGCGTCGCGGCGCCGCTCCCACCGCCGCACGCTCGTGGCCACGTCCTCCGCTTCGTCCGCGGCGGTCAGCGCCGCCAGCGCGCCGGGCTGCGCGATCCCGACCCCCGTCACGACGTTGTAGATGCCGACCTTGGCGACGGCGGCCATGACGGCGACCGGCCCGACGATCCAGCCCGTGCGCCAGCCGATCATGCGGTATTCCTTCGAGACCGAGCCGATCGTGAGCGTCCGTTCCCGCATGCCCGGGAGGCCGGCGGGGTGCAGGTAGGGGCGACCGTCGTACAGAATGCGCTCCATGGCCGCGTTGTAGATGAGCCACAGATCGTGACGCTCGCACAGGTCCGCGACGGCCGCCCATTCGCCGGCGTCGAGCACGCCGCCGGACGGCATCGACGGGTTCATGATGAAGAGCGCCCGGGTCCGGTCGCCGATGCACCCGGTGAGGGTGTCGAAGTCGAGTCGCCAGCCCCCAGCGGGATCGAAGACCCAGGGCGCGAGCCGGGGGAGCGCACCCGCCAGCCGCACGCGCTGGAGCATGCCGGCGTACGTGGGGTCGGTGACGATCACTTCGTCGCCCGGGTCCACCGTAGCGAGCAGGGCGTTGAACAGGCCCTCGGTGCCGCCCGCGGTGATCACGCACTCCCGGTCGGGGTCGTAGTCCCGCCCGGCGAGCCGGCCGACGTGCCGGGCGGCCGCCGCGCGCAGGCCGGCCCGGCCCGTGAAGGGCAGGTAGCTGTTGGCGGCCGGCGATTCGAGCGCGGCGCGGGTGGCGGCCACGGCCGCCGCGGGCGGGCGCAGGTCGGTGTCGAGGTTCTCGAGCCGGAGGATGCCGGGGTCGTCCGCCGCCGCCCGCGCCACCCCGTCGATGTCGAACCCCGGAATGCCGGCGAGCCGCCCGGGCGGCCTGCGCGCCCCGCCCTCCGCGGCGCTCGCCCGCCCGTCAGAGCCGCTCACCCGCCCATCCTCCGCTGCAGGGCATCCAGCGCGGCCATGAGGTCGGGCTCCTCCGACAGCACGCCCAGCAGCGGATCGGCGTCCAGTTTCCGCGCCCTCTCCGGCATCGTGCGAATCGTGAAGTCCTCCATGGAAAGCCCTTCTCCCACCTCGGCCCAGGCCAGCGGCGCCGACACCGTCGCCCCGGCGCGCGGACGGACGGAATAGGGCGCCACCACGAGCCGCCCGCGCCCGTTCTGGACGTAGTCGATGTAAATCTTGCCGTCCCGCCCCGACGGGTTCCGCACGATCGTGGCCCGGTCCGGGATCTCCGCCGCCACCGCCTTCGCCAGGAGGAGCGCGAGCGTGCGCGACTGCTCGTAGTCGAGTTGCCCGCCGAGCGGGATCATCACGTGAATCCCCGAGGATCCGCTCGTCTTCGGATAGCTGGGCAGCCCGATCTCCCCGCACATGTCACCGATCGTGCGCGCGACCTCCACGACGTCCTCGAACGGGGCGTAGACCTCCTCGCCGTCCCGTTTGTGCTTCGGATCGAGGTCGAGGAGGCACCAGTCGGGCCGGTCCAGGCTCCCGACGCGGCTCGCCCACACGTGCAGCGGAACGGCCCCGAGATTCGCGACGAACACCAGCGTGGCCGGGTCGTCGGCGATGAAGTAGTGGATGTCGCGCCGGGAACCCTCACTCCAGATCGCCTCCGTGCGCACCCATTCGGGCTGGAACCCCGGCGCGTTCTTCTGGAAGAACGATTTTCCGTCGATCCCGTCCGGATACCGCGTCAGCACGAGGGGCCGTTCCTTCAGGAACTCCAGCAGCCACGGCGCGATGTCCCGGTAGTAGGCGATGAGGTCGCCCTTCGTGTACCCCTCCTCCGGCCAGAAGACCTTGTCGAGATTCGAGAGCGGCAGTTCCTCGACGGGCGGGGGCGACGTGTCCACTCGCACGGGGTCGGCCAGCGCCGCGCGCGGATCGCGCGGAAGCTGGCAGTCTGTCGGGAGGACGTGCTCTCGATCGTCGTCCCCGTCGCGGGGCCTGCTCCCGCTCTCTTCCTCGGGGACCGGGATGAGGCCCAGAAAGACCGCGTGCCGCAGGAGGCCGCCCTCCGTGACTTCCTTGTAGCGGATGTCCGCGACGAGTTCGGGTCTGGCCCATGTATGGTCCTCCCCCGCGGGAGCCGGGGTCACGAACGCGGGGCCATCCGACTTCAACTCGTCGAGCCGGGCCCGGAGGTCCGTCAGCGCCTTGTCGTCGAAGCCCGTCCCGACGCGGCCCACGTAGTGGAGGGCGAGGTCATCGTCTCCCGCGGCGGCTTCCGATGCGGAGTCGGCGGGACCGTAGGCGCCGAGGTGGAGGGCCCCGAATCCCGCCCGCGAGCCGGCCGGACTCGTGAAGCCGACGATGACGAAGCGGGATTGGCGGGCCGCGTGGATCTTCCTCCAGTCGGGAGAGCGGCCCCCGATGTACCGGGAGTCGGCGCGCTTGGCCATGATCCCCTCCAGGCCCATCTCCTGCACCTGCCGGAAGAGGGTTTCGCCACAGCCCTCGAAGTGTTCGCTGAAGCGGATCGGACCCGCTGCCGGCACCGTGTCGCGCAGGAAGCGGCGCCGCTCGGAGAGCGGAAGGTCGCGCAGGTCGCGATCGTCGAATGCGAGGAGGTCGAAGGCGTAGAAATCCGCCGGCGCCTCGAACGAGGCCCGCCGGATATCGAGCGGACGCGACAGCCGGGCGCGCTTCTGCAGACGCCGAAAGCTCGGATACCCCGCCGCGTCGTGGACGACGACCTCGCCGTCCAGCACCACGCGTCGGTAGGGGAGTTTGCGCAGGGCGCGCGCGATATCCGGGAAGGTCGGGAGCGCGTCGTGTCCGTTGCGCGTCAGGAGGCTCGCCTCGCCGTCGACCGCCGAGGCCAACATGCGGTAGCCGTCGAGCTTGAGCTCGAAGTGCCACCCGGGGTCGTCGAACGCCTCCTCGCGCGGCTGGGCGAGCATGAACTCCACCTCCGAGGGGTCGACCGGCCGCTCCGGCGCGCCCGCCGCCTCGAGGGCCGCGGCCACGCCCTCCCCCGGATAC
>VXMQ01000182.1 GCA_009841015.1 Candidatus Palauibacter denitrificans | reverse complement strand
ATATGTGAATAAGAGACTCCTATCAGCACGCTCGAGGCCAGGAGGCGCCGCTGGCCCTCCACCCCCACCTCCGGGATGCTGACGTGACGCCCGTAGCGGACGAGTTCGTCGCGCGACAGCCCGCCGTTCATCCCGTCCTCAGCCGTAGGGCGCGAGCGCATCGCGCAGCGCCGCCATGTTCGCTTCGATGCCGGGCGCCCACCGGAACACCGAGGAACCGGCCACGAACACCGACGCCCCCGCCGCGGCGCACACGGGCGCGGACGCGGGATCGATCCCACCGTCAACCTGGACGACCGGCGGCGCCAGCCCGCGATCCGCCGCCATCCGAAGCACCGTGGAGACCTTCGGCACCGCCTCGGCGATGAACTTCTGTCCCCCGAACCCCGGGTTCACCGTCATTACGAGGACGAGGTCCACGTAGCCCAGGACTTCCGCCAGCGTCTCCGCGGGTGTGGCCGGGTTGAGCGCGACGCCGGCGTAGCAGCCCAGCTCCCGGATCCGGTGCAGGTCCCCGTGCAGGTGGGCGGACACCTCCTGGTGGACCGTGAGCATGTCGGCGCCCGCCTCCGCGAAGGGCTCGAGGAACTCGCCGGGGTTGTCGATCATCAGGTGTACGTCGAGGAACGAGTCGGAGACGGCGCGCAACGACTCCAGCACCGGCAGCCCGATCGTGAGGTTGGGGACGAAGTGCCCGTCCATGACGTCGAGCTGGAACCACTCCGCGCCCGCGGCCTCCGCCTCGGCCACCTCCGCGCCCAGCCGCGCGTAGTCGGCGGCGAGGATGGACGGGGCGATGACCATCCCCCTGGGCAGCTCCCGATTCAGTCCGCGCTCCGTCACGATTTCATGCTCCCTCGCGATCCCATGCTCTCCGCAGTCCAGACGGCGCCAAAGCCTTCAGATCAGGTGGAGCCGCTCCCCCACCTTCTTCAGGGCGGCGAGGGCGGCGTCGATGTGTTCGCGCTCGTGCGCGGCCGACAGCTGACAGCGGATCCGGGCCTCCCCGCGCGGGACCACGGGATATCCGAACCCGATGACGAAGACGCCCTCCCGCAGCAGCTCGCGGCTGAGCCGGATCGCATCCGCCGTCCTTCCGATGATGACGGGGACGATGGGCGTGCCGCCCGGAATCGGCTTGTAGCCGAGTTCGATCAGTCCCTCGCGATAGTACTCCGTGTTGTCGCGGAGCCGGGCCACGAGTTCCGGATGCATCTCCAGGTGCTCGATCGCGGCCATCGCTCCGGCCGCCGAATGGCAGGGCAGGGCGTTCGTGAACAACTGGGTGCGCGACGCCTGAACGAGGTAGTCGATCACGGCTTCGGAGCTGGCCGTGAAGCCGCCCGCCATGCCCCCGAGCGCCTTGCCGAGCGTCGACGTGACGATGTCGACCTCGCCGTGCATGCCGAAGTGTTCGGGCGTCCCGCGTCCCGTGTCGCCCAGCACCCCCGTCGCGTGCGAGTCGTCCACGGCCATGATCGCGTCGTAGCGGTCGCACAGTTCCCGGATCTCCGGCAGCGGCGCGATCTCTCCCTCCATCGAGAAGATGCCGTCGGTGATGACAAGCCGGTGGCGCGCGTCGCGGCTCGCCTCGAGGGCGTCGCGCAACGAGTCCATGTCCATGTGGTCGTAGATGAACCGTCGCGCCTTGCAGAGGCGGATCCCGTCGATGATGCAGGCGTGGTTGAGCCGGTCCGAGATCAGGGCGTCATCCGCGCCCAGGAGCGGCGCGAAGAGACCCTCGTTCGCGTTCCACGCGGAAGTGTAGGTGAGCGAGGCCGGCGTCTCGAGGAAGTCCGCGATCTTCGCCTCGAGTTCGCGGTGGATGTCGAACGTGCCGCAGATGAAGCGCACCGAGGACGTCCCCGCGCCGTACCTGTCCACGCCGTCCTTCACCGCCTGCATCACGGAGGGTTCGTCGCACAGGCCCAGGTAGTTGTTCGAGCACATGTTGATGGTCTCGCCCAGACCATCGATGTCCACGACCGGCGCCTGCTGCCCCATGATGTGCAGCAGTTCCTTGTGAACCCCGTTCTCCCTCATCTCCCCGAGTTCGGAGACGAGGCGGTGCTCGAGGCCCCGGTTCACATTCGACGTCATCACATCCCGCTCCTCATACAGTGTCATGATCGCGTCGTCCCGGACTCGTGTCGCTCAGGGGTAGAAGTCGCCGACCCGCCTGTCGGTGGCCCAGGCGGTGTCCACCCGGATTCTGGGGCGTGACCCCCAGTTGCCGCACGAAATGAAGCCTCGCAGCCGCCCGCGGACGTGGAGGACGCGATCGGTCCCTGCCTCGCGAAGCTCGGGGCTGAGGCCGTCGAGCGCGAATACCCGCTGGCTGCCGATCCACCCCGGACCGAACAGCCAGCACGCGGCCGCCTCCCGGATCGTCCCCTCGCCCCAGGTGCGGATGCCGGAGAATCCTCCGCTGTCCGTCGCGACGAGCGTGCCGAGATCGATGTCCGTCGAGGCGCGGATCCGGTAGCGCCCGGGGGTCTCGAGCGTGATGGGCCGTGCCTCGTAGAAGCTGACGTGCTGGGGCGCGCACACCGCCCGGAACGTGGTCCGGCTCGCCGCGAGTTCGATGGAGGAGTCCGTGACGGCCAGCGTGGCGGTGTCCAGCCGTCCGCAGGCGTCCTCGGACACGGGCCCGCCGAACTCGAAGGAAAACGGCGCGCCCACCTCGACCGTCTCGGGATAGGCGACCCAGGTGACGAGCGCTTCGCTGGGGGTACCGTCCCCGAGCCGCCAGCATCCGGCCGTCAGCAGCACGGCGAGGACGAGGGCCGGGACGACGGGGGCGATGGCGCGCGCCACGGGGGCCGAAGGGCTAATCCAGCGTGAGGACGACCTTCGCCGCCTCGCCGGAATACATGGAGTCGAACCCTTCCTCGAAGCGGTCGAACGGGAGCCGGTGGGTGATCACGGGCTCGACGTCGAGGCGTCCCGAAGCCAGGAAGTCCCGCATCTCGATCCACGTCCGGTACATGAGCCGCCCCACCACGCCGTATACGTGGAGGCCCTTGAAGATGACGTCGCGCGCGAGGTCGACCTCCACCGGGTCCTTCGGCAGCCCCAGCAGCCGGACGTGCCCGCCGTTGCGGCACATGCGGAACGCGGAGCGCACGCCCTCGGGGTGTCCGCTCATCTCGCACACCACGTGCGCCCCGTAGCCGTGCGTGAGGTCGGCGATCCGCGCCTCCACGTCGCCGTCCGCCGGGTCGAGGCAGTCGTGCGCGCCCATCCGCGCCGCGAGTTCCCGCCGCCCCTCGTGCGGCTCGACCGCGATGACCCTGGAGGCTCCCGCGGCGCGCGCGATCCCGACGGCGAACAGGCCGATCGGGCCACAGCCGACCACGGCGACGACCCGACCCGCCACGTCGGTGTGCAGAACTGTGTGGAAAGCGTTCCCGAGCGGGTCGAACACCGCCGCCAGGTCGTCGTCGATGGAGTCGGGGACGTGGATGATGTTCGCCGCGGGGATGGAGACGTACTCCGCGAACGCGCCGTCCCGGTCGATGCCGATGATCCGGGTGTCCCGGCACACGTGCGCCTGCTCCGTGCCGCAGTACTCGCAGTGTCCGCAGACCAGGTGCCCTTCCGCCGAGACGCGGTCGCCGACCTCGATGTTCCGGACCAGGCGGCCGGTCTCGACGACCTCTCCCATGAATTCGTGGCCGAGCGTGACGGGCGGATTCACGCGATGCCGCGACCAGCGGTCCCACTGGTGAATGTGCAGGTCCGTGCCGCAGATCCCCGCTCGCCGCACCTTGACGAGCACGTCGCGGGAGCGGATCTCGGGCACCGGCGCGTCGCACAGCACGAGGCCGGGGGCCGCCCCGGGTTTGCGGATCGCTTTCATGGCGACGGAAGATGGCTCCTGGATGGAGACGTGTCGGGTGGCGCACAATGTGCCGGAGGGTCTCACCGGGCGGCAAGCGCCGGGAACCCGCGGGGGCGGCCTTCCGTACGATGCTTCAGCGGGGAGCCGCTGACGGCCGCGGGGCGCCGTCCCGGCGGCCTCGCGACCATTCTGGAGTCGGATCGGACCTGTGCGCACGACGACAAGGAAACGGCCGGACTGGCGATACGGGGTCGCGTCTTCGCGCTCCCGCGGCCGGGAGCGGGCCGTGTGGTGGGGCGGCATGCTCGTCTCCGCCCTCCTGCACGCGTTCCTCCTTCTCGCATGGGTGCGCCCGGCCCCCGAGTTCGAGCCGGCGGTCCGGCCCGGCGTGGATCCGGATGTCCCCGCCGGCGGGGGCGGCCTGAGGGCGCTTCGGGTTTCCATGCCCCGCAGGATCGAGATCCCTCCTCCGCCGCGGCCCATCCTCGCCGTCGACATGCCCGAGATCGAGGTCCGGGAGGCGGAGATCGAGGTGGCCTCCGAACTGCTCCCCGTCGGCGCGCCGGCGCCATCGCCCGGGCGCGGAGCCGGGACCGGTCCCGGGG
>VXMQ01000212.1 GCA_009841015.1 Candidatus Palauibacter denitrificans | reverse complement strand
TCGGCTTGGTGACGAAGTCGAAGGCGCCGCGGTTCATGGCGGTGCGGATGTTCTTCATGTCCCCGTAGGCCGTCACCATGACGGCGCGGAGGTCGCGGTCGAGTTCGGCCAGCTGCCCCAGGAGTGTGAGGCCGTCCATCTCGGGCATGTTGATGTCGGAGAGCACGAGGTCGACATCGTCGTGCTTGTCGAGCTTCGCGAGGGCTTCGACCCCGTTCTGGGCGAAGACCAGCGTGAATTCGCCCGAGCGGATCCGGCGCCGGAACTTCTGCCGGAGGAGCAGCTCCAGATCGGGTTCGTCGTCTACTACCAGGATCTTCGGCATCGAGGCCTCGGTTGAGGTGAATCGTCGGTCATGGGTCCCCGCCCTTGTCCGAAACCGCGTCCAGTCGTCATCGTCCCTGTCGATCTTGGCGCGGGGGTCCCCGCGCTGCGGTGCGGGAATCTCCACAACCGGGGACCGGCCGCGCAATATGTCGAACCTCGGCAGCATGCATGGTTTCGGCGCCGGGGGCGCCCGGAACAGCGAGTGGACAACCAACCGACAGGAGCGGAACGGGAGTGCGGATCGTCGTCAAGCCGGACCCGAGCGAGCCACGCCGCGTGGTGGACGAGGTCGAGCGCTTCTGCTTGGAGCGCGGGATTTCCAACGACATCGTCTTCCGTTTTCAGCTCTCGCTGGACGAGCTTCTGACGAACGTCATTTCCTATGGATTCGAGGGAGTTGCGGATGATCCGGTCATCACGGTGGACATTCGCCTCGGAGACGCCGACATTGAGATCACGATTCGAGATAACGGCCGGTCCTTCAACCCGCTTGAGGACGCGGAGACTCCCGACATAAGCCTTGCGGCGGAGGATCGTCCCATCGGGGGGCTTGGCATCCACCTGACGAAGTCTTTTATTGACACGCTTGCGTACGAGCGGGTCGAGGGTTTCAACTGCCTTACCCTGACGCAGCCGCTGGAGGCTGCCGGAAGCGAGGAATCGCCAGATGAACATTGAGACCAGCTATTCGGGAGATACCGCCGTAGGGGTGGTCAGCGGGCGCGTAGACTCCAGCAACGCCAAGGACTTCGACGGGGAACTCTCCGGCATCATCGATGGGGGAGCGACCAACCTGGTCCTGGATTGCGGGAGTCTGCGCTATATCAGCAGTGCCGGGCTACGGGCGCTGTTGATCGCCATCCGCAAGACCAACCAGGCCGGCGGAGGGCTCGCCCTGTGCCACGTCCCGGAGAATATCCTCGAAGTGCTGGAGGTCAGCGGTTTCGTGCGGCTGACCAAGGTCTTCGATACGGTCGAGGAAGCTCAGGCGAGCTTCGAGTAGAGAAAGACCGGGAAACGGATCGGGGGGCGCGCCGGATCGCCAGCGCGCCCCCCGATCCGTTGATTCGTCGCGGCCCGCCCGGGCCCGATCAGAAGAACGCGAACGCCTGCACCTTCCAGGACCAGTCCGACCGGCCGCCAGAGCTGTAGAAGTCCACGTTCGTGGAGATCCCGTTTCGGCCCGTGAAGTACACCATCACGCCGGGCGTGACCACCGTCCCGGTGACCTTCTCGGGATCTTCCGCGCCGGAATCGACCCAGCTTACCCGAAGCATCGGCTCGATCCCCGAGAACCCGGACTCCGGCGCCGTGGGCAGATACCAGAAGGCCATGAACTGGAAGGCGGAGAACTTCGCGTCATCGTTCAGCTTCCAGTTGCGGCCCTGCAGGACGTTGGCGATCAGGTGGGGACCGCCGAGCCACGTCCCGAGTTCCACCTCGGCCCCGACCGCCGGGACGCCCATCGTCTCCCCCCGGCTGTTGAGCGTCTCGTCCAGCGCGAAATAGGCGGACACGCGCGTGTCCCCTCCGGTCGGGAAGAGCGAGAGCTGGCCCGAGGCGGATTTGCCGGTGTTCACGTCCCTGTTCCCGATCCCCTCGCCGTTGGTGAGCGTGAAACGGTATCCGAAGAGGTCGCTCGGGCGCCCCTGCGCGAGGATGCCCGGCTCGTAGTTGTCGAGGCCCAGCGCGCCCGTGAGGCGGCCGAAGGTGCACACGCTCCCCACGCCGGGGCAGTGATCCACGCCCGTGACCCTGGCGTCTCGTTCGATGATCGGGAGCCATGCGTTGGGCACCAGCCAGAAGTAGGACATCCCCTTCTTGAACTGCCCGAGCTGGATCTGCAGCGCTTCGCTCGGCGTGAGTTCCAGGTAGGCTTCCAGGACCGATGCGCCGTCGATGTTGAACTGGGCCCTGCCTGTGACGAGATCGTTGAGCCTCCCGTCGATCGTCACCCACGCGCGACGGATGAAGAACGATGTCGGCGTCTCGTCAACGCTCGAAGCCTCGTATTGCGCCTGGATCCGGGCGCCCACGGTGACGGTGGAGCCGCCACGCGCCCGGATTTCCTGGGCAAGGAGGGGGTGGACGGTGGGGAGCGTCAGCCCCAATCCAAATGCGGCGACCACTCCGATGGAGCGTTTCCACATAGCGATATGCCCTCTCGTCGAAGATTCCGGTGTAGCCCGGTCACACCCGAAGATAGCCGGCCGCCGCCGTTCGGCTACCGGCGCACCGAGAACCCGTTGCGCGATGCCGAACAGGGACGCAACCTAAACCGCGAGTCGCGAAGGGCCATGATCGGACGACAAACCTGTTGAAGAAGGAGCCGCCGTGAGCACCCATCAGGTACGCTGGTCCCGCCGGTTCGCGGCGGGAAGGAGCCTCGCAACGGCCGCGCTACTCTCCGGCGCGGGCCTCCTCCTGGCGCCGGCCATCCTCGCCGCGCAGGACGTCGCCGGAGATCTCGGGTTCGTCCTCAACACGTACTCGTTCCTCGTCTGGGGCGTGCTCGTGATGTGGATGTGCGCGGGGTTCACGATGCTCGAGGCCGGGTCGGTGCGGTCCAAGAGCGCGTCCATGATCTGCATGAAGAACATCGGACTGTACGCCATCGCGGGCCTCATGTACTACGTCATCGGCTACAACCTCATGTACGTCGACGTGGGGAGCGTGATCGGGTCGATCAGCCTCCTCTACGGCCCCTCCGCGGACGAGATCGCGCTTATCGGCGGGGACGAAGGCGCGGCCGCCGCCGTCGCGGAGAACGGCTACTCCGTGATGTCGGACTGGTTCTTCCAGATGGTCTTCGTCGCCACGACCGCCTCGATCGTCTCCGGCGCGCTGGCCGAGCGGGTCAAGCTCTGGACCTTCTTCGTCTTCGTGGGCGGGCTCACCGGGGTGATCTACCCCATCGTCGGCGCGTGGACGTGGGGCGGCGGCTGGCTCGGACAGATGGGCTTCACGGACTTCGCCGGCTCGACGATCGTGCACTCGACCGGCGGCTGGGCGGCGCTCGCCGGCGCGCTCGTCGTGGGCCCGCGCTGGGGCAAGTACCGCAAGGACGGCTCCGTCAAGGCGACGCCTCCATCGAACATCCCCGCGGTTACGCTGGGCGTGTTCATCCTCTGGATGGGCTGGTTCGGCTTCAACGGCGGCTCCGAACTCGCCCTCTCGGGCGTCGTCAACGCGGTTTCGATGAGCAACATCCTCGTGAACACGAACCTCGCCGCCGGGGCCGGCGTCATCACGGCGCTCTGCCTGTCCCGGTCCATACTCGGCCGGGTCGACCTCTTCGCCACGCTCAACGGGGCGATCTCCGGCATGGTGGCGATCACGGCCGGACCGAACATCACCAACTCGCTGTGGGCGATCCTGATCGGCGCCGTCGGCTCTCTCCTGTGCATGTTCGGGCTGAAGCTGCTGGAGATGCGGCGGATCGACGACGTGGTCGGGGCGGTGCCCGCGCACCTGTTCGCCGGAGTCTGGGGCACGCTCGCCACCTGCATCGCGGCGGGCGGCGATTTCGTCACGCAGTTGACCGGCGTGGCGGCCATCGGCGTGTTCGTCTTCTTCGTTTCCTGGATCTTCTGGACGGTGCTGGACAGGACGCTGGGCGTTCGCGTGTCGCGGAGCGTGGAGAGCATCGGCCAGGATGCCGCGGAACTCGGGATCGATGCCTATCCCGAATTCGTCCTCATGGTGGATCCGGACGACGACAACGACTTCCGCGACGCGGACTGAGCGTCCGCCCACGGGTAGCGTTCAATGTCGGCGGTGAAGTTCGTCGATCACGGCTATGCCGACCCGGACCCCGCGATCTCGGCGGGGTCCGGGCCTTTCCGCCACTACGAACTCGATTCCGCGTTTCACGACGAGCTGTTTCACGACGACGGCACCCCCAGGGCCCGGGCGCGCCGGTTGGGGACCGCCCTCTCCAGGATCCCTCCCGAAGATCTGGAGCGGCTCCAGGAAGGGGTATACCGCCGTTTCGTCCATGAAGGGATCACGTTCACGGTCCTCGGCGTCGAAGATGTGTCGGAGCAGATCATCCCCATCGACTGCGTGCCGCGCCTCATCACCGCAGAGGAGTGGGATCACATCGAGCGGGGACTGAAGCAGCGCCTCGCGGCCCTCAACCTGTTCCTGCACGACGTCTACCACGACGGGAAGGCGCTGCGGGATGGCATCGTCCCGGTCGACCTCGTGCTCGGCTGTCCCCAGTATCGCCTCGAGATGCGGGAGATGAAGGTGCCGCACGACGTTTACGTCGCCGTGTGCGGGACGGACATCGTGCGCGCGGGCGACACCTTCGCGGTACTGGAGGACAATCTCCGGGTCCCGTCGGGCGTCTCCTACATGCTCGCCTGCCGCACGGCGATGAAATGGGCCTTCCCCTACCTGTATCGAGCCTACGGGGTCCGCGAGGTGGCGGACTATCCGGAGCGCCTCTACTCGACGATCGCGTCGCTCTCGCTGGCCGGGGAGACGCCCCGCATGGCGGTGCTGACGCCGGGCCGATACAACTCCGCCTACTACGAGCACGCGTTCCTGGCCGGCGAGATGGGCGTCGATCTGGTTGAGGGGCGGGATCTGGTCGCGCACGACGCGACGCTGTACGCCCGCACGGCCGCGGGCCTGCGGCGGATCGACGTGCTCTACCGGCGGATCGACGACGATTTTCTGGATCCGGTCGCCTTCCGGGACGATTCCGTGCTCGGGGCCGCCGGGCTCTTCCACGCCTACCGAGCCGGAAACCTCGTGCTGGCCAACGCGCCGGGTACGGGCGTGGCCGACGACAAGGCGCTGTACGCGTACGTCCCCCGCATCATCCGCTATTTCCTGGATGAAGAGCCGATCCTGGCCAACGTGGAAACCCATCTCTGCCGGGAGCCGGACGGCCTCGCCTACACGCTGGACAACCTGAAGGAACTCGTCGTCAAGGAGGTCGGGGGGAGCGGCGGATACGGGATGCTCGTGGGTCCGCATGCGACGAAGGCCGAGCGGAAGACGTTCGCCGAGCACCTGCGGAACGACCCGGCGAACTACATCTCGCAGCCGGTGCTGCCCCTTTCCCGGGCGGGCTGCTTCGTGGACGGGCGGCTGGAGCCCCGCCACGTGGACCTGCGCCCCTTCGTTCTCCAGGGGAGCGAGAAGCAGCACGTCGTGCCCGGGGGCCTGTGCCGCGTTGCGCTGCGCAAGGGAAGCCTCGTCGTGAATTCCAGCCAGGGCGGAGGCTGCAAGGATCTCTGGATTCTCCGTGAATAGGGGAGGATTCTCCGTGAATGGCGGCCGGGCGGGCGGCGGATGATGCTGGCGCGGATGGCGGCGAACTTCTACTGGCTTGGCCGCTATGCGGAACGGACCGAAAACACGGCCCGCCTGCTGGAGTATCAGTTGACCCGTCTCGTGGACGCGGACGCCGACGAAATCGCCCTCGGGTGGCGCGTCGCATACCGGGCGCTGAGTCAGTCCCCTCCCCAGGCGCCGGCCGATGTGGACGAGGCCGAAGCCTTCCTCATCGCGGATGCCTACACGCTGACGGGCGGCCTCGTCGAGGACACGACCAACCCGGCGTCGATGATTTCGTGCTGGGGGATGGCGCGGGAAAACGCCAGGGAGATCCGGCCCCGGCTGCCCCTTCGCGTGTGGGTGTGCCTGAACCAGGGGTTCCTCTGGCTCCAGGAGACGGAGTTCGCCGACGCCTGGGGCGAAGGCCCGGCGGCTCTGGTGAGCCGGGCGATCGACCGGCTCCGCCTCTTCGCCGGCGTCGTGGACGCGAACATGGCGCGGGACGATGCGTGGCGTTTCCTCGAACTCGGCCGCTACGTGGAACGGCTGCAGCAGCAGATCGTGCTGCTCGATGTGTGGGATCGGATCGCGCGGCCGGACGGCGACGGCCTGACCCTCTCCTGGGCCGACCTGCTGCGCGTGTGCGGCGCCTTCGAGCCCTACCGCCGGGACCGGTCGCTCACGTTGCAACGCAGCTCCGTGCTCGGCTTTCTGATGCGGAATCCGGAGGTTTCCCGTTCGCTGCACTACGCCACCGACCGCATCGAGTCCACGCTCCAGGGGATCGACCCGGCGGGCGGACGCCCGCCGCTGGCCGCCCCGCACCGCCTGGCGCTTCGCATCTCGGCCGCCCTCGAACTGGATCCGGGCGAGGCGGATGCCGCACCCGATGCCGCACCCGATGCCGAAGCGGGGGAGCCCTTCGGACCTCTGACGCGCGACAGCCGGACGCTGCACGACCTCGTGCAGGCCACGTACGTCGACTATCCGGTGACCGCGGGGCTCCCGACATGATCGCGCGCTACACGATCGAACACGCGGTCGAGTTCGTGTACAGCGCGCCGGTTCGGGGGTCCGTCATGACGCTCCATCTGCACCCCGTGCAGGACCGAAGGCAGGTCGTGCGCGGGTTCGCGATCGAGACCGACCCGTCCGGCCCCGTGTTCGAATTCGAAGGGCCCTTCCACAACCGGGGCCACTTCTTCGATCGCCCCGGGACGCACCGCCGTCTATCGATCGTCGGACGTTCGACCGTGGAGGTGGGTCCGATACCGGAGGCGCCCCTGGAGGTCGGGGAAGAGGCGTGGGCCCGGCTCGACGCCGCGGCGAGCGCTCCCGAACTCGGGCTGATGCTGCAGCCCAGCCGTTTCGTCCGCTCCTCGCCCCTCCTCGCCGATTTCATCGAGAGCTGCGGCCTCGAACGCGGGGACGATCCGCTGGCGACCGCCACGGCGCTGCGGAGCCGGCTCCACGAGTCGTTTGATTATATTCCAGGTACGACCGCCGTGGATTCGCCGATCGAGCGCATCCTCGAGAGCCGCGAGGGTGTGTGCCAGGACTACGCGCATGTCATGGCCACGATCCTGCGGGGCTGGGGGATCCCGACCCGCTACGTGTCCGGCTATCTCGGTCCGGACAGGGTGAACGGCGGTGGCGTGACGAGGGGCGAAAGCCATGCCTGGGTCGAGAGCTGGTTTCCCGGCACGGGATGGGTCGGCTTCGATCCGACCAACGATACACAATGCGATGTGCGCCATGTGCGGGTCGCGGTGGGCCGCGATTATGCCGATGTTCCGCCCACTCGCGGCGTCTTCCGGGGTTCGGCGGAGTCCATGCTTCGCACCCGGGTCACCATTGAAAGAGGAGAAGAATCGTGCCCGTGATCCGCGTTGATTCGTTCCGGTTCCGGGGCCTGCGGCTTGTCGCTGCCGTCGTGGCCCTCTTCGCCTTCGCGGTCCCCGTGTGGGGCCAATCGGTCTCCATCGGGGCCGACGTCGTGAGCCGCTACGTGTGGCGCGGCGTCGACTTCGGCGAATCCATGGCCGTGCAACCGGCGATCACCTTCGGGGCCGGAGGGCTCGAGTTCGGCGCGTGGGGTTCGTACTCCATCTCCGCCCCGGGCGCCTCCGCCAACGAGAACGATCTCTGGGCGACCTACACGGTGACGGCCGAATCGGGCCTCTCCGTCGCGGTCGGTATTACGGACTACTACTTCCCCTCGCCCGACGCCGGCGCCGGCTTCGGGGCCGGCGCGGCGCACACGGTGGAGATGTCGCTCGCCTTCTCGGGGCCGGAGACGTTCCCGATCTCCCTGTTCGGAGGCATGCTCACCGAGAGCCGCGTGTTTTATGGGGAGGTGGGCGTGCCCTTCGCGATTTCCGGGGTGGATGTCGGGTTGCAGCT
Source organism: Candidatus Palauibacter denitrificans (assembly GCA_009841015.1). GTDB lineage: Bacteria > Gemmatimonadota > Gemmatimonadetes > Palauibacterales > Palauibacteraceae > Palauibacter > Palauibacter denitrificans. The sequence continues at coordinate 35,490 of VXMQ01000212.1, read as the reverse complement.
GCACATGGGGTTCGTGGGCGGCGAGAGCGACTTCTACGGCACCGACGAAGCGGCCGTGGTCAACCTGGGGGTGACGGCGAGCAAGGATCTTGCGATCACCCAGACCTTCGCCGTGCCGGTGAGCGTCGCGTACATCCTGAATCCCGACCAGGACCGGGCGCACCTGGTGTTCGGCTTCAGCATCGCGCCCTGAGCACGCAATGGCGCGCCCGGGAGTACCGCGTGTGACGAAGCTGCTGCGGGCCGCCCCGCTGCTGCTGCTCTCCGCCTGTTCGCTGGCTCCCGGGCCGTCGCTCCCGGAGCCGGTGGCGGAAATGCCGGAGGATTTCTCGGCCGACCTCCAGCCGGGGATGTACGAGCCGCTGCAGTGGTGGACGACGTTCCGGGATCCGGTGCTCGACGCCGTGGTCGACTCCGTGCTCGCCTCCAACTTCGACCTCGCCGCGGGCGTCGCGCGCGTCCGGCAGGCTCGCGCGAGGGCGCGCATCGCGCGGGCCGATCTCTTCCCGAGCGTGGGCGCCAGCGGGAACGTCACCGATACCGACACGCCGACGAACGCCGGCATCGGCGCGCAGATCCAGGCCCTCGGGCTGGGCGGTCCGGGCGACTCGATCGCGGGGTTCGTGTTCCCGGACAGAATCGATCTGACGACGTATTCGGTGAGCGCGGATTTCGCCTGGGAGCTGGACTTCTGGGGACGCGCCCGCAACGACGCCCGGGCGGCGGGGTCGGAATACCTGGCCTCGGAATCGGACTTCCATGCGGCGCGGATCGGCATCCTGGCCGAGACCATCACCACGTACTTCGACATCGTCAGCCTGCGGCGGCAGACCGGACTGGCCCGCGAGACGGTGGAGGTGCTGCTCGAACGCGAGTCGCTGGCTTCGACGAGCTACGATCGCGGCCTGATCGACTCGTGGACGCTGTCCCAGGTTCGCCAGGACCTCAGGAACACGCAGGCGGGGCTGCCGCAGCTCGAGACGCAGCTCACGAGTGCCGAGGCCCGCCTGGCCGTCCTGCTGGGCGGCTATCGGGAGGATGTCGATGCGATCCTGCCCGACTCCCTCGCGCCGCAACTGGCGGCCGACCCCGTCCCCGCCGGGATTCCGGCGGATCTGCTGCTCCAGCGGCCCGACGTGAGGGCGGCGGGGCAGCGGCTTGATGCGGCCCGCTACAGCATCGGCGCGCGGCGGGCCCAGCTACTTCCGTCGCTCTCGCTCTCCGGTTCCATCGGGCTCGCCAGCGCGGACGCCGGCGAGCTCTTCAACGCGCAGCAGTGGTTCACGAATCTGATCACGAACCTGACCGCCCCGATCTTCCAGGCCGGCCGGCTCCGGAACAATCTCGCCCTGGCCGAGGCGCGTTTCGATGAAGCCGCACACGCGTACGGACGGACCGTGGTGACGGCGGTGAACGAAGTCGAAACCACCCTCGCCGGCCTGGAGAACGAGACGCGGCGGCACGCGTTCCTCGCCTCCCAGCGCGAGGAGGCGCTGGCGACGATGGAGCTGCAGTCGCAGCGGTACGAGTCCGGAGTCGTGGGCTACACCGACTATCTCGACGCCCTGCGCACGCTCCTGAACGTCGAGGCGGCGCTGGCGGGTGCGACGCGAGATCTGGCCCTCGCGAGGCTTGCCGTCCATCGCGCGCTGGGCGGCGCCTGGGCTTCGCCCGAGACGGTCCCCGAGCCGCAGATGGTTCCGACGTCCGGCAGCGGTGAAAACCTCCTCGACCCGAACTACCTCGGCACGTACTCGATCATCGGGCGCGATCCGGCGACCGGCGAGCTGGGTATGGGCGTGCAGTCGAAGGCGTTCGGGGCCGGCAACCGCGCCATGCACGCGAAGGGCGGACTCGTGATCATCGCCCACCAGGCCGCCGCGAACCCCATGTACGGGGCGATCGGCATCGAGCTCCTCCAGGCCGGCTACTCACCGGAGGAAGCCCTTGAGATGATGGTCGGGAGCGACGAGGGCCGGGATCGCCGCCAGGTCGCGATTCTCGACCAGCAGGGACGGACGGCCGCCTGGACCGGCTCCGGGGCGAGCGACTGGAAGGGCCACAGGTGCGGCGTGAACTACTGCGCCCAGGGGAACATCCTCACCGGCCCCGAGGTCGTCGACGCGATGGCGGCCTCGTTCGAATCGTCGACGGGGCCGCTCGCGGAACGGCTGATGGACGCGCTCGACGCCGCGCAGGCGGCCGGCGGCGATGCGCGCGGCATGCAGTCCGGCGCCATCCTCGTCGTGGTGCCGCGGGTGAACGGCGGCTACAGCGACCGCGTCGTCGACATTCGCGTGGACGACCACGACGAACCGCTCGCCGAACTGCGCCGGGTCCTCGACATGTACCGTTCGGGTCAGATGCTGCGCGAAGCCTCGCGGTTGAGGCGGGACGGCAATCTGCAGGGCGCCCTGGCGCTGGCGCGTGAAGCCTCGGCCAGGTCGCCGGAGAACGACAACGCGTGGGTCACGCTGGCCGCGCTCCTGCTGGACGATGGACGCGAAGACGACGCCTTCGACGCCCTTGAGCGGGCGGTGGAACTCAATCCCGGACGACGGCGCACGCTGCCGGATGCAGGCGACTTCGAACGCGTGCGCGAGGATCCCCGCTTCCTGAGGCTCACCGGCCGCTAGAAGCGGTAGCCCCCGCGCCGGACCGGGTCCCGCCGAGGACTGCTAGTGGTGGTCGGACTCCTCGTAGTGGCGCGCCAGCGCGTCGCCCCCGAAGTCGTTCTCCAGGTCCCGCCACACCGAGTGGACGTGGTTCGCGTCGTTCTGCGTGTTGTCGTACTCGATCAGGAAGACCGGCGCGTGCACCCGGTAGTAGTGTCCGTCGCCGGGTTCGAGCGTTCCCGCCCAGGCGAAGTGGATGTCGCTGGCCGGAATCTCGTTCTCGACCCGGGCCATCCAGTCGGTACCCGTCGTCGCGTTCCCCGCGTACTCGTACACGATCTCGAACAGGATCGCGCGCTGCTCCGCCGACATGGCGTCGGCGGGAAAGCCCTCGAACGCGTCGAGCCGGGCCTCGCGGTCGTTCCCGGTGAGGATGTCGCTGGGGGCCTCGGTCGCGATCGTCGCCCGCTCGCGCTGCTCCGGCGTGAAGCTCCGCATCAGCGCCCGGGCCAGATCTTCCTCCCGCCCCAGCGGCCGCCAGCCCGCCTTCGGACCCGACGGCACGCGGGCGGGGTTCGCGCCCATGAACGCGGGCCCCGTCACCGTGAGCAACCCGGAAGGCGATGAGAAGTTGAGGGAGAGGTGATGTCCCTCGAACCGCCACGCCCACGGACCGTCTCCCGACGGGTCGCCGAAGATCGCCACGTAGTAATTCTCCGGGTCCCGGCGCTCGGGCCGTCCTTCCAGGAGTCCGAGGATGCGCTCCAGTTCGATGATCGCGCTCGCCTTCAGGAATCCCTGGCTGCTCATGGCGGCCTGGAGGAGATCGTGCGCGGCGCCTCGCTGCTCGGTCGTCATTTCGCCGAGCGGCAGTCCGTTTCGGGCCCTCGGGACGAAGTGCCAGTTGAACCGCTCCTCGTCCTCCAGGGAGAAGAGCGCCTTCTCCCGTCCCGCCTCGTCGAGCAGGGAAATGAAGGCCTGTGCGGCGGAGGCCGAATCCATCTTCGCGCCCGGCGCTCCTCCGGTCGCCAGCGCGAACGCGGCCGCGGGAACGAGCAGGCAGGTCGCCCAGGTGACCCGTCCCGTCGTCCGATTCCTGATCTTCATCGTTCCTCCTCCGCTCGAGACAGCTTCGGCCGCACGCACTCGCGGATTGAAGCCGCCGCCTTCAAGTTGGTCGACCTCAACCGGGGTCGATCACCGTCCCATATGAGTCGATCACCATTCCATATTCCGAACAACAAGGCAGAATCGCCAGATGATCGCGGGTCCCAACGGCGCGGAGAGCGGCCGTCACAGCCCGGCCGCGCACGTGGAGTTCGAGGGCGTGAGCAAGAGCTACGACGGCCGCACGCTGGTGGTGGACGACCTGAACCTGGGCATCGGCAAGGGCGAATTCGTGACCCTGCTCGGTCCTTCCGGTTCGGGGAAGACGACCATCCTGATGATGCTTGCCGGCTTTCAGACCGCGACATCCGGCACGATCCGCATCGGCGGGCGGTCCGTCCAGGATCTGCCGCCCCGCAAGCGCGGGATCGGGATGGTGTTCCAGAACTACGCGCTCTTTCCGCACATGACCGTGGGCGCGAACCTCGCGTTTCCGCTGGAAGTGCGAGGCATCGCCGAAGCGCAGCGCCGCGAGCGCGTCGAGCGTGTGCTGGACCTCGTCCGCCTCGGCGGGCTGGAGGACCGGCGGCCCGGCCAGCTGTCCGGCGGCCAGCAGCAGCGCGTGGCCATCGCGCGGGCCCTCGTGTTCGAGCCCGAACTCGTGCTCATGGACGAGCCGCTGGGCGCCCTGGACCGCAGTCTGCGCGAGGAGATGCAGTACGAGATCCGCTCCATCCACCAGAGGCTGGGCGTGACCGTCGTCTACGTCACCCACGACCAGCAGGAGGCGATGGTGATGTCGGATCGGATCGCCGTCCTCAACGGCGGCCGGATCGAGCAGATCGCCGGGGCGGAGGGGCTGTATGAGGAGCCCGAACGCGCCTTCGTGGCCCGCTTCATCGGCGAGAACAACCGGCTCCACGGCCGGGTGACGCTCGTGGAGGACGATCTGTGCGAAGTGGATGTGGGGGGCGAGCGGATCCGTGCCTTTCGCATCGCCCCGTGCGGGGTCGGCGACACGGTCACGCTCTCGATTCGCCCCGAACGGATCGCGATCAAGCCCGAGGAGGGTCTGTACCACAACGTGGTCGAGGCCGCCATCGAAGACATGACCTTCCTGGGCGACCACCTGCGCGTCCGGCTGGCCGCCTGCGGGGGTCGGGATGTCGTGGCCAAGATCCCCAACGTCGTGGGGCACGGCGCCATGATGGTGGGCGACACCGTCCGCATCGGATGGACCGTCAACGACTGCCGCGCGCTGGACTTCGAAGGCGACGAGGAGGCTGGGAGAAACGCATGAAAATCATGAATACGAAGAAGGGACCAGCGGTTCACACCTCACGCGGCGTAACGCTCGCCGCCCTGGTCGCCGCCGCGGCGTTCACGCTCGGATGCGGGCCGCAGGCGCCGGAGGATCCGGCGATCACGGCCGTTTCCTGGGGAGGCTCCTACGGCCGGGCGTATCGCGGAGCCATCCAGGTCCCGTTCATGGACGAGACCGGGATTCGGGTCGACATGGAGGACTACAACGGCGGCCTCGCGCAGATACGGGCGCAGGTCGATGTCGACGCGGTCTACTGGGACGTCGTGGACCTGGAGATGGCGGACGCGATGCGCGGCTGCGACGAAGGCCTGCTGGAGCCGATCGACATCGACATGCTGCCGCCGGCCCCGGACGGGACGCCCGCCAGGGAGGACTTCTATCCGGAGATGCAGGGGGAGTGCGGGGCCGGGATGCTCTTCTACTCCACCGTGTACGCGTATAACGCCGACCTCTTCCCCGAAGAGCAGCCCGTGGCGATGGCGGACTTCTTCGACCTCGAGAAGTTCCCGGGGCGCCGCGGCATGCGCCGCGTTCCGCAGGTGAACCTGGAATTCGCCCTGATCGCGGACGGAGTCCCGCTCGACGACGTGTACGCCACGCTCGCCACGCCGGAAGGGCTCGACCGCGCCTTCGACAAGCTCGATACGATCAAGGACCAGGTCGTCTGGTGGGAGGCGGGGGCACAGCCGCCGCAGATGCTGGCGGACGGCGAAGTCGTGATGAGTACGGCCTACAACGGCCGCATCTTCAACGCCCAGATCCTGGAGGAGCAGCCGTTCGTCATCGTGTGGGACGGCCAGGTTCTCGACTACGGCCAGTTGAGCATCGTGGCGGGGACGCCGCGACTGGAGAACGCGCTCCGGTTCGTCGCGTTCGCGACGACGGGGGAATCGCTGGCGGCGGTCGCGCGCCGGATCTCGTACGGTCCCGCTCGCCGGTCCGGAGAACCGCTCGTCACGACGCACCTCGCGACCGGCGTCGAGATGGCTCCCCACCTGCCCACGAGCCCGGAGAACATCGCGCGCGCCCTGCGGAACGACTGGGAGTTCTGGGTGGACAACCAGGACGCGCTGAACGAGCGCTTCAGCGCCTGGCTGACCCGTGCGAACTGACCCGCTCGCGCGTGCCGCGGCACGCACGTCCGCGTGCGCCGCCGCTCTGGTCGCGTGCCTCGCCGGACACGTGACCGCCCAGTCGATCACCGCCGTCTCCTACGGCGGCTCGTATCAGAAGGCGAGCACGGAGGCGTGGTTCGAACCGTTCACCGCCGCCACCGGAATCCGGGTGGGCGTTGAGGACTTCACCGGCGGTCTGGCCCAGATCCGGGCCCAGGTGGAAGTGGGCAACGTCTACTGGGACGTCGTGGACCTGAACGCGTCCGACGTGGTGATCGCCTGCGACGAGGGGCTGCTGGAGTACATCGACACGGAGATGCTGCCACCCGGAGCGGACGGGACGCCGGCGGCGGAAGATTTCGCGCCCGGGACGCTTTCCGACTGCGGGGCCGGGGTCGTCGTCTGGTCCACGATCTACGCGTTCGACGCGCGCCGCTTCCCTGGCGCCCGACCGGAGACGATCGCGGATTTCTTCGATCTCGAGAAGTTCCCCGGGCGCCGCGGGATGCGCCGCGTTCCCATGTTCAACCTTGAGATCGCCCTCCTGGCGGACGGCGTGCCGACGGAGGAGGTGTACGCTCTCCTCGACACGCCGGAGGGCCTGGATCGCGCGTTCCGCAAGCTCGATACGATCAAGGATCACGTCGTGTGGTGGGAAGCGGGCGCCCAGCCGCCCCAGATGCTGGCCGACGGTGAGGTCGTCATGAGCACGGCCTACAACGGACGGATCTTCAACGCCCAGGTGCTGGAGAACCAGCCGTTCGAGATCGTCTGGGACGGGCAACTCCTGGACATCAACCAGCTGGCCATCGTCGCCGGCACGCCGCGGCTCGAGGAGGCGATGCGGCTCGTGAGCTTTGCGAGTACCGCCGAGGCGCTCGGCCGCCGAATCTCGTACGGCCCCGCCCGGGCCTCGGCCGCGCCGCTGATCACGACCCACCTGGAGACGGGCGTCGAGATGGGACCGCACCTGCCCACGCATCCCCCCAACATGGCGCGCGCGCTCCGCAGGGACTGGGACTGGTGGGTGGACAACCAGGACGTGCTGAACGAGCGCTTCAGCGCATGGTTGGCGCGCTGACGCGATGATGGCGCGCCGGCGACGAAAGGTCGCGGGGGTCGGTCCGCCCCCCCGCGAGCGGCTGCGGGCGATGGGGCTCGTGTTGCCGCTTCTCGTCTTCCTCGGCGTCACCTTCCTGGCCCCGCTGGCGACGATGCTGCTACGGAGCGTCCACGACCCGGTGGTCGCGGATGCGCTGCCCGCGACCCTCGCCGCGCTGCGCGAATGGGAGGGGGAAGGGCCGCCTCCCGAGGCGGTGTACGAGGCGGCGGCGCGGGAACTCGGATCGGCGCGGGAGGCGAGGACGCTGGGGCAGGTCGCCGGCCGCGTGAACCGGCTGCAAAGCGGGCTGCGCAGCGTGTTCACGCGCACCGCCCGGAACCTCGAGGATGTGACGGGCGGGCCGTGGCGCGAGGCGATGGCGGGCATCGACTCCGCCTGGGTCGACCCGGGCACCTGGCACGCCGTCCGCGCGGCGGGCGAGCGCTTCACGGCCCGCCACTACCTCAATGCCGTCGACATGCAGCGGCTGCCGGACGGCTCGGTCGCCCCCCAGCCCGAGGAACGCCGCATCTACCTGCCCCTGCTGTGGCGCACCCTGCTCGTGAGCCTGGCGATCACCGTGTTCTGCCTCATCCTCGGCTACCCGATCGCGCACCTCATCGCGCACGCGCCGCCGCGCCGGGGCAACCTGCTGCTCGCCCTCGTTCTCGTGCCTTTCTGGACGTCGCTCCTCGTCCGCACCACATCGTGGATCGTCCTCCTCCAGACACAGGGGGTGATCAACGACGTGCTGGTGGCGGTCGGACTCGTCGGCGACGACGGCCGGCTCTCCATGGTCTACAACATGACCGGCACGCTCGTGGCCATGACGCACGTCCTGCTCCCCTTCATGGTGCTGCCCCTGTACTCGGTGATGCGTTCGATCCCGCCGCTGCACATGCGGGCGGCTGCCTCGATGGGCGCGACCCCCGCGCAGGCGTTCCGGCGGGTGTACTGGCCGCAGACGCTGCCCGGCGTGGGGGCCGGATCGCTCCTCGTCTTCATCCTCGCGATCGGCTACTACATCACCCCGGCGCTGGTGGGCGGAAGCAGCGGCCAACTGATCTCGAACATGGTCGCCTACCACATGCAGACATCGCTGAACTGGGGGCTGGCGGCCGCGCTGGGCGCGCTCCTCCTCGCGGGCGTGCTCGTCCTCTACCTGCTCTACGACCGACTGGTGGGCGTCGAGCGCATGAGCCTGGGTTAGTCATGGTGCCGCATGAGTCCGGAGGGACGGAGAGATCGTGACCGGAGTCCGGATCGGGCGCTTCGCGCACCTCGCCTTCTGCGTCGTCGTCTTCGTCTTCCTCGTGGCGCCGATCATCGTGATCGTGCCCCTGAGCTTCAACGCGGAGCCCTACTTCACCTTCACCGAGGGGATGCTCCGGCTCGACCCCGAGGCGTGGTCGCTGCGCTGGTACCGGGAGGTGGTCGAGAACGAGGCCTGGACCCGGAGCCTCGCGAACAGCCTCGCGATAGGCATCTCCGCCACGGTTCTCGCGACCGGGCTGGGCACGCTCGCCGCCCTCGGACTCTCGAGCCCCGCCATGCCGGCCCGCCGTTTCATTACCGGGCTCCTCATCTCGCCGATGGTCACGCCCGTGATCATCTCCGCGGCCGGGATGTTCTTCTTCTATACCAACGTCGGGCTGGCCCAGACGCACCTCGGGCTCATCCTGGCCCACGCCACGCTCGGCATGCCCTTCGTCGTCATCACGGTCGTCGCCACGCTGTCGGGGTTCGACCGCAACCTCACGCGGGCCGCGGCCAGTCTCGGCGCGGGGCCGGTGCGCATCTTCCGGACCGTGCAGTTGCCGCTCATCGCGCCCGGCGTGATCTCCGGAGCCCTGTTCGCCTTCGCGACCTCGTTCGACGAGGTCGTCGTCGTCCTCTTCATGGGCGGACTGGAACAGAGGACGATCCCCCGGCAGATGTGGGCGGGCATCCGCGAACAGATCAGCCCGGCGATCCTCGCCGTGGCCACCTTCCTCGTCGTGTTCGCCCTCGCGCTGCTACTGACGGTGGAATGGCTCCGCCGACGGTCGTCCGCCTGAACCTCCGCGCCGTCAGTTGCCCTCGAGCGAGAGGTTCACGAGTTCGCGGAAGCGCTCCAGACGGGTGCCGCGGTTGTCGCCGCGCGGCGTCTGCGTGAACACGAGACCGATGATCTCGCGGTCGGGGTCGAGCCACGCGTTCGTGCCGTCCGATCCTCCGTGCCCGTACGTGCCGTCGGCGAGCCGCCAACCGTATCCGTAGTAGCTCGCCTCGTCTCCCTCGCCCGCGATGTGAATCTTTGGCGAGGTCATGAGTGCGACGGACTCCGGCGTCAGGATCTCGGCGCCGTCATAGGTGCCGCCGTTCAGGAAGGTCTGGGCGAAGACGGCGTAGTCCCACGCCGAAGAGATCATCCCGCCTGACGCGCGCGCGAACGGGAAGGCCACCGGGCCTCCCGGGGTGCCGCCGGGCATCCAGTCGCCGTCGGGGCCGCGCTGGTAGTAGACGGCGCCCATGCGGTCCACTTTCCCGCCGACGGGGTGCTCGGCGTGGTGATTGTAGCTGTCCGCCATCCCGAGCGGTCCGTACACCGTCTCCATGAGCCGGTCCTCCAGCAACTGGCCGGAGGCGATCTCGACCAGCGCGCCGAGCGTGTTGTAGCCCGGATTGTTGTAGGAGTACGTCTCGCCCGGCGTCACCTCCGCCCCGATCGTGCCGAAGCGTGCCGACTCGCTCTGCAGCGTCGGGTTGTCACCCAGCGGCTGCAGGAAGAGCGTGGGGATCCGGAGCCCGCTGCTGTGGGACAGCAGGTGTCCGACCGTGATGAACCCCGCGCGGTAGTTGTCCCACTCGGGGAGGTATTCCCGCACGAGGTCGTCGTAGGAGAGCTTGCCCTCTTCGACGAGTTGCGCGACCGCGGTGGCCACGACGGGTTTCGTGTTGGAGGCCATGCGGAACATCGAATTCCGCTCCATCGGCAGCCCACGCTCCTTGTCGCGCATGCCGACCGCCTCGTGGAGGACGATCTTCCCCTTGCGGGCGACGAGCAGGACGGCGCCCACGATGTCTCCCCGCTCGACCGCCTCGTGGTACAGGCCGAGGGCGCCCTCGAGGACGGCGCGGGACATGCCGACCTCCTCCGGTTCGCCGTAGGAGAGCGTGCGCGCTTCCTGCGCCGCCAGCGCCGGGGTCAACCGCGCCGGGCCCACGAGGATCGTCGAGGGCAGGATGATCGCCAGGAAGAGCCACCGAGCGGCAGGGATGCCGCGAACTCGCCGCGAAACCTTCATCGGTCCTCCGGAAGCAGAAGAAAACGGGCCGACAGCGGAACCCGCTTGCTGAACCCGCTTGCTGAACGCTAACGGGGCGCACGAACGTGAACCAGATCGGGACAGAACTTGCCCCTCCGACCTGCATACGGGCATCTAGCAGGCCGTGGCAAAACCCCGCGTCAGCGCCGAGAGTGGTGAAGCGCCCGCCTGACAAGGAGCGACGAGGCGCGGCGGGACCGCGGGTGATTCCCGAAAACGGAGAGTTGCAGACCATCATCGTCTATCTGAACGGAGACTACCTCCCCGTCGGCGAGGCGCGGGTCTCGGTGAACGACCGGGGCTTCCTGTTCGCGGACGCGGTGTACGAGGCGATCCCGGCCTACGCGGGCCGCTGTTTCCTGCGCGAGCGCCACCTGGCCCGGCTCGCATGGGGCCTCCGAACGCTCCGGATCGAGGCGGACGTGACGCCCCTCGCCGACGTCGGTGACCAACTCATCGCGCGGAACGGTCTCGTCGCGGCGGAGTTCTCCGTCTTCTACATGCAGGTGACGCGCGGCGCCGCCCCCCGCACGCACGCGTTCCCGAAGGAGGCGGTCCCGCCCACCGTCTACGCCTTCGCGAAGGAACTCGTCCGCACGACGCCGGAGCGGTGGGAGCGGGGCTTCGGCGCCATCACGCTCCCCGACCAGCGCTGGGCCCGCGCCGACATCAAGACGACCGGCCTCCTGCCCAACGTCCTCGCGCAGCAGGCCGCCGTGGAGGCGGATGTCGAGGACGCGATCTTCATCCGCGAAGGGATGGTGCAGGAGGGGACGCACAACAACGTGTTCGCGGTGCTCGGCGGAGAGGTGACGACGGCCCCGGCCACGAACCACATCCTGCACGGCGTCACCCGCGCCTTCACGCTCGAACTCTGCGCGGGACTGGGCATACCCGCCCGGGAACGCGCCTTCACGGCGAACGAACTCCGCGACGCGGACGAGATCTTCTTCACGGGGACGACCACGGAGGTGCGGCCGACCGTCGAACTGGACGGCCGGCCCGTGGCAAGCGGACGCCCGGGCGAGGTCACCCGGGCGCTGTCGGAAGCCTACCGGCGGGCTGTGGCCCCCGAAGGCCAGGCTGGCGCCTGACGCGGTCTGGCGCTGCCTAGCGCGTGGCGACCGGCTCGATGCGGACGATCGCCGTCGGCTCGCCCCGCCGGCCGTCGATGGCCAGGTAGATGAGCCCGTCCGGACCCTGCCGAACGTCGCGGATGCGGCCCAGCCCCTGCACGAGCGTCTCCTCCCTCACGACGTCCTGCCCGTCCAGCGTCAGGCGCGCCAACTGCTCCCCGGCCATCCCGCCCACGAACAGGTTCCCCTTCCAGTGCGGGAAGCGGTCGCCCGTGTAGAAGAGGAGGCCGGAGGTCGCGATCGACGGCACCCAGACGTGGGCCGGCTGCTCCATCCCTTCCTTGTGCGTGCCTTCATGGATCGCGGTGCCCGAGCCGTAGTTGACGCCGTAGCCCACGATCGGCCAGCCGTAGTTGAGCCCCGGCTGGACCAGGTTGAGTTCGTCGCCGCCCTGCGGACCGTGCTCCGTGGCCCAAAGGTCGCCCGTCTCCGGGTTCATGACCATCCCCTGCTGGTTGCGGTGCCCGAAGCTCCAGATCTCCGGCTGGATGTTCGGGTCGTCGAGGAACGGATTGTCCTCGGGAATCCCGCCATCCTCGTACACGCGGCTGACGGTGCCGTGATGGTTCGAGGGATCCTGTGCGGGGTGCGCGTAGAGATCGCCACGCGTCGAGGCCTGGCGATCGCCCACGCTGATGAAGATGTGTCCCTGTCCGTCGAATACGAGACGGGAACCGTAATGCCCCCGCCCTTCCGATACCGCAAGGAAGATCTCCTCGATGTCCGTCAGAGCCCCGTTCTCGTAGCGTCCCCGGATGACCGCCGTCGTCCCGCGCTCGGTCTCGTCGGGTTTCGAGTAGCTGAGGTAGAGGAGCCGGTTGTCCTCGAAATCGGGGTGAGGCACGACATCGAGGAGTCCGCCCTGTCCGGCCGAGATCACTTCCGGCACGCCCTTCACCGGGTCGGGGAGGAGCAGCCCGTCCCGCACGACCCGCAGCGTGCCCGCCTTTTCGGTGACCAGCATCTCGCCATCCGGCAGGAACGCGATCGACCACGGGCGCACCAGCCCTTCCGCCACCGGGACGAGCCTGTAGTCGTGGTACGCCGACTGGATGACCTCCTGGCTCAGCGCCGGAGTCGCGGTCGACAGAAGAAGCCCGGCGGCGAGGATCGCCAGTGGGGTCCGCTTGATCATCTCATCTCCAGGGAAAATCATGTCGTTCATCTCGTGGCTCATGCCTGGGTGAAGCCCGAAAAAAATGCTGCGGGCGCCCCCCGAACAGCAAGGCTCGCCGGCCGTGCCGACCGCCGCGCGCGCCGGCGGCGTCCGCATTTTGAACACGCACCGTCGCGGTGACGTTTTCCGGGACGGGAGGACACGACCTCCGGCGGGAAGGGGAGACCGATGAAGAACATCGCCATCATCGGCGGCGGCGTCTCGGGCCTCGGGGCGGCATGGGCGCTGCATCACGATTCGGACCGGTTCGATTTCCGGCTGTTCGAGGCCCGCGAGCAACTCGGCGGGAACGCGGTGACCGTCGACATGCCCCAGGAGGACGGCGGCTCGATCCCGTTCGACATTTCCGTCACCGCCTGTATCCCCTCCGTCTATCAGCACTTCGTCGTGTTGCTGGAACAGTTCGGCATCGAGCTGATCGACACGAGGTTCAGCTACAGCGTGAAGTACCGCGGGGGGACCTACGCCCACGATTTCGACTCCGACATCCGACGACAGTTGCAGGTCGAGATCCGGAAGTTCCAGCGCATCCTGCGGACCCTGCACCGGTTCGGGCGGCTGACCCATTCGCGGTCGAAGCTCGTGAACGGCCTCAACCCCTTCAACTACATCAGCATGGGAACCGTCCTGAACGTGGCCGGTTTCTCCGGCGATTTCAGGTACAAGGTGCTGAAGCCGATGTTCGTCAACTTCCTGATGGCGACGAACGTCTTCGACATGCCCGCCTCGCTGTTCTCCAGGTATCTCGAGTTCTTCGACATCGAAGCCGCGACGACCATGCAGACCTGGGACCAGGGAACGCGCCGGATTTACGAGCACCTGTCGGCGGGTTTCCGGGACAAGGTCTACCTCAACCGGCCCGTCCGCAGAGTGGTTCGAGGGCCATCGCGCGTCGTGGTCGAGGATGAGGACGGCGTGGAGGAGACGTTCGATGCGGTGATCTTCGCCTGCAACGCGAACCAGACGCTGATGATGCTGGACGAGCCGACGTTTCTGGAGCGCTACATCCTCTCATCGGTCCGCTACGAGAGCGAACTCCACAACCATACGGTCGTGCATTCGGACGCCTCGGTGCTGCCGGACGACGAGGTGAAGGCGCTGGAAACCCGAAGCAACCATATCGAGCAGTACGGCGCCCGGCCCGACAACTACGAGATCACCTACATCATGCACAACCAGCAGCCGTGGGCGAAGCGCTCGGACAAGCCCTGCCTGGTGACGTACAACCCGATCAGCGAGATCGACGACGAGAAGGTGATCGAGCGGCGGTGGTTCCAGCACATCGTGCACGACGTGCGCCATGTCGCGTGGCTCGTCCCCCTCTTCCGCTTCATTCAGGGGAAAAAGGGGAGCTGGCACTGCGGCGCCCACACGCTGATCAACAGCCAGGAAACGGCGTTCGTCACCGGACTCGCGGCCGCGAGGCAGATCGGCGCGGACTACCCCCTCGAGGATCCCGAGGCGAGAAAGATGTTCAATTACTACGGCCGCATCCTGTACGGCTGGCGCTTCCGAAAAGCCTGACGCCTGGCTGTGGCGGAAACGGCTAGCTGGGCCAGAAGATGGGGATGAGGAGGCTGGCGGTGATGAGGAGGACCAGGTTGAGCAGGCCGCCCACCTTCACGAAGTCCGAAAAGCGATATCCGCCCGGCCCGTAGATCATGACGTTGGTCTGATAGCCGAAGGGCGTCACGAAGGAGGCCGATGCGCCGAACATGACGGCGATGAGGAGCGCGTAGGGGTTCACGCCGGCCTGATTGGCGGCGAGGATCGCGACGGGGGTGAGCATCACGGCCGTCGCCGCGTTGGACACGATGGCCGTCATGAGGACGGTCACCAGGTAGAAGGCCGCGACGAGTCCGGACGCTCCCAGCGGCGCCGTCGCCGCCACCACTCCGCGCGCGAGCAGCTCCGCCGCCCCCGTGGTCTCGAGCGCCACCCCGAGCGGAATGAGGCCGGCCAGCACGAAGAGGACCATCCACTCCATCTCCGCGTAGATCTCCTCGACGCGCACGCAGCGCGTGAACACCATGAGGCCAACGCCCGAGAGCGCGGCCGTCATGATGTCGAGGAGGCCGAGGCTGGCGCTGAGCACGACGCCGACCATGATCGCCGCGGCCACGCCGGCCCGCGGCCTGCGCCCGGTCTGCGTCTTCACTTCGCCCACGGGGACGAACCCGGGGTCTTCGACGAGGCGTGCGAGCGCGTTCGGCGTCCCGTGCACCAGGAGGAGGTCGCCGACGCTGAACGAGACCTCCGCCAGCCGTTCCGTCACGGTGACGCCGTGGTGCTGGATCGCGAGCACGGCCGCATCGTAGCGCTGCGCGAAGTTCAGATCGCGAAGCGTCCGGCTCACGAGACTCGAGCCGGGCGCCACCAGGACTTCGACCAGCCGTCCGCTGCCGCCCGCCAGGCCGAGTCCCTGTTCCTTCCGCTCCCGCGGGGTCTCGAGTCGCTGCCGGCGCGCGAGTTCGAGGAGGCGTTCGGCAGGTCCCTGCACGTAGAGCACGTCGCCCGGCCGTATGTGCCGGTCGCCGTGCGGCGCGGTGATCTCCTGCTCCCCGCGTTCGATGTCCAGAACCGTGACGCCGTACCGTTCGCCCCACTTGAGTTCGGCCAGCGAGCGGCCGTTCGCGGGCGAGTCCTCCGGGACGTGCAGTTCCGTGACGAAGCGGCGGATGTCGTACTTGCTGGACAGGTCGGGCGCCCGGACGCGCCGCGGCAGGAGGACCCGGCCGGCGGTGAAGAGATACAGCAGGCCCACGGCCAGGCAGATAAGGCCGAGCGGGGTGATCGAGAACATGTGGAGTTCGTCGAACCCGCGCCTCATCGCTTCGCCGTGCACGACCAGGTTCGTGGAGGTCCCCATCAAGGTGACGGTGCCCCCGAGAATCGAGACGAAGGAGAGCGGCATGAGATACCGCGAGGCCGGCTCCTCGGCCTGATCTGCGAGCGCGACGAAGACGGGGAGGAACACCATCACCACGGCGGTGGTCATGAGAAACGGCGAGAGGAGCGCGCAGACGAGACAGAGCACGAACATGCGGGAGTACTTGCCCCCGAGGGGCGCGGTGCGCGCCCAGGCCCCGATGGCGGACACGAGACCGGTCTTGCGGAGCCCCAGGCCGAGCACGAGCATCGAGCCGACCGTCACGGTCGCGCGGCTCGACAGGCCCGATACGGCTTCGGCCGGCGTGAGGATCCCGCTCAGGAGGAGGACCACCGGGACCGACATGGCGACCTGGTCCAGCCGCAGCCGGTCCATGGCGAACAGGACGAGCGCCGCGAGGGTCAGGGCGAGCACGAAAGCGATGTCGAACGTCATGTGAGGATGTTCGTCCCCCGCCCGGCCCGGCACCAGTCCGGCCAGCCGATACGGCCGTTGTTACCACCACGGCAGGGAGCTACACAGCCGCCATGGGCACACTCAAACGCGAACTCGGGCTGTTCGACGTGTACGCCATCGCGACCGGCGCGACGCTCAGTTCGGGCTTCTTCCTGCTGCCCGGTCTCGCCGCCGCGCAGGCCGGCGGCGCGATCCCCGTCGCGTACCTGCTCGCGGGTCTCCTGCTCCTGCCCGGCATCCTCAGCATGGCCGAGCTGGCGACGGCCATGCCGCGCGCCGGCGGCATCTACTACTTCCTGGACCGCAGCATGGGCCAGCGGGTGGGAGCGATCGGCGGTTTCGGCACCTGGACGACGCTGACGCTCAAGTCCGCCTTCGCGCTCGTGGGCCTCGGCGCCTACCTGCAGGTCTACTTCCCCGATGCCCCCGCCGGACCCATCGCCTTCGCCTTCGCGCTGGGCTTCGCCGCGGTCAACCTGTTCGGCGCCAAGAAGACCAGCTCCATCCAGATGGTCCTGACCGTGATCCTCCTGGCCATGCTGGGCTGGCTCATCGGGGCCGGCGTGGCGGCCGTGGACCCCGGTGCCTTCGCCGGAGCGTTCGACCTGGGGGCTTCGCCGTTCTTCTCCACCGTGGGACTGGTGATCGTCTCCTACATGGGGATTACCCACGTGGCCTCGGTCTCGGAAGAGGTGAAGAACCCGGACCGGAATCTGGCGCTGGGCATGCTGCTGGCCTTCGCTACGGTGCTGCTCGTCTACGTGCTCGGCACCTGGGCGATGGTGGGGGCGGTCGGCGTGGAGGCGCTCTCCGCCGACGGCGGCAACCTGGCTCCGGCGGCGGCGATGGCGAGGGCCGTGGCGGGTCCCACGGGCGAGGCCCTCATGACCGTGGCGGCGATCCTGGCCTTCACGTCGGTCGGCAACGCCGGGGTTCTGTCCGCGAGCCGCTACCCGCTGGCCATGAGCCGCGACCACGTGCTGCCGGCGGCCATGCGCCGGATCAGCCGCTGGGGCACGCCGTGGGTCGCGATCCTCGCGACCGCGGGGCTGATCGTCCTGTGGCTGGTGCTCTTCGACCCTTCGGGCATCGCGAAGCTCGCGAGCGCCTTCCAGCTCATCATGTTCGCGCTCGCGTGCCTGGCGGTGATCGTCATGCGCGAGAGCGGCCTCGCGCCGTACGACCCCGGCTTCCGCGCTCCCTTCTACCCCTGGGTCCAGATCGTCGGCCTCGTCATGCCGTTTCCGCTGATCGTCCAGATGGGATGGCTGGCGACGCTGTTCAGCGTCGCGTTCGTCGTGTTCGGCCTCCTCTGGTACCGCGTCTACGCCCGGGACCACGTGCGCCGCGAGGGCGCGATCTACCATGTCTTCGAGCGACTGGGCCAGCAGCGGAACGAGGGGCTGGAGCGCGAGCTGCGCGGGATCCTCAAGGAGAAGGGGCTGCGCGACGCGGACCCCTTCGAGGAACTCATCGCCTCTTCGGATGTGCTGGACTACGAGAGCGCGGTGCCCTTCTCGAAGCTCGTGGACCGCGCGTCAGTGGCGCTTTCGCAACAGTTGGGCGTGAGCGCCGACCGCATCGCGCAGGGACTTCTCGAGGGCACGGGCACGGGCCTCACGCCGATGTCGGAGGGCGTCGTCCTGCCGCACCTGCACCTGGACGAGATCCCCGGGCCGCGCATGGTCCTCGCCCGCGTTCGCGGCGGGATCGAGATCGACACGGGGGAGCCCGACGTGCCGCCGGCCGAAGACGAACTCATCCAGGCCGCCTTCTTCCTCGCGAGCCCCGCGGCCGACCACGGCCGCCACCTGCGCATCCTGGCGCAGATCGCCGGTCGCGTGGACGACGGGAGCTTCCTGACCGAGTGGCTCGAGGCGGAGGACGACCTGGAGCTGCGCGAGGTCATGCTGCGCGATGAGCGCATGCTCGTCGTGGAGGTGCTGCCGGAGGGCGCGAGCAGTACGCTGGCGGGGATGACCATCGAGGAGATGGCGCTCCCGGAGGACACGCTCGCCGCGATGATCCGGCGCCGCGGACAGCTCATCGTACCCCATGACGACACCCTCATGGAGACGGGCGACCGCCTCACGATCCTGGGCTCGCCGCGCGACATCATCGACCTGCGGCACCTCTACGACGTGCATGCGACGACGGTGCCGCGCTGGTGGAGGCGCAGCGCGCGTCCACGCCCGGCACCGTGAACACGGTGGAGCCGCTTCAGCCCCGCAGGTGCTCGTTGAAGAACGCGATGGTCCGCTCCTGCGCGAGGCTGGCGGCTTCCTCGTCGTAGCGTGGGGTGGTGTCGTTGTGAAAGCCGTGGTTGGCTCCCTCGTAGACGTGGACCACGAAGGACTTTCCGTGCGCCTCCAGCGCCTCTTCGTAGGCCGGGTAGGCGGCGTTGATCCGCTCATCAAGGCCCGCGAGCTGGATCATCAGGGGCGCCTGTATTGACGGCACGTCTTCCGCGGCCGCGGCCGACCCGTAGAACGGCACACCGGCGCCCAGATCCGGAAGGCGGACCGCGAGCTGATTCACCACACCGCCGCCGTAGCAGAACCCGACGGCCCCGACTCGCCCGGTGGTCGTGTCATGGTCGCGGAGGAACCGGAACGCGGCCACCCAGTCCTCCATCATCGTGTCCCGGTCGAGCTGCCGCTGCATCACCCGGCCCTCGTCGTCGTTGCCGGGATAGCCACCCAGGGGGGTAAGCGCGTCCGGACCCAGCGCCACGAAGTCCGCGGCGGCGAACCTGCGGACCACGTCTTCGATGTAAGGGTTCAAGCCGCGATTCTCGTGGATGACGAGGACCGCGGGCCTGGGCTCCGTCACGTCGGCGGGCACGGCCATGTAGCCGCGCATGGTCCCCGAACCGTCCGGCGAAGGGTAGGTGACGTACTCCTGCCGGATTCGGGCATCATCGGTCGCCACTTGCCGCGCCCACGCGTAGTTGGGACGAAGCGCCTCGAGGACCGCCACGGCGGCCGCACCGCTGCCCAGCACCTTCCCGGCTCCTTTCAGGAAGTCCCGCCGCCGAATGAACCCATGCACGTAGCCATCGAAGAGGGCCAGCACCTCTTGGGGGAAGTCGCTTGCCTGCTTTCTCCTGGTCATTGGGAGTCTCCTGGGTTTGTCAGTCGGGGTCTTCCTCGGCGTGTCGCCGCGCGATCCGGGCGAGCTTGGGCTCGATGGACGTCATCACCGCCGCGAACAGCACGAGTGCCCAGCCCACCGAGAGGATCAGGTGCAGGCCGACCAGCATCCGGGCGCCGGCCGAGACGGGGACGATGGCCGCGTAATCCTGGGCGAGGGCGGTGAAGAAGGCAAAGGACACCCAGTCGGCGAGCCCCGCGCCGGCGTCGGCGAACGACCCCGGGCGGAAGCGCTCGAGCGTTCCGTAGAAACCCGCGAAGAGGAAGATGATCGTCAGGTAGCCGAGCGCGAATCCGCCGATCGGGACCCACATGACTCGCAGGTACGCCGCGAGCTGGCCGTATACCTGGAGCCGCGGCCGGAGCCAGGTGGCGGCGGCGCGCCCGATCAGAAACGCGGTCAGCGGCAGCACCGCAAGCGGGATGATCACGATGAGGGCAATCACGAGAATCTCGGCGATGCCCGATAATCCGACGTCCTCATATAGCACCCCGAACGCGAACAGGAGGCCCGTCAAGACGGGCAACGCAACGGCGCCGAGGACCAGCAGCCGGGGAGGCCGGGCGTCTTCCCACCCTTCGCGGCGCCGGCTGATGAGGCCAATCAGGAGCGCTCCCAAGGGCACGCTCGCGAGCGGGAACGCCGCCACGACCGGCGCAATGGCAACGTCACCCGCGACGAGCGCGGGGATGAACCCCAGGGTCAGCAGGACAGCCACGAAGAACATTTCCCGGGTCACATCCCCGTACCCAGAGAGGGACGACCGGTCCAGCCCGCCGATCAAGCCGACGGCCAATGGGCCAAGGGGCGGAATGATGACGCCCCAGCCGACGCTCAGGGCCCCGGCCAGGAACGCCGTGACGACCCCCACGATCGAGCCGATGAGGATGCCGACCCACGGGCCGCCGCTCGATCCCCCTCGCAGACCCACGCCCACGCCGATGGCCACCGCACTCCCCGCTCCCAGCAAGACGTCGGTGTGGTTCCCCGTGATCGCATAACCGCAGGTCGCGACGATGAGGGCGACGGCGGCCGCAATCCGAACCCCCAGCGAGATCAACCGGCTCACGGCTCCTCCTCCGCGTGGCGTCTGGCGATCCTCTCCAGTCTCGGGCCGATGAACGACATCACCGCCGCGAACAGTACGACGATCCAACCGGCCGAGAGGATCAGGTGGGCGCCGACGAGCAACCGGGCGCCGTCCGAGACGGGGACGACCGTCGCGTAGTCCTGGGCGAGGCCGGTGAAGAAGGCGAAGAAGAGCCATCCCTTGATCCCGACGGCGGCGTCGGCGAACGCCCCGGGGCTGAACCGCTCCAACATGCCGTAGAAACCGGCGAACAGCACGATGATCATGAGGTAGCCGACCGCGAACCCGCCGATGGGCACCCACATGATGCGCAGGTAGTCGGCAAGCCGGCCGTACACCCGGAGCCGCGGCTGCAACCACATCATTACGGCGCGCCCCAGCAGAAACGCGGCGGCGGGCACTGCAGCCAGCGCGAATCCCAGTATGCCGGCGTATTGGAGGACCGGAACGATGCCTGGGATCACATTAGCGTTTCTGGCGTATCCCAACTGCTCGTCTACAAGCAGGACAAGCAGCGTCGCAAACAGGAGCACCGCACTCAGGACGAGGAGTCGGGGAGGACGGGTGTCGAGCCAGCCCTCGCGGCGGTGGCTGAGGAGGCCGGAAATCAGTGCGATCCAGGGCATGCACGCGAACGGAGCCACCGTGAACGCCACCGCGAATGCCAAGTCTCCCGACACGATCAGGGCTAGGAAGAACCCCAGGGCGAGCAGGGCAGACACGATGAACGTCTCGCGGCTCATGTCCCGATAACGGGAGAAGGAGGTCTCGCGGAGCCCATCGTGCATGCCGACCGCCAGGGCCAGGATGGGTGATACAAGAACCAAAAACCCCTCCCAGGGGGCCACGCCGGCAATCAACGCGGTGGCGATCCCGACAATCGAACCGATCAGAATCCCCATCCAGGGACCGGCCTGCGCGCCTCCCCGGAGGCCGATACCCACGCCGATGGCGAGCCCGCAGCCCGCCCCCATCAAGACGTCCCGGTGGACCTCGGTGATGGCATAACCAAAAGGCACCACGACGAGCGCCACCGCGGCCGCAACCCAGATCGCTCTCCAGATCAGGCGACTCACGGTTTCACCCGCTCCCGGGCTACCGTTCCGAGACTACGGTGGGGGCCTCCTCGGGCTCGAGGGTTTCGAGGACCTGGCGCCATTGGAACTTCTCGCCCATGCCGCGGACGTAGTAGTCCATCCAGGCCATCTCGCTCACCGCCTTCACGAGACGGTTGCGCGGGTCGGGGATGCCGTGGCTGCGGCCGGGATACATGAACAGTTCCGTGGGCAAGTCCAGCTTCTTGAGCGCCATGTGGAGTTCGACCGACTGCGGGCTCGGCACGCGCGGGTCGCCCTCCACGACGTGGATCATGGTCGGCGTCTTCGCGTTGCTGATGTACTTGAGCGGCGACTGGTCGAAGTAGGTGTCGAAGTCCTCGTACAGGAAGCCGTCGCCCACGTAGAACTGGCGGTTCCGCTGCACGTCGCTCTGCGCGTACATGCTGATCCAGTTCATCGTCCCGGCGCCGGAGCTGATCGCCTTGAAGCGGTCCGTCTGGGTGAGGATCCAGTTGGACCAGTGGCCGCCCGCGCTCCAGCCGAGCGCGCCCATGCGATCACCGTCCACGATGCCCTCGGCGATCAGGTAGTCGACGCCCGTGATGATGTCCTCGTAGCCCATCGTGAAATAGTCGCCGACGATGTCCGTGCGGTGTGCGTTCCCGTAGTTGCGCGAGCCGCGGTAGTTGGGCTTGAGCACGGCGTAGCCGGCGCCCGCGTAGACCTGGGCGTTGTAGCCGCCGTTGAAGCGCAGGATGTCGGCCGACGCCGGTCCCCCGTGGATCGCGACGATGAGCGGATAGCGCGTCCCCTCCTCGTACCCGACGGGATAGACGAGGACGCCCCCGACCATCTTCCCATCCGACGAGCGCCAGTTCACCTCCACCTCGTCGCCGAAGGCCACCTCGCGCAACTGCGGGTTCACGTCGATCAGCTGCGTCCACTTCGAGCGGTCCGGGACATCGTCCACGCTCGCGACCGCGAACACCGTGGGGGGCGTCTTCGGGTCGCTGTAGCCGATGAGAAGCGTGCCCGTGTCGTCGTCGCGGGAGACCGAAAGCGCCGCCCGCTCGTCGGTGAGCTGCCGCACCGCCCCCGTCTCCACGTCGAGGGCGTGCAACTGCGTCGTCACCTTCACGCCGGCGTTGAAGTAGATCGTGTTCGAATCCTCGGACCAGAACCCGACGCTCGAACTCTGGTCGAAGTCGGCGCCGAGCTTCCGGAACGCGCCCCCGCGGTCGTCCACCTCGCGGATGTAGACGCGGTTCTCCGTCATCGAGTAGCGCTCCATCTCAGCCGGCGCGGAGAAGGCGAGCCAGCGGCCGTCGGGGGAGAAGCTGAGCCCGCCCTCGCCGACCTCGTAGTTGTCCGTCAGGCGCTCGATCTCGCCCGTCGCCACTTCCATGAGATAGAGGTCCGCGTAGAGCCGCTGCGCCGTGATGTTGCGCTCGTAGCGCTTCGTCGAGCCGCCGGTGATCCCGATCCAGCGGCCGTCATCGGAGATCGTGAAGCCGTTCACGCTGTAGGACGAGTCGTCCGTCTCGCGGCTCTCCGTGGCGGTCTCGATCTCCACGCTCCACAGGCTCGAGAGCGGCGTGACCGCGTTCCGGACGTCGACCGTGAAGCCCTCCTCGCGCCGCTCCACCTCGTCCTCGTCGAATGAATCCGGACGAGCGAAGTAGACGCGGCTCCCGTCGGGGGAGAAGTCCCACTGGTCGACGCCGGCCTCGCCGTCGGTGAGCTGCTCGGGTTCCGCGTCCGCGAGGTCGCCGGCCGGCAGCCGGTAGAGCTGTTCCCGGCCGTTCTCGCCGGAGCGGTACACGAGCCAGCGCCCGTCGGGGCTGAACGCGAAGCCGGACACGCCCTCCGCTGCGTCGGTGATCTTCCGGGCCTCGCCCCCGTCGTGGCGCATCATGTAGAGCTGGGTGTCGTCCCCGTCCCGGTTGGAGGCGAAGAGGAAGAACGACCCGTCCGGGGCCCAGGCCGGGCTGCGCTCGTCCTTGTCTTCCGTGTAGGTGAGCCGGCGGTCCGACGGGACGCCCTCGCTCAGCGACACGAGGTGAATGTCGGTCTGGGACTCCGCCGCCTCCCAGTCCGGCGTCGTCACCGTGTACAGCATCCACGCCCCGTCCGGACTCGGCGTCATCGAACCGGCGCGTTTCATCTCCTGCACATCCATGAACGTGAACGGCCGCTCCTGCGCCGCGAGCGGCGTCTCGACGGGCAGCGCGAGGACGGCGACGGGAAGAACGAGGGCAACGGACAGGGAACGCATCTGAAACCTCGATACCAGGGGTGAATGGTCGTCCGTGTCATCATATGCCTTCCAAGGTGCGCGAACGATAGCCCCGGACTAGCGTAGCTTCGGATGCTACCTGGAGAGTTCATGGTTCGACGCGTGAAACTGCGGCGGATGGGCGGGTCCATAGGCGTCACGCTGCCAAGGGAGATGGCGCAGCGCCTCCACCTCGCGGCGGGCGACGAAATGCTCGCGGTCGAGACGGCGAGCGGGATCCTGCTGACCCCCACGACCCGGATGTGGACGACGGACTCGCGGTCGAGGCTCAGCAGCGATTCCGGAAGGCGCTGAGAGACCTCGCGAAGTGACCCGGCCGGATCGCGCGGGGTCGTGACGTAAACGCGACGCAACTCTCTCGCGTCGAACCTGTGTCCTCAGTCCGGAATCGATGTTCCCTGTCCATGCCTCTCGGGGGGGGCGCAAATGCACCGACGGAGACTCGGCTCGCCAAGTTGTGCCGTGCTGCTCATCACGGTTTCGATCCTCGTGCCGCCGCAGGAACTGGCCGCCCAGGAAGGGGTCGAGAGCGCGGGCCCGCGCGAACCGGACCTCACGCTGGCCGCCGAGCCGCTGCTGCGGGTCGGCATCTTCGATGGTCCGCTCGAGTACATCTTCGGCGACGTGACGGGCGCGGTCCGTCTCGAGGACGGGAGCATCGTCGTCGCGGACGAACAGAGCGGCAACCTCCGCAGATTCGACGCGAACGGGCGTCACCTCTGGACCAGCGGGCGGTCGGGCGAGGGGCCGGGGGAGTACGAGGGGCTCCGGCTCCTCAGGAACTGCCCCGGGGCGCCGCTCACGGTCTTCGACTGGAGCCTGGACCGCATCACGGAGTTGGATCTCGATGGCAACGTACTCGCCACGCGTTCGCTTCTTGCCGCCGGCGTCCGCCCCTACAACGGCCCCTTCTGCGCGCCCGACGGTCGCCTCGTGTACACGCCGTGGCCCGACGACATGGGTGCGAGCTACGAGGAAGACCTGGCTGAGGGGGACGTCTACCGGTGGCAAACCACCCTCGCGTCCACCGAGGGCGACAGCGTGGTCACCCTGCGCTCGGGGATCCCGGGCGCCGAACGGTTCTTCATCGAGGCGGGGGCCAGCGGCCCGCGCTGGTGGGGGCGTGACACGGAGTTCGCGCCTACCGGCACCGGCGTGTGGTACGGGATGGCGGATGACTACGAACTCGAGCACGTGGACTGGACGGGCCGGGTCACCCGGGTCGCCCGCTGGGCCGGTCCCGACCTCACGGTGACGGACGACCGCGTCGACAGTTATCGCGAGGGCTGGTTGGTGCGGTACGACGACCCCGAAGCCCGGCGTAATTTCGAGCGGGACGTCTGGCCGGACATCCGCGATCAGCTTCCGGAGCGTTTCCCCGCATACGAGGCCCTTATCGCGCTGCCGGACGGCGCCTTCTGGGTCAAGACCCACGGGTGGCTGGCGCCGGGGGAGGAACTGCACCTCCTGGACGCGAGCGGCGTATGGCTGCGCCGCTTAACGCTGCCGAGCGGAGCGGTCCTCGACGCGGGCCGCGACTGGGTGCTCCTGCGCCAGCGCGACGAACTCGGCGTCCCGACCGTCGCCCTCTACGACCTGGTCGAGACCGGCGGGTGACGGCGACGTAGACGACCGCAAACGGCGCGCCGGGTAAACGGTCTGCCTTCTTTTTCCGTCTCACTTCTCGAAACCACGCAAGAGGGAAGGGACCGGGAGCGCCATGCTCTCCGACCGAGAGATCCTGGAACTGGCCGAAGGGGCCAGGCAGGGAGAGCGAGGGGCGCGCGAGAGGCTGGCGGGCGCCCTCCGTCCCCTGGTATGCCGGTGGGCCCTGGTCATGACCGGTGACCCGGATGACGCGGAGGATGTCGCGCAGGTCGTCCTGATGAAGACGCTGAGCTCGCTCGCGAGCTTCGATGGTCGCGCCAGGGTCACGAGTTGGGTCTACCGGATCACGCGGAACGCCAGCCTGGATCACCAGCGCGAGAAGCGGCAGGAACAGCGGCTGGCCGAGAAGGCGGAGTGGCTGGCCGAGTCGCGGGCTCCCGAGTTGGAGGATCCGCTGGATGACATCGAGATGAAGCGGACGCTACGACTGATTCGGACTTTGGTGACGGAACTGCCCCTGACGCAGCGCGAGGTCTTCGACCTGGTGGACCTGCAGGGGCTGAGACCCGCGGAGGCGGCGCGGCTGCTGGAGATGAACCCGAACACGCTTCGGGTCCACCTGCTGCGCGCGCGGCGCCGGATGCGGAAGGAGATGTTGGCGCGACCCGCGGAGAGGGGAACCGAGGGGAAACGATGACGGAGCGGGACGCCCGGGGGCGCCGGGACGCGGGGCGAGTCGCTCGCGACGAACGGAACATGCACGCCGTCCTGTCGGCGATGGCCAACCAGGTAAGCGACGACCTGCCCGCCATGCCCGCCGAGCACGCCGCGCCCGTAGAGCACGTCGCGCCCCTGGGTCGCCGGCCCGCGTGGCGCAGGTGGACCGTGGGACCGCTCGCGGCGGCTGCCGTCGTGGCGGCCCTGCTCCTGTTGCCCAACAACGCTATCGAAGAAGAAGGCAGCCCCCTCACGTCCCCCCCGCGGAGCATGGTCAGCGACATGGACGTGGAGGCCGACCGGCCGTTCGTCGTCTTCCCCACGAACGACCCCGACATCGCCGTGGTATGGCTGCTCAACCCCGAGGAGAGTGACTGATGACCGGCAAGCGGATGGCAAACATGGACGCAAGAGTGAAGGGGAAGGTGGGCGGCAACGCGTGGTTGCGTCTCCGGTGGGCGTCGGTTCTGACGCTGGCCCTCGGTCTCCCCGCGGGCGTCGCGACCGCGCAGGAGGATGAGGATGCCGTGGAGACCGTCCAGAACGTGCAGCTCGTCTTCCATTTGGTCGAAGCGGACGGATTCACCGATGACGACCCCGAGATCAGCGAAGTAGTGGGCGAACTCCGAAAGCTGTTCAACTTCCGGGGATACCGGCTCCTGTCGACGTCGGTGCTGAATGTCGGCCTGGCGTGGACCTCGACCGCCACGGTTGGAGGCTCCGGGTCCCAGAGAATCGTTGCTGACGATTCGGGGACACGGCTGGCGATCCACGCGGATGTCAGTGCGCGCCGTCGCACCAGCAACGTCGTCCGTGCGAAGGTGACCCTCACCGAGGCGACTGCGGGCATACCGACGTATCAGGGGCGTGCAGGGGGACCGGAGGACGGCGCCCGAACCCCGGCAATGGTACTGGTGGGGGGCGTGCCGGGGCCCCTTCTCGAAGCCTCCGTCACGATCCGCGATGGCCAGAGGGTGGTGCTGGGCTCGGCGCGCCGCTCCGCTGAGGATCCCGTGCTCATCCTGATCGTGACCCCCAGCCTCGATCCCACGTGATCACTGGGCCGCTGACTCTCATTGCCCTAGACGGGCAGGCGGCGCTCCGGCAGGGGCGGAGCGGGACCGATCCCCAGCACCAAGTGCCAATAGGTCCACGAGCGAGGATCGAATATCCCGGGGTGAGCCTGTCTCAGGGCGGTCCTGAAATCGTCCTCGTCGAAAAAAGACCGGGCGACCCGGATGTCGTCGACCGTGCCCCAGGTCATGACGTGGTTGAGGAAGAACACGGGGTCACGCAGCGTGTCGTCCGGTTTCTTGAACCACACCATGCGTTTGGCCACGCGAAGAAGCTCGGGGTCGCGCAGCGGATCCGTCATGACGACCCTCGGGACGCCAGAAGACCTTGGCGAGCGGGGAAGTTTGGCAGGCCTTCCAGGTTGACGCCCTGGACGGCTGCGGCGAGTCGGTCGCGGACGTCCGCCGGGATTTCCGACAGGTCGCCATCGTCGAAGAACGTCAGGGCCTTGAGCGTAAGGATGGGGTTGAAGCGATCGCCATGGACCGCCGTGGCGGCGCCCAGGGCCTGACCAAGGTCGATGCCCCCGAGCCGAATCACGGCGTCCACATCCAGGTAGTCCTTCCCGCTCGCCCGGCTCTGCACGACCTGTACCTTGGTTGCCGCGAGGTCGAGCAGGGAGGCGACGAGGAGTCCCGGACCCGCCACCGGCTCGGGATCCTGCACGCGGTTCAGCGCGAGCCCGCCGAAGAAGGAAACGCGAACGGGTCCGTCACGATCGACCAGACACGTCAACGTGTTCTCCGCTCGTTGAACCACCTCTGAGTCTTCGAGATAGGGTACTTCGGCAAGCAGGCTCTCGCCTTCCAACGGGTCCGACGAAAAGAAGTCGAAATCCTCCGACTCGCGATGAGCCAGCCGTAACGCCAGTCCCGTGCCGCCGTAGAGGACGAACCCGGCCGGCGTCGCATGCAACTCCGGCCACAGGAGCCGCTGCGACCGCGGAAGCGCGTCTAGCCGAGGTTGCAACACATGCTCTCCTCCCGCCTCCCTTCTCCCCGTTCATGCACGGTCAGCCACACCGTTCCGGCCGGAGGCCATCCCCCCTGAAAATACCCGCCGGGCAGGCCATGGGACACCTCGCGAGGCGATGGTGGCCGGCCAAGTGCGCCCCCTGGCCTTGTGTTCAGCGAATGCAGATGACGCTGACGCCGTCAAGCTCCAGTTCGGCCCAGGCTCGGTCGGCGGTGAGTGCCGCGAGGCCGAGTTGGCGCGCGGTAGCCAGGCACGCCCTGTCGCCGAGACTCAAACCGAGCTGCCGGGCCGACTGCCGATACGCCCCGCTCAGCAGGGCTGCGGGTCTGTCGAACGGGAAGACTTCGATGCGGGAGTCTTCGAAGAAGCCCTCGACCTCCTCCTCGGTCCAACCTTCGCTGCCGAGCCTGGAGGCCACCTCGGCAGCGTTTACGGCCGATATCGCCGCGCCCCGCCGCACGACATCCCACACCCGGTTTGCACCTTTCTCTTTGAAGACAAGAGCCAGGAGCGCCGATGCGTCCAGCAGCGCCGCAGGGAGCCTCATTCCTCCGCGGCCTCTCTACGCCTCTCCGCGATGAACGCATCGACAACGCTACCGGTCGTCCGCTTCCTGCGCTTGGCAAGTTCCTGATAGCGACGGATGACCCCATCCGTCGTAGTGACCCTGAGCGTGTTCCCCTCGAGTCCAACCAGTAGCTGCTGCGGGCCGCTGATTCCGAGGGCCTTCCGGAATTTTCCGGGCACAACCAACCGGCCAGCGGCGTCGATCGCCACCAGCTCGCTCTGAACCGTAGCACCGGCCGGGCTGTTCACCTCTTCAATCATGGAACCATCTCGTATATGGTGTTCTTCTTGGCATGGTATGATCGATTTTATGCCATATTGCCATGTCTTGGCAACATCAAAAAAGGTGATGGAGGGCGGTGGCCGGCCAAGAGGGCGGTCGGCATCTTGCGACTTCGCATGCCGCAGAGGACCGAGGACGTCCAACAGGATCGCAAGCATGAGCCGTATAGCCAACGCAGCGCTGCTGATCGCCGCCGCCCTCTCGCCGGCGCCGGGTGCGCTCGCCCAGGAGGCTCCTGACGCGCTGACGGTGGCGGACTACCAGAGGGCGGAGGGGCGGCTCGCGAGCCAGGTGAATCCGCTCGTGCTCGGGGCTTCCGTCATTCCCGTATGGCTGGGGGACGGGCGGTTCTGGTATCGGAACCGGTTCGAGGGCGGCACCGAGTACGTCCTCATCGATCCGGCCGCGGGGACGCGGGAGCGCGCCTTCGACCACGCGCGCGTGGCCTCCGCGCTCACCGCGGCGACCGGCGAAGAGTACGCCGCCTTCGCGCTCCCGTTCGGAGATCTTGCCTTGGATGCAGGGGCGGTCCGCTTCGAGGTCGACGTCGAAGGAGAGACGTACGCCTGCCGGCTCGACCCCGACCGCTGCGAGACGGTCCCGGCGCCCGAGGGCACGACGGCCCGCCGCTTCGACATCGTGTCGCCGGACGGAACGAAGGCGGCCTTCATCCGCGACCACAACCTGTGGCTCCGGGATCTGTCCTCGGGGGAGGAGACCCAACTCACCCAGGACGGGGTCGAGGACTTCGGCTACGCGACGAACAACGCGGGCTGGGTGAAGAGCGACCGTCCCGTGCTCAAGTGGTCTCCCGACTCGCGCCGTATCGCGACCTTCCAGCACGACGCGCGCGGGGTGGGGATGATGTACATGGTCATGACCGAGGTCGGGCACCCCGAACTCGAGGCGTGGCGCTACCCGCTCCCCGAGGACTCGGTCATCTTCCGCATCCACCGCGTGGTGATCGACACGGAGGCGCCTGCGGGGAGCCGCGTCGTCCGCCTGGACATGCCGCCGGATCAGCACCGATCCACCGTGTGCGACCACGTGGCCTGCGGCGGCACGTTCTCCGACGTCGAGTGGAGCGCCGACGGCTCCCGGTTCGTCTTCGTGTCGAGTTCGCGCGACCACAAGCGGGCGCTCGTCCGCATGGCCGACGCGAGCACCGGCGAGGTCCGCGACCTGTTCGAGGAGGTCGTGGAGACGTTCTTCGAGTCCCACGCCAACTGGCGCTACCTCTCCGAATCCGACGAGATCCTCTGGTACTCGCAGCGCGACGACTGGGGACACCTCTACCTCTACGACGCGAACACCGGGGAACCGAAGCGGCAGGTGACCTCGGGCGCGTGGCAGGTGGAGGATCTGGTGGCGGTCGACGCGGAGGCCCGGGAGATCCTCTTCATGGGCAACGGGCGCGAGCCCGGCGACCCCTACTTCATGTACCTGTACCGCGCCGCTCTCGACGGCGGGGACGTCCGACTCCTCACGCCCGACAGCGCGAACCACGTGGTGTGGCTCGCGCCCGACGGCGAGACGTTCGTCGACCAGTACTCCACGCCGACGATCCCGCCCGTGACCGTCCTCCGCGACATGGACGGCGAGTTGCTGCAGACCCTGGAACGGGCCGACATCTCGCGCCTGGAGCGGACCGGCTGGCAGCCTCCCATCCCCTTCACGGTGAAGGCCCGTGACGACGAGACGGATCTGTACGGACTGATGTTCCGTCGCTCGAACTTCGATCCGACCGCCATGTATCCGGTGATCAACTACCTCTACCCGGGGCCGCAGAGCGGGAGCGTGGGGAGCCGGAACTTCCGCGCCGCGCACCGCGACCTGCAGTCCCTCGCCGAACTCGGGTTCGTCGTCATCGAACTCGACGCGATGGGGACGCCGAGGCGCTCGAAGACGTTCCAGGACGCCTACTACGGGAACATGGGCGACAACGGGCTCCCGGATCAGATCGCGGGCATCCGCCAACTCGCGGACCGCCACCCGTGGATCGACATCGACCGGGTCGGGATCTACGGCCACTCCGGCGGCGGCTTCGCCTCCACCTCCGGGATCCTGCGCTACCCCGACTTCTACAAGGTCGCCGTCTCGCAGGCGGGGAACCACGACAACCGCAACTACGAGGACGACTGGGGAGAGAAGTACCAGGGGCTGCTCGAGGAGTACGCCGACGGCACCACGAACTACGACAACCAGGCGAACCCGCTCGTGGCGGAGAACCTGAAGGGCAAGCTACTCATCGCACACGGCACGATGGACACGAACGTCCCGCACTCGAACACGATGCTGGTCGTGGACGCCCTCATCGCCGCCAACAAGGACTTCGACCTGTTGCTGTTCCCGAATCGCGGCCACGGCTTCGGCAACGAGCCCTACATGATGCGCCGCCGCTGGGACTACTTCGTCCGCCACCTCCTCGGCGCCGAGCCGCCCCCGCAGTACGAGTTCGGCAAGCTGCAGCCCCTCGTGCCATAGACCGCCCGACCGCCTCAGGTCTGGCTCGGGATGCCTTCGATCTCGCCCCGGGGATGTGACCGTGCAGGACGCTTTCGCGTCATCGGGATGACGGGCAGGCCTCCGGCTTCGGAGGAGGCAGGGCTCCCGACTCATGGAGGACATCGATGAAACGCCTCGCCGTGCCGTTGACGCTTGCGATCATCCTGTCGGGCTGTGGACCGATGATCATGACACGGCCGGCGAACGTCGACGCGGGCGGATTCGATTGCGTGAGTGCGGCGCTGCAGCGCCTCGGATACATGATCACGGCCGGTGACCGCTCACTCGGGTTTGTAAGAGCCGAGCGCACGCACGGGCTGTTTCGGGAAACCGATGTCCTGGTCGTCAACTACGTCCCCGCCGGTACGGTGGACGACGAATCGGAGGACACGATCCAGGTGAGGGTCTCCCGACCCGGCGGGAAAGGTCCGAGCGGGAACGGTGTCTCCGACGCCGAGCAATTGCTGGACCGGTGCGGGAAGCTCTGAACCACCCCCAACGCCCAAACCCGTGGGACGTGGCCGCCGGTCGGGTTCGCGACTCCTGGAGGCAACGATGAGACGTCGACGGGTCATCCGATCACCGATGCTCTGATCGTGAACCTCTGAACCACGGGACTCCGAATGCGTGAGCGAGACCGGCCGACTCCATCGTTGAGGGTCACCGCCTTCGCCATTCTGCTGGCCGCTACGCCGCAGGGAGCAGCTTCCGCTCAGACGCAAGACTCGCTTCCCTCCAACACTCCGGCTTCTGATCCCGCGGCGGACGCCTACCTGGACGAGACCGCCCGTCGGCTCGTGCTCGGGTTGAAGGCCGCCCGGGACACCGCACGCCTGACCATCGATGCGTATACGGCTCTGATTCGCGAGCGGCTGGGTTCCGAGATGCCCTCCTACGAGCGCAATCGGCCCTGGGTGCATGGCGAACGCACGGCGCGCGTGAGGTGGTCGCGTGACGAGCCCGCCGTCGTGCACGTGCTCGGGGCACGGTACCGAGACGCGCTCTTCGACCCCGACGATTCGGAGTTCTTCGAGGGGCTGCGGGCGGAACAGTTCGCGGCCGACCCGCTGGGCGACCCGTTCAGGTTCGGCTTCATGGTCCTCGGCCCGTCGCCGGATACCGAGGTCGCCACGCGCAGCCCGCTGGGGCCGGCTTCCGAGCGCTACTACCAGTTCCGTTCCGGGGACACGAGCACCGTGCGGCTGAGCGACGGGGGCACCGTGCGGGCGGTCGCCGTCACGGTGATTCCCCGCTACTCGAGCATCCGCCTCGTCTCCGCCATCATGTGGATCGATGCGGAATCGCTCGGGCTCGCGCGTGTCGCCTACCGGCTGGCCAAGCCGGTCGACCGCGAGATGAGCTGGCACCTCCGGGACGGTGGGCGCTGGAGTCCCGGACTGTCCATCGACATCGGCCCCCGTGACTCCGCCGACAGCGCACGCGCACCCGCGCCCGATTCAACGCCGCATCGGCCCGGCTTCTTCGACCGGCTGGTCAACGGGGCGTTCAACAGCGCCTGGCCCCGCGTGCGGCTGGACCTTTCGACGGTGGTCGCGGAGTACGAGTTCCGGGGGATGCGCCATTGGTTGCCCCGCAGCGTGACCTGGCGGTGGGACGTCAGTGCGATCGAGGGCGTCACGGCCTCCGGCCTCGCCCCTGTCTCCGCTCCGCTGATGGTCGACTGGACACTCGAAGTCGAGGAGGTCCGCGAACGCGGCGCGGGAGCCACGCCGGGGACGCCCGCCACGGCCGTGGCGGCACTTCGGCTCTGGCGCCAGGAGGGGGACAGCGTCAGTGCGGCGCTGGAGGAGGTGGAGCCCGGCGAGACGGTCACGATCACGCCCGCGAACCGGGAGGCCCTGGTCGCGAGCGACCTTCTGCCCCCGACCGTGTGGCAGGAGGATGGCGCAGTCGACGACGCGGCCATCGGGCGGATCGCGTCGGAACTCGCGGCCATCGGCGTCGGCGACCGCGGGGAGCGCGCCGAGGAAGGGGGGCGCGCCGAAGCTCCGAGCCCCTGGCTCTTCGATCCCCCCGGCACGACGTTGAGGCTCCTGCGCTACAATCCCATAGAGGGGATGTCGCTGGGAACCCGCCTGCAGCGCGACTTCGGATGGGGGCGCGCGGCGCTGACGGCGAGAGTCGGGACCGAGGGCGTGGCGCCGGACGTCGACCTCACCCTGCAGCGCACCCACCCCGGCCACACGATGCTCCTGTCCTTCTACCGGTCGTTGCGGAGCGGCGCGCCGGGCGCGGGAGCGGCCACGCCCGGCCTCTACGTGACCGGAGACGACGCGGGCTTCCACTGGTCGCACGGCGCGGCGCTTCGTTTCCTGCCTCGCGTCGGCGAGCGGAACTGGCTGTCTCTCCGCCTCTTCGCCGAGCAGGATGCCGAAATCGCGACCGACGTCCGGCGGAATCGGGTCGGGGCGGCCGTCTCTTGGCGGCCCTGGTGGGGAGGGCGACGGCCCGGGTCGATCGGCGTGGGAGGCCGCGTCGGCGTGCGGGCATCGGCGGGGGACAATCCACACGTGCGCGCCATCGCCGAGGGGGCGCTGGTGATTCCCCTGTCATCTCGCCTGTCGCTGGGAATGCGGGCGGGCACGGCCCGGGTGTGGGGCGACCCGGCACCCTACCATCTCTGGCACACCGGTACCGGCGGCCACTGGCTCCGGGGCCACGCGCGGTCGGTTGGAGGCACGCAACTCCACATGGCCAGAGTCGACCTGCAACGACGGATCGGCTTCCTCCGCCTCTCCGTGTTCGGCGACTGGGCCTCCGCCGGAGGCCACGACTACTACGCCGTGGGCGTGGGACTCGTCTTCATGGACGGCCTCATCCGACTGGATGTGGCCCACGGCCTGGGCCCGGGCGGAGAGGGTGCCGCCGGCCCCACGCTGAAACTGCACCTCCGCCTCGGCGCGATCTTCTAGCCCTCAAGGCCGAGCCGCTACAGCCGGAGTCTACGCTGGATGTTGAATCCGAGGCGCCACGAGTTCGTGTCGAAGAAGTCCTCGGCGGCGCCGGCGAGCGTATGCGTCGGATTCATCCGGTGCTGATTCGTGACGACGATCTTGAAGAAGTGGCCCGGCGTGCGGATTTCGAGGCCGAAAGAGGCGGAGTCGTACTCCTGATCCTCCCTCGAGCCGCTGAAGATCCACTCGGCGAAGAGGCTCCACATGCGGCTGAGGTAGATCTGGCCGGTCGCACCGACGGAAACCGCGGCCTCCCGGTCGGCGTCCTCGATTCGCGGATTCCAGAGGAGCGTGGGCACGACACCGAGTGCGACGCGGTCCGCGACCCTGGTGTTGGCGATCACCTGGACGTAGGCCTGCATCTCGTTGTCCACGGCCGTGTCGTCGCGGCGACCGCCGGCGTACACGCTGCTGCGGGGCGCGAGCGCGTGCCCGTGGCCGGCGTGGCTGTCGTCCGGCTCGACTTGCAGGTTCCACGCCATGCCGGTCTGCGCGGCGAACTCGACGGGACCGGTGGCGCCATCGAGCCGCAGCCCGGCGAAACGGGCGTTGAACTCCAGGTTGTCCAGGCTGTTGGAACGAAGCACGCCGATGGTGACGTGGTCCTGGGGCGTATACGCCAGCCCAAGGCGATTCAGCACGAATCCATCGAGGCCCCAAAGGTCGCTCGCACCGCCCGACACGTAGCCGAACCGGTGCGAGATCTCGATGTGCAGATCGCCCGCGCGCGAGGCGGCCGCGGTCGGGAGGGTCGCGGACTGCGTGGAGGCGAAGACGTTCTGGGCGACCGCCGCACCCGGCGAACCCAGACAGACCGCGAGGACTCCGATGACCTTCTGTCGTAACGATCCCGAAATCAACATGTGCCCTCCGGCTCCAAGTTGGGAGAATCCACCAAGATCTGTGTTCCAGTCATCCCGGAACCTTCAGTAATGATGGCGAGCGGTCAGGAAGCGGAC
>VXMQ01000126.1 GCA_009841015.1 Candidatus Palauibacter denitrificans | reverse complement strand
GCGCGACGAACCCGGACCCGGCGGAGCCGGAGCCGGACACGAGCATCGAGGCGAGCTCGCCGACCTTGAGCCCGGCCATGAGGCCGGAGACGACGAGCGGCATGAGCACGACGGCCCAGAGCCAGAGCTCGAACGGGTCCGCCGTTCCGGTGCCCATCAGGGCATCGGCGTAGGTCGTGATGTAGCCCATGCCGACGCCCATGAAGACCCTGAGCACCGCACCGGCCACGACGCCGTAGAGCGTGTAGACCATCATGGTCCGGAACCATCCCCAGAACAGGAACGAGAGCGGCTCGAAGAGCAGGAACGCGATGAACACCGGACCGAGCAGGATCGCGATGGCGATGGCGACCTGCGCCCAGATCACCTGCGCGTAGGTGACGCAGAAGAGCGCGAGCAGGCAGACCACGAGCGAAGCGCCCATCACGAGCGTGATGAGCGAGGAGAAGATCACGGTCGCGCCCGCCGTCACGATGGATAGCAGGTTGCCCGTGGACCACGCCGCGCCCAAATGCGCGCTGTAGGCCTGCACGAGCGCCGTCATCTCGGTGTAGCCCGCCGACACCACGTCGGAGAGGAACAGGTTCTGGAGCCAGATCCCGCCCCCGGCGACCATGGCCGGAAACGTCAGCCCCACGCCGGGAATCGGAACGATGTAGTAGTGGAGCAGCGTGCGGGGGATGGCGATCCCGATCACGAGCTTGACGATCTCCCACGGCTGGAACGTGCCGCTGAACGCGATCTTGAGTCCGGTCCAGGCGACCATCACGGCGGCGAGCCCGCCCCAGAGCTGGAGCCCGAGCGTGTGAACGTCGGGCGCGGCCCCGCCGACGACGGTGTCGAGCACCACGTCGAGGAAGCTCTTGAAGTCCTGAAGCTGATCGGCGGGGATCTGCGCCGGGACGTTCGGGTCGATGGACTGCGGGGGCAGTTGCATGGCGGTCGCGCCCCTACCGGTAGAACGAGGGGACGCGGAACAGGAGCCCGTCGCGGAGCGCGGCCCGGTTCAGCGAGGCTGCGTTCCGCATCGTCCCGGCGAGCGCGTTCGCCCGCGTACGGCCGTCATGCCAGCGGCCCAGCCATTCGAGGTGGGCGAGTTCGGTCTGCCTCGCCCGGCTCGCCTCCATTGCCGTCTGATGGGCGAGCACCTGGCCGACGGCCGCGTCGATCCGGCCCTGGCTCAGCGAGGCCGCGACCCCCGCTTGCTGAAGGGCCGTGTTGGACAGGTTCCGGTTCGACGTGAGATCGCCGAACGAGCCCTGCGCGCTCTCGATGGTCCCGGCCAGCGCAGCCGCCGCGTCCAGCGCCGCGTAATCGAGCACGCGCTGCCGGTCGGCGGCCTCGCGGGCGCGGCGGTGGTCCTCCAGCGCCCGCGTCGCGGCTCGGGGCGGAAGGTTCGCAAACAGAGCCAGGATGTCGGCGTCCGTCACCCGGTCCGCCGCGTGGCGGGCGGTTCTCCAGTGCCGCGTGAACGAGCGTCCGCTGCCCATCCTCCGGACGGCATCGACCGTTCCGCGGGCAGGGCCGGTGAAGTCCGAGCGCCAACCGAGTCCGTCGCGCACCAGGCCGACGGGATCGGCGGCAAGGTCGGAGAACGGCTGGAGCAGCGCATCGATCTCGCCCTTGGCGGCGCGTTCCATGTGGTCGAGCTGGTCTTCGAGTTCCGTAAGCTGGCGGGCCATCGACCGGATCTGGGTGACCTGGTGCGAGATCTGCGTGATCTGATTCGCGATGATCGTGGCCCGCTGGAACCAGCTGCCGAAGTCGAACTGCGCGCTCGCGGGACGGGCGCCCGCGAGGAGCAGGACGGGGACGAGAAGCGCGGCGGTGAGGATGCGGTGGCGCATGGGACGGTCCTTTCTCTTATCGGTGTGTCGGAGGGGTGGGGACGAGGACATCGGAGGTGAACCAGATGCGGAGCCTGTGGCCCGCGCGGATCGTGATCTCCGGCAGACGGTTCAGATACCGGTCCAGCATCGAGGTGGCGCTGCCCCCGAGTCCCTGCCCGACGCCCGCTTGAAGTCCGTAGGGCGAGGCCCCGGCGAGCGTGAGCCCGCTCAGCGCGCCGACCGCTCCGGCAGCCGCGAACGTCGAGAGGTAGCGCCGGTTCACCCGGTCGCGGAGCGCGCTCTCGCCCACCTGGTTCAGGCCGGTGAACTCAAGGTCGATCCAGCTTCCATCGGGCAGCAGCAACCGGTGGAACGCGACGGCAAGACGGGTCTGGTCGCGGTTCTGAACGGCCTGCGCCGTGCCGACGACGCGCGCGCCGCGCGGGACCAGCACCCGCTGGCGGTCGGCCGAATAGAGCGGCGCCGACACCATCGCGAGCACCGGGCCGGGGAACTCCCCGGACAACTGGGTGACGAGCACCGCCTCCAGGAACGTGCCCTCGTGGATGCGCTCCCAGCCCGGCGGGTCATGCGGGCGGACCAAACGGCCCGGTGCCGGCGTCGAGGTTGCGGCGGCGGGTTGCGGTAGGCCGGGTGGGAGCCCTCCGCCCGCCAGTCCGGCCGCCATCTCGGCCTCAAGGGCGGCGAGAGACTGCCCGAGGGACGCAAGCGCCCCGTCGAGTGCCGCGTCGGGAGATTCGGGCGCCACGGGAGACGCCGCCGCCTCCGAGGGTCCGCTCGGATCCCGGTGCGATTGCGCGACGGGGAATGAGCGGAGCGAGCGCGTCCGGCGCTCGACCTCCTCCAGCCGGAGCGCTTCGCGCAACTCGAACTCGGCTCGGCCCATGCCGCCCCCGGCGCTGCCTGAACTTGCGGCCGTGTCTTGCCCGGCCGTGTCCTGCCCGGAGGCACCGGACTGTCCCTGTTCCCGGTCCGCATCGGCCGCCGCCTGCTGGCTCTGACGGTCGGTTTCGTCGCTGAAGCGCCCGTCGAGCGACCGGCCCGTGCGGTCGTCCACGGGCCGGGCCGGCGCGGGGGCGACGCCCTCGACCGTCTCGTCGGGACCGGTAAACGACGAGGACAGCAGCAGCCCGGCCACGAGCACGGTGATCAGGGCGATCCCGACCTTCGTGACGACGCCGCCCGGCAGCGCGCCCTTCGGCTCCTTCACCAACTGCTTCCAGAGGCTCATCTCGAACCCTCCACGGGCTCGAACCGCCAGCGCAGCCGCTTGTTGCCGATCTGGAGCCACCCGTCGCCCAGGACGCGCCGGGCGACGTAGAGACCGTCCTCGGTGAGATCGAACGCGACCAGACTCGGTTCGCCGTCGCGGAGTTCGTAGAGCGCCGGCGACTCCTGCGCGCGCGAGCGGAGATAGGTGAACTCCCCGTCGTGCCACATCGCCTTGACCCGGAACGGCCGCTCGGAAGCATCACGGTCCAGCCGGTACTCGAACCGGAGCCGCTCGGGGTAGGAGACGCGGAACGCTTCGACCTCGGCAGCCGCCCGCTCCCGCGCCTCGACGATCCCGGCCTCGGCTTCCTCGCGGGCCAGCCGCGCGGCATCGGCGGCTTGGGCCGCCATCTCGCGGTAGGCGGCGACCTCGCTCCGGGCGACGAACCCGGGAGCGCCGGACGGGGCCTCCCCCTCCGCTCCCGCCTCCACGCGGACGACCAGGTGGGGCGGCTTCTCCCCGTCTTCATGGACGAGGAACGAGTAGATGCGCCCGGATTCGCAGACGAGCGCAACATTGGTCGCCGCGTCCTCGGCCAGCGGCTTCAGGTACGCGACGTTCGCCGCGCCGGTCAGGTGCCAGTACTCGGAGTCGCCGGCCACGAAGTCGAGGATCCGCTCCCCGGCCGGAAGCACGATGACCGTGGTATGTCGCGCGCGCGCACGGAGCCGGGGGATCCGCTCTTGGCCCTCCTCCGGCAACGGCACCCGGAGCAGGGTGGCGTCCGCGCCCGTTTGCTGCGCGGCGGCATCGCACGGGAGCGCCGCCAGGAGCAGCGTCAGAAGGACGACGACGATCCCCAGCAGGATCGCAGCGGTTGGACTTGCTTTCATGGTGTTCACGTCCTCTCGGTTGGAGGGGTGGGGTGGGTTCGGCCCGCGAGCGCTTCGAGCGCCCGGGCCAGTCCGTGCCTCGCCACGGCCTCGGCGCGCCTCTCGGCGTCGAGCGGCGAGGAGGTGTAGAGCCAGTAGCTCTCGGCATCGACTTCGAGCCGAAGAACCGCCGCCTCGTCCGGCCGGCGGAGATACAGTTCGCGCTTCGGCGTCAGCGCCCGGATCCGGGCGATCTCCGACTCGTTCAGCCGGAACAGCGCCCCGGCCTCGTCGGGCAGTTCGGCGTTGGCGAGGAACAGCTTGGTCGGGATGGATTCGAGAAGGGCCGAGGCGCCCGCCGTCCCCGTCACGTCCACGGCGGACTGGGTGGCGAGCACGAGCGCGGCGTTCTTCTTCCGCCACGTCTTGGCCGCCTCGGCCAGGTAGTTCAGCACGGCGGGGTCCTGCATGTACCGCCACGCCTCGTCCACGACCATCAGCTTGAGCCGCGCCGTCTCGGCCGGGTCCTCGATCTCCAGCCGCATGCGTTCCAGCAGGTACGAGAGCGCCGCCTCGCACAGGTCCGCGTGCTCGGCCGCGCCCGCCAGGTCGATCACCTGCCA
>VXMQ01000158.1 GCA_009841015.1 Candidatus Palauibacter denitrificans | reverse complement strand
TTGGTTCCCCGGCCGCACTTGGCTAAGCCCCCCTT
This sequence comes from Candidatus Palauibacter denitrificans, assembly GCA_009841015.1. GTDB lineage: Bacteria > Gemmatimonadota > Gemmatimonadetes > Palauibacterales > Palauibacteraceae > Palauibacter > Palauibacter denitrificans. Next base: position 4,603 of record VXMQ01000158.1, on the reverse strand, counting down.
GGTCATCACCTACTTCCGCAATAAGCACTGTAGTTGACGGACGGGGTGGGGGGTATCGCGCTATCCCGCCCGCCCGCCTCCCGCCGTTCGGATCAGCGTGCCTCCCTCTTCAACCCTCCTGCGCTCCCCGTTCTACTAGTGAATTAGTTGACCGGACGGCCCTCGCCATCTAGGCTCCCCGGCAAGGTGAGATGGCCAATCCGCGGGACGTACAACCGTCAGGGCACGTTCCCGTGTCAAAGCCTCGATCTCCGAATAGATTGAGCTTGCCGCGACCACTCGAATTGGTCGACTACGCGAACGGAATACAGCGGTGCGAGGCTTATGAAGGCACGTCATTGGGTCACGTTGATCGTCCTCCTCGTCGCGGGCGCAGCCGTCACCGGCATCTTCATGCGGCTGAACGAGGACGAGACGGACGAACCGCAGAGCTTCGGCGACGCCGCGGCCGATTCCGTGGCCGAGGCGGTACGGGGGACGGCCTCGGCGGCCGCCTTCGCCACGGACATTTTCCTCCCGGTGGAAGGCGCCGTCATCCAGCGCGACACCTTCGTGCTCTGGGTCACGGCGAGCGGTCACGCTGCGTCCCTCCGACAGGCTCCCCTCCACGCGGAAGTCGAGGGGCCCGTGACCGCCGTGCCCGTGCAGGAGGGCAGGCTCGTGAGTGCCGGTCAGATGCTCGTCCGGATCGACCCCGCGCTCTACGAACTCCGGGTACAAGGGGCGGAAGCCAGCGTGAAGCGAGCTCAGGCGGAGTACGACGACCGCGTGCTCTTCGACGATCAACTGCCGGACTCCGTACGGATGGCCAGGGCGGAACAGGCGAGAATCCGGGTCGGCCTCGACGAGCAGGAAGCAACGCTTTCCGAGAGACGTTATGAGCTGGCGAAGACTCGCATAGTCGCTCCGTTCTCGGGCTTCGTGGCGAACCTCGCAGTGGCGCAGGGGAGCCGCGTCCGAGCGGGGGACTCGATCGCGACGATCGTCGATCTTTCGGAGATCGACATCGACGCTGAAGTCCTACACTCCGAGCTTCCGCTCGTGGAGGTGGGGCGACAGGCGACGGCCACCTTCCCCGCGCTACCCGGCGAAGTCTTCCAGGGACGCGTCGTGAGCGTGAATCCGCTGATCGATTCCGAGACACTGACCGCGCGGGTCACCGTGCGGCTGTCGAACCCCGAGGCGCGGATCGTCCCGGGTATGCCGGGGAGCGTGCGGATCGCGGGCCGCCAGCTCGAGGACAGGACGTTCGTCCCGAAGGAGGCGGTTGTAGAGCGGAGCCGGCGTCAGGTCGTGTTCGTCTTCGAACCGGGAGGTCCGGGTTCGGACACGGGGCGCGCGCAGTGGGAATATGTGACCCTCGGCCTCGAGAACGACACGCAGGTCGAGATCATCCCCAACCCGGACGGAGACGACACCTTCGTGCCCACGGGCGGCGAAGTCGTGCTCGTCGACGGTCACGCCACCCTCACGCACGATGCCCAGGTGCGCATCGAGAACCACAGCGACCTCGCGACGCCAACGGAACCCGCCCCGGACGGCGCGACGGACAGCTCAACGAGCGGCTCAACGGACGGTTCGCGGTGAGGCGCGGAGCCGGACGACGCCAACCCCGGTGCCGCGAGGTGGCCTCACTCGCGGCCATTCTGACGGTCGCCGGTCTCGCAACCGCGGCGTCCGTGGCGGCCCAGCGGTCGGTATTGCCGGACACGCTCGACATTGGGCGGGCCGTACAGATCGCCCTCGTCGAAAGTCCAATGCTTCGCGTGACTCAGGCGCAAGCGGATCAGGCCGGCGCGACCAGGCTGGCCGCGTGGGGGGCATTCCTTCCCAGAGCCGGCGGCAGCATGAGCCTTGGCCGCAACACGTCCACCGTCTCCAGCTACGTGGCCGAAGAAGGACCGACGGAGCGCCTCCCGGAGCGTCTATCGTACACGTCCCAGTCGGCAAGCCAGGGATTCCGTGTGGACTTTACGTTGCTGGAAGGGGGGCGCCGGTTCGCGGACCTCCGCCAGGCTTCCCTCGGTGTGCGCGCAGCGCAGCGCCGCCTCGACGACCAGCAACTCCAGGTCGTCGCCGCCGTGCGAAGAGAGTTCCTTGGAGCCCTCCGGCGTCAGGAGCTTCTCGCACTCACGCGGAGCCAGATCAGCGACCGCGAGTTGGAACTCGAAATCGCCCAGCGGCGATACGAGATCGCGGCGGTCGAACGAATCGATGTGCTGGCCGCCGAATCACAGTTCCTGAACGCGCGGATCAGGCTCATCACGGAGCAGAACCAGCTTCTCGTGGGCCTCCGGCAGTTGGCGGTCTCGATGGGACTGCCGCCCGAAGCGGGCGACGGTCTGGTGCTCGCAAGCGATGAGGGTATGCCCGCGGGCGTACCGGATATCGATTTCATCGTTCAGGCGGCCGTGACTTCCGATCCCGAAGTCGCGGCCCTCGAAGCGGACAGGTCCGCGGCGGCAGCGGGACTCTGGGCCGCGCGGACGACGTACCTTCCGACGATCAGCGCCGGCGTGAGCTGGGGACGGAGTGAACAGTTCGGTCCCGAAGCTTCATTCTGGCAGTTCCGTCCTGGCGACACGGGCCAGAGATTCGACATCTCGGTGTCATGGAACATCTTCAACGGCTTCATCCGCGAGCGGGAGAACGCTCAGGCCTCGGCGGCGCGACGGCAGGCGGAGGAGGAACTGCGCCTGCGTCGGCTCGAGATCGAAGGTGACATACGGCGGTACGGCTCCGAAATCCAGCAGTTGGCGCAGATCCTGGAGTTGCTTGAGCGCGACTACGAGATTTCGCGGGAACGCCTCGAGATGGAGCAGGAACGGTACCGGAACGGGACGGGATCCTTCCTCGCACTGCAGCAGGCCGTCCAGGCGGCGCAGAACGCGGAGATTTCGGTGATCCAGCGCCGCTACGATCACTTGATCGCCTGGTCGAACCTGGCCGAATACATGGGTGGAGGGCCCTCCAGCTAGGTGGCGCTTCCCGACGTTTCGCTTCGGCGGCCGGTGGCTACGGCGATGCTCTATGTGGGCATCGCCGTGCTGGGCGTGGTGTCGTTCCTGCGCCTGCCCATCGACCTCCTGCCGGATGTCGCCTTCCCGACGCTCTCCGTGTGGACGACGTATTCGGACGCGGGGCCCGCGGAAGTCGAGCGCTTCATCACGGAACCCATCGAGACGCGGCTGTACTCGATTCCGGGGGCGCGGGGGATCTCCTCGCGATCGCGCGAGGGGCAGTCGCTCGTCCAGCTCCAGTTCGCGTGGGGCACGGACATGGAGTTCGCGACCCTCCACACCCGGGAGAAGCTGGACAACCTGTCCGACCTCCTCCCCGAAGGCTCGGAGCGGCCCACGATTCTAAGATCGGATCCGACGAGCGATCCGATCATGACGCTGGCCGTGAGCGGGGCCGACCTGCGGAACCTGCGCGATCTCTCCGAGGTCGTCTTCAAGCGTCGCCTGGAGCAGTTGGACGGCGTCTCGCTCGCGGGGCTGACGGGCGGACCCGAGCGGGAGCTGCGGGTCATCGTGGATCCGGAATACCTGGATGTGCACGAGGTTTCGCTCAGCGAGATCTCGAACGCGCTCGACCAGGCGAACTACAATGCGCCCGGCGGCACGATCCAGCGGGGCCGGTTCGAGTACAGCCTGCGCACGCTGGGCCAGTTCCGGGAGGTCGATGAACTGCTCGCCGTCGTCATCGCGCGGCCCCGGGGCGTCGGAGCCCGTCCCGTGCGGCTGTCCGACGTCGCCACCGTGGTCGACACGATCGCGGACCTCGAGACGATCGCACGCTTCAACGGGGAGCCGGCGATCGGCCTCCAGGTGTTCAAGGAGGCGGGGACGAACACGGTTCGTGTGGCGGACGGCGTGCGCGAGACGCTGGATCAGCTGCGGGAGGAATTCCCGGGGATATCGATCGAGATCGCCTCCAGCCAGGCGGCGTTCATCCGGGACGCGATCTCGAACGTCGTCTCCGCGCTGCTGGTGGGCGGGGCGCTGGCCTTCCTCGTCCTCTTCCTCTTCCTGCGCGATCCGAGGTATCCGCTCGCCATCGGCCTCGCCATCCCGATCTCGGTCATGGCGGCCTTCGCGCTCTGCTACGCGTTCGATGTCAGTCTCAACATCATGTCGCTCGGGGGCCTCGCGCTCGGGGTCGGACTGCTCGTCGACAACTCCATCGTCGTGCTCGAGAACATCTTCCGGCACCGCGAGGAGTCGGGCGGGAGCGCGCGGGCGTCGGCCGGGCGGGGCGCCCGGGAGGTGGCGGCGGCGATCACGGCATCCACCCTCACCACCATCGCCGTGTTCGGCCCGGTGCTGTACGTGGAGGGCGTGGCGGGCGCGCTCTTCGGCGACCTGTCGCTCGCGGTGACGTTCTCCCTCCTCGCCTCGCTCCTCGTGGCGCTCACGCTGCTCCCGGTCCTCGCCGCCCAGGTGGCCCGAGGAAAGCGCGGAGCGGAAGCCGCGGGCTTCGACGACGAGATGTCCCCGTCGGAGCGGCCCGAAGCAGCGGAAGCTGAGCCGCCGGGGCGCGTGCGGCGGTTCGGCCGAGCCGTGCGGGAGGGCGCCGTCACGGGCGTGCGGGGCGTCGGGGG
>VXMQ01000055.1 GCA_009841015.1 Candidatus Palauibacter denitrificans | reverse complement strand
GGTGTTTTTGATACAGTTTGGGGGGGGGGGGGGGGCCGGGCGCCGCCCCTCTCTCAGCCGCCGAAGCGCACCCGCAGGCCGCCGACCAGGGTTCGCGGTGCGCCCACCCGGATGAAGCCGTTCGCGTCGTGGGACATCTCGGCGATGGTGTCGAAGACGTTCTGCACGCTCGCGAAGGCGCTCAGCCGGCTCGTCAGCTGACGGCGGAAGCGGACATCCAGGAGAAATGAGCCCGCGATCTCGCCCGTGTTGAGGTCGTTGTCGAAGCGGGCGCCCAGATACCGGCCGGTCGCGACCACCTCCAGCGTGGACGGGTCGATGTGCCCGACCCGCAGCATGGCGCGGTGCGTCGGGCTCCCCTGCACTTCGTTCCCGATGAGGTCCGGGCGGCCCGGCGCGTCCGTCACCTCCGTCGGGTTGTACTGGTGGTTCAGCGCCAGCAGCCAGGCGGCGGACGGACGCAATTCGATTTCGGTCTCGAGTCCCACGCTCCGCAGCGTGCCCACGTTGTCGCGGCGGCGGCACACGCCCCCGGCCGCCACGAAGCCGCACGGCTGAATGACGCCGGACGTCTCGGCTTCCTGGATCGTGACGTCGGTGATCGCATCGCGCACGTTGGCGAGGAAGCCGGTCAGCCGGATCAGCACCGAGGGGTCGGGCTGAAGGTCCACGCCGATCTCGGCGCCACTGACCTTTTCCGGCTCGAGCGCCTCGTTGGACTCGTTGACGACGTTCCCGGCCGCGCGGAAGGGCTTGTACAGTTCGTTCAGGGTCGGGACCCGGAGGCCGGTGTGGAGATTCAGCCGCATCGCGACGCGTTCGGACGCGTCGAACAGGAGGCCGATATTCGAGCTGAACTGTGTTCCGCTGCGGTCCTCGAACGCCTCGTCCGTGAGTACGCTGCGGTCTGCCGTGTTGAAGATGTGCCGCGAGCCGGACGAGTTTTGCCACACGTCGAGCCGTGCGCCGGAGTACCATCTCAACCGCTCCCCGAGGTCTCCGTGGGCCTGGCCGAAGAGACCGAACAGGGTTTGATCGCCTCCGGTCTCCCGCTGTCGGGTGAAGGCGCCGTCTCGAAACAGGTACTGCTCCGTCGCGGCGCCCGTCGCCCGCAGGAAGTCGGCGCCGACCGTTAAATCCTCTCCGCCCCAGACCAGGTTGGCGCCCACCCCCGATGAGGGCACGTCCTGGCTGATGGAAGGTTCCTCGCTGTTCCGGCCTGCCCCGACCCCCGAGAACGAGTTCACGTACGTCTGCGACTGCATGTAGGCGTTGAACGCGAGCGTGGACGCATCCCCGGTCGTGAGCGTGGCGCCGAGCTGTCCGAAGCCCGCTTCGGTGGTGTTGTTGCGGAGGGGCGTCGCGTTGTCCTTGTCCTGGTCGAAGTAATTCCCCTGGGCGTGGATGCGCAGGCGGTCCCCGGCCTGGAACTCGACCTTCGCCCGCAGGGCTCCGTGGCTCGACGCGGAGGGGATGTCCACCGCGCCACGCAGGCTGGGCTCTGTCAGGATGTAGCCGTCGCTGTCGAAGAACTCGCCCGCCACGTAGCCGCCGGCGCGGTCGTCGCCGAAGGACGCCATCGCATCGCCTCGGAAGGTGGACTGGCTCCCTCCCTGCACGCTCGCGGACGACCCGCCGCCGCCGCCGGAGCGCGTGATCACGTGGACGACGCCCGCGAGGCTCTGACTGCCCCAGCTCACGGTCGCGCCGCCGCGCACGATCTCGATGCGCTCGATCACCTCCACCGGGACCTGGCTCCAGCGCACCCAGCCGAAGTACGGGTCGTTCAGTGGCACGCCATCGACGAGCACCAGCGTGCGGCTGGCGGCGGTGCCCCCCAGTCCGCGCAGGGTGACGGCCTGCCAGGAGGGATGGGCGACTCCGGCCTGGAACGGGAAGCGGAAGTTGAGGCCCGGCACTTCCTGCAGGACATCCTGGAGCGTCTGCGCCGCGGAGAGCCGCAGTTCCTCGCGCGTCACGGTCGTCACGTTGGCCGGGATCTCACCCACGGACATCGGGGCGCGGAGCGCCGAGACGATCAGCTCGCCCAGCGAGATCACGCTGTCCGCGGGCACCGGGTCCTGCGCTTCGAGCGTCGTGGCCGGCCACACCCCCCAGAGGGCAAGCACGAGAAACCCGCGGCGGAGTTGCCGGAGCGATCGAAGCACCGCTTCACGTCGCGTCATTGAGACTCTCCTCGAGGAGTTCCCTCACGATGGCCGGGTCCGCGCGCCCGTGCGTCGCGCGCATGACCTGGCCGACGAAAAAACCGGCGAGGCCGGTCTGCCCGGCGGCATATCGCGCCACCTCGGCCGGATGGGCGGCCACGACGTCGTGCACGATCTCGCGAATCTGCTCGGCATCGCCGATCCGGCCCAGCCCCTCGCGCTGAACGATCTCCCGGGGGCTTCCGCCCTCTTCCACGAGCCGCGCCAGCAGCGACTTCGCCACCGCCCGCGAGATCGAGCGTTCGAGCACGAGTTCCACCAGCTCGGCCAGCGCCTCCGGCTTGAGGGCGCCCGCGTCGCCTTCGCTGCCCCCGGCGCCGCGGACCTCGTGGACGAGCCAGGTCGCGACGGCGGCCGGGTCGACGACGCCGCCGATCGCCCGCTCATAATAGCGCACCGACTCGGCGGAACCACTGAGCAGGTCGGCGACTTCTTCGGGCAGGCCCAGCGGGTCGCGGAAGCGGTCGAAGGCCGCCCGGAGCGCGGGGTCGGCGCGCCTCGCCGCATCGCGGGCTTCCCGGGCCGAGTCGATGCCGGGGACCGGCGGCCCGGCCGACTCATCCGCCGCGGGGGTCCGCGCCTCCCCGGCGTCAGTGGCGTGGGTGTCGCCCGACTTCGCGCGCCGGCTCCAGGCGTCGCGGAGCGTCACCGTCCGGTTGAAGACGAGCGCGCCGCCGGCCGGCGCTTCGCCGCCCGCGTCGGCCGTCGCCCCCGCCGTCCCGGCTCGTGTGGCCCGGTCCGGGACGAAGTAGCCCAATCGCTCGAACTGCCAGGCCGTCCCGGGCGGATCGCCGACCGGACCGGGCTCGCCGGCCCGACTCGGGTCGCCGGCCAGGCTCGGCTCGCCGCGCGCGCCGGTCAGGACCTGCAGGGAGTCCGGGTTGAGGCTCTCGCGGAGGCCTTCCGCGCCGCCGGCCGGATCGGAGACGCGGAACAGACGGTCGTAGAGGCGGACCTCCAGCGGCACCGACTCCGTGGCCGACACCCAGTGGATCGTGCCCGCCGGCCGCCGCCCGTCGGGTGCCGATCCGCTTCGCGTCGCCGGATCGTACGTGCAATGCAGGCGCACGATCTCGCCCGCGTCGTCCTTCTCCACGCGGCGGCACGTGATGAAATAGCCGTGCCGCAGGCGCACCTCGCGTCCGGGGGCGAGCCGACGGAAGCCCTTGGCCGGCTCCTCCGCGAAATCGTCCCGTTCGATGTAGAGGACCCGGGCGAACGGAACCTTCCGCGTTTCGGGCCATCCCTCCGGCGGGGCATCGGCGCCGCGCGGGAAGTACGGGGCTTCGATCCAGTCCACCTCGCCTTCCGGGCAGTTCTCGATGACGACCTCGAGCGGACGCAGCACCGCGAGCGCGCGCGGCGCCCGCCGGTTCAGCGCCTCCCGCACGGCCCATTCGAGCGTGGCGATTTCCACCCGGTTGTCGGCCTTCCCGATCCCGACCTGCCGGCAGAAGGCGCGTATCGCGTCGGGGGAAATGCCGCGGCGCCGCATGCCGGCCAGCGTGGGCATGCGCGGGTCGTCCCACCCCGACACGTGTCCCTCCTCGACGAGGAGGAGGAGTTTCCGCTTGCTCACGATCGTGTAGTCGAGGTTGCGGCGCGCGAACTCGTACTGGCGGGGCCGCGGGTCCCAGGAACCGAGCGCCTCTCCGCCGCCGCCCTCCGCCCCCGGCACGCGGGCGATGCGGGCGGAAGCGGGACGCGTATGCTCGATGAACCAGTCATAGAGCGCTCGATTGTCCTGGAACTCGAGCGTGCAGAAGGAGTGCGTGATCCCCTCGATGGCGTCGGACTGGCCGTGCGCCCAGTCATAGAAGGGGTAGATCGGCCAGGCATCGCCCGTCCGGTAGTGGTGCGCGTGCCGGATTCGGTACATCAGCGGGTCGCGCAGCTTCATGTTCGACGAGGCGAGGTCGATCCGCGCGCGGAGTACGTGCTCCCCATCGGCGAACTCCCCGTCGCGCATGCGCCGGAAGAGATCCAGGTTCTCCTCGATCGAGCGCTCCCGGTACGGGCTGGGCCGGCTGGGCTCTCGCACCGACCCGCGGTGCGCGCGGATCTCCTCCTCGGACAGGCTGTCCACGTAGGCGAAGCCGTCCTCGATCATCCGCACCGCCATCCGGTACAGCGCCCCGAAGTAGTCCGACGCGTAGCGGATCTCGCCGTCCCACTCGAAGCCCAGCCAGCGGATGTCCCGCGCGATCGCCTCGACGTAGGACGGGTCCTCCGTCGTCGGGTTCGTGTCGTCCATGCGCAGCGTCGTGCGGCCGCCGTGCTCCCGCGCCACCTCGAAGTCGAGGCAGATGGCGGAGGCGTGGCCCACGTGAAGGAAGCCGTTGGGTTCGGGCGGAAAGCGAGTGAGCACACGCCCCCCGTGACGCCCGCTCAGGACATCTTCGGCGACGATCTGACGGATGAAATCCGGACGCTCTCGTTGCGGCATGGGGGGGAACCTAAAAAAAAAGGCCGGGTCCCGGTACGGACCCGGCCCATCGGGCGGCGGCGCGAGCGATGCGGCTCCGCTCAGGACCTCGCGGGGGCGGTGAAATCCACCGTCGCTGGAGCCGCCGCGACGGAAGTCTCCGGACACGTTGCGACTTCCGGGGCGGGTTGAGTCCCGGCAGCCTGCGCACCCTGCACGGACCCGCTGTGCGTGCCCAGAATCAACCCAACCGCCATCACCAGCCAGGCCAGAGAACCCGTGGTCGCCCATTTTGACAACCTGTCCATTTGATCTGCCCCTTCCTCGGAATCGGCGGTTGCGATCTGTACCCTCGTGGTACGGAAAAAATGAGAGAAAGTTTCTGCCGGCTCCTGAACGTTCGACTCCGGAATCGAAGAAATGGTTGGCAGGCATCCAGGTGTCCGCGGGTGTCCCGGAAGGTCAGGACCGTCTCGTGAGGCGGGCGAGATAGACCCCGTTCCCGTCCTCGAACGCCACGTCCAACCGCCAGCCGGCCCGCGTGGCGTGGCGCGCGAGCGCCTCGAGATCGATGTACAACTCGCGGAAGGGTCGGCCGACGCGGCCCGCGTGGGAAAGCTCGATCCACGCCTGGCCGGGATAGTCGCCGGCAGGCGGCCAGCCCGCCGTCGCCGAGCGTCCTCGAATGACGGCTTCCGCGCCGTCGACCAGGATCTGTCCGCCCGGCGCCAGGAACCGGGGGGCGTGCGCGAGGAACCGGTCGAGGCCCGCCAGCGTTCCCACCGGCCCCAGCCCGTTCATGAGCATGAGGACCGTGTCGAATCCCGGTCGCCACCAGTGGCGGAAGTCGGCGTGCACGACGGACGCCGCCCCGCGCGCCCGCAGCAGGCGAGCGACCGTGGCGGAGCCGTCGACCGCGACGACGGGGCGCCCCAGCGCCTCGAGCGCGAGCGTGTGCGGTCCCGCCCCGGCCCCGAGGTCGAGCACCCGGCCGCGGCACAACTCGACGGCATGGCGCTCGAAGTCCATCCACTGATCCGGCGTCCGGAAGAAAAACCCGGCCGGCAGCGGTGCATCTTCCCCGAGGCTGCTGCGCAGCCGAAGTCCGGGATCCGATTGCCCCGAGGCGAACGCGGCCAGCGCGCTGGCGAAGGGAGCGAGCGGCGGGACTCGCCCGCGATGGAGTCCGGGCTCGAGCGCTACCAGTTCAGCGCCACCTCACGGCCTCGAAGACGGTTCGGCAGGCGTTGCAGTAGTACTGGGCGGTCGAAGCCTGTCCCCCGAAGGTGGCGAACGGGTCGGAGTCGTCGGAGTCGCAGAAGGGGCAGGGGACGGATGCCGGCATGCCGGACGATTCGACGGGGTCGTCGAGCGGCAACCGCTGCGGCGGGGCACCGCCGCCCGCGCCGTCGTGCTTCACGCTGTCGTGCTTCGTGCCGTCGGCCATGGACTTCAGTCCATCAGGAGTTCTCGGTTACGGTCGCCCCGGACCCGCGCGAGGGAATCGTCATCGGGGCCGCCCTCCACCGCCCGCCGGCGCAGGAGCCAGCGGTCCTCCCAGACGGGTTCGCGCGTGCTGACCCACTCCGATCCGGCGTCGCGCGCCAGGCCGGTCTCCGCGGCGACCGGACCCACGCGTTCCAGCCAGCGCGCCCGCGCCCCGGCGGCATCCCGCCGCACGATTCCGTGCGCGGCGAGCGTCCCGCTGAGCGGGTCGTCGTCGGGGCCGAAGCCGCGCAGACACGCGTTCCAGGCCGCTCCGAAGGCTTCGGCCAGCGCCGCCCGCCCGCCCTCGGCGCTCAACAGGCGGGAGGTCCACCCCTGCCCGTGATCGAAATGGAAGCGCTCCTCCTCGAGCAGCTTGCGCACCTTGTAGTGGATCGGCTCGTAGCGGCTCTCCACGAGCATCTCGAACTGGACCGAAAGCGCGGTGTCCCACAGGAAGTTGAGGGCGAGGAACTCCTCCCAGGAGGCGACATCCCGGTCGAGCAGTTCGGAGCTGTGGTACTCGTCGGACGCGCGCTCGTGCTCGAGAACGGACGGATCGTGGCCGAAGTCGCGCAGCATCGCATAGAGGATGCGGGCGTGCCCCCACTCGTCCTGCGCCATGGCGGAACAGGCGATGCCCGCCTCGACCGAGGGCGCGCCGAGGATCCAGTCCGAGTAGCGGATGCCGAGCAGCCGCTTGTTGTCGGCGAGGGCGAGGATGAGGTTGGCGAGGTGCCCGGACACGCCCTCCGGAAGGTCCGCCGCCGACCGGAAACCGCTCTCCGTCATCGAGAATCCGCCGAAGCCCGCCCGCCCGAACCGCCCAGCGTGAACGGGGCCTGCGGCCGATTCACCGCTGCGAACGCATCGCGCGGCGCGACGGTCATCTCGAACCACTTGGCCTCGTCGTACGTCTGCCACGCGTAGACCCGCGCCAACTGCTCGTTGGGGGCGGACACCGCGCCCACGTGCTCGAAGCGGTCCGCCCGCTTCTTGCGCGCGAACACCTCGTAGACCCGGCCGTTGCGGATCACGTGACGACTCCGACGGAGCGGAGGAGTCGCCGTCCGCGCGCGGAGATGGCGGCCGTCGTCCAGGGAGGATCCCACCCGGTCACGATCTCGACCTTCCGGATGCCGTCCATCTCCAGCAGCCGCTGCCGCACGTCCCATTCGATGAAGTCCATGCAGGGGCAGGCGGTGGCCGTGAAGGTGAGGTGAACGGTGACGGACCCGGCCTTCTCGTCCCCCTCGACGCCGCGCACGAGCCCCAGGTCGACGATCGAAATCGGGAATTCCGGATCCGCGACCTCGTAGAGCGCCCGGCGCGCCCGTTCGGCGAGGTCCGCGGCGGGTTCGGTGAAGGCGGGAGGGGGCGGCAGTTCCCGTCCGCCCCGCGTCTCCCGGAGCACGGCGCCGAAGTCCATGCCCGCCTCGTACCGGGGGAGGTACCGCGGGAGGTGCCGCGTGCGCGCCACGCCGCGAGCCGGGGCGTCGGCGGTCATGCCGCGAGCAGCCGCTCGACCGCGAACCGGCTTCGCCGCAGCGAATCGACGTATTGCTCGTTCATCGGGCCGCGCGCCTTCCACCGCTCGAACACCTGCTTCCACGTGATCGTCTCATTGAAAAGCCAGCGTCGCGCCCCCGGGTCGTACTGGCAGGGAAGCTCGTAGGTCAGCTCCACTTCGTCCGTGTCGGGGTCGTACTGGGCCGGCAGGTCGTACCCCAGCTCCTCGCACAGCGGCACGACCGCCTTGAGCCAGGTCCGGCGCAGCTGGTCGTTCGTCATCCCCTTGAGGCGGAAGTCGAGTTGCGCGTTGTGGTGCTTGCGGTCGTCGGGCATCCCGAACCACTCAACGCCCATCGGAAACATCCAGTCGAGCGTCCGCTGCACCGCTTCCTTCGCGGCGCCTCCCGCCTCGGCGAAGCGGCGGATCCAGACCTCGCCGTGCCGCAGGTGGAAGTTCTCCTCCATGCTCACCTTGACGAGACCGCGCTTGAGCGGCCCGTAGCTCGTGTTGCGGTGGACGTCGCCCAGCAGCGTGATCCCGGCCCGGTCGTAGAGCGCGTTCGCCGAAACCAGCTCGGCCCAGTTCATGAGCGGCTGGTCGAAGCCGTAGGGGTGCTTGAAGTGGGCGGGTTCCCGCTCGTAGAGCAGCCAGTGGCGGTCCACGCCGAGATCCTCGAGCAGGCGGTAGGCGATGTTCGCGTGCCCGAGTTCGTCCTGGATGATCGCCATGGCCGAGACCATCGTGTTCGTGGACGGAGCGTCGCGGGCGGCCATGAAGTAGGCCGGCGCGCTGATCAGCTCGGTGTCGCCCTGGACGGTGAGCTGCGTGATCAGCGCCCGCTTGTAGGTCTCCGTCATGTCCTCTTCGGACTCGACGATGAACCCTTCCTGCACCTTCCGCTGAAGTTCCTCGTCTGTGAAACGTCCCATGCCGTCGCGCCTCTCCCGCCCGGACCGGGTCTTCCACCCGCAGGGCGAACCGTGAATCTACATTGAACTCGCGTCGGGCGGGTCCGGGGCGGCGCCGGGCGCGTGCGGGGCCAGCGGCTGTCCGACCCGGAAACGAATCGCGCCGCCTCGGAGGGCGAGGGTCATCCGGTCGCCCTCGACCCGGAACGCCCTCACGAAACGAAGCGCGTCGAGAAGGCGCTGCTCGAAGTTCGCCTCCCGTTCCGGGCAGAGCTTTCGCATGGCCGTTACGCCGTAGAACCGCAGGGCCTCCCCCTCATGCACGCGGAAACTCGCGAAGATCCGATTGCAGCCCGCGAACCCCGCCAACTCCCCGGTCACGTCCGCGTCGGCGCGCGGCTCCGCCCGGAATCTGAGTCTCACCGGTTCTCGCAGCTCGCCAAGGTTCGCGCTCCAGTCCCCGCGGTCGAACGATTCAAGCTCCCATTCGTGCGAGTACAGCCCAGGCGCGGCCGCCGGGGTCCCGTTACCGGCCCCGGCGGCGTCGGCCGGCGCCTCCTCCCCATCGGCGCCGTCGATGAGCGTGACGGAGGTCAGCCCCCGGTCCGTCAGCGCGAAGTACGGCGTCCGGTCGACCGATGGGCGGACCGTGACCGGCTCGCGTGGCCCGCGAATCCGGACGTTCAGCCGGATCATCCCATCGAGAATCTCCGCCCGGTGAACTTCGATCCGGTCTCCAATGAGGCGCGCGGACACATCCCGCAGCTGATCGCCGTCCCTCAGCAGGGCATGCAGGGTCAGGAAACGTTCGCGCCCCTGATCCGCCGCGAGCACCGCGACGGCGTCGATGTCCGAATCAAAATCGAGATCGCCGTCCGCCGTGAGGAGGAGTTCGTGCCGTACGTTGCCTGCACTGGTCGTCGCGCCTGCCGTGAGCGTGATCTCGCCGCCGTCCAGCGTGAGGAACGTCGCGTTCTCCAACACCTCCCGGATGTTGATTTCGGGCTCGTCGCCGCACCCGACGGCCGCGCCGGCGGCCACCAGCAGCCAAACGCCCCTCCTCACTCCGCCCCCATGAAGGGATACCGGTAGTCGGTGGGCGGATCGAAGGTCTCCTTGATCGTCCGGGGGGAGACCCAGCGCACGAGGTTCAGCACGGATCCGGCCTTGTCGTTCGTGCCGCTCGCGCGGCCGCCCCCGAAGGGCTGCTGGCCGACGACCGCGCCGGACGGCTTGTCGTTGATGTAGTAGTTCCCCGCCGCGTTCCGCAGCGCCTCGCCCGCGCTTCGGAGGGCCGCCTCGTCCCGCGCGAACACCGCGCCCGTGAGCGCGTAGGGGGACGTCCCGTCGACCAGGGCGAGCGTGGATTCCCAGTCCGACGCGCGGTACGAATGCAGGGTGACCACCGGCCCGAAGATCTCCTCGCACATCAGCCGGTGCCCGGGATCGTCCGCCTCCACCAGGGTGGGCTCGATGAAGTAGCCCCGGCTGTCATCGCAGCCGCCTCCGGCGAGGATGCGCGCATCGCCGGACTCGCGGGCGTAGTCGATGTACGACTTGATGCGGTCGAACGCCGCCCGGTCGATCACGGCGCCGAGGAAGTTCCGGAAGTCCGTCGGGTCGCCCATGCGGAGTTCCCCGGTCATCGCGACCACGCGGTCTCGTACATCTTCCCACATCGTGTCGGGCACGTACACGCGAGAGGTCGCCGAGCACTTCTGTCCCTGGTACTCGAAACCGCCCTGCACGATCGCGACCGCGAGCGCCTGCGGGTCCGCGCTCTCGTGCGCGACGATGAAGTCCTTGCCGCCCGTCTCGCCGACGAGTCTCGGATAGGCGCGATAGTTCTCCACGTTCCGCGCGACGGACTTCCAGAGATGCTGGAAGGTGCCGGTCGAACCGGTGAAGTGGATGCCGCCGAGTTCCGGGCTCGACAGGAGGATGTCGCTGATCTCCGAGGCGACGCCCGGGATGAAGTTGATCACGCCCGGCGGGAGCCCCGCCGCTTCGAGGAGCTTCATCACGTACCAGGAACCGAGCACGCCGGTGGTCGAGGGCTTCCAGATCGCGACGTTCCCCATGAGCGCGGGGGACGTGGTCAGGTTGGCCCCGATGGCCGTGAAGTTGAACGGACTGATGGCGTAGACGAACCCCTCGAGCGGACGGTGGTCCATGCGGTTCCGGACGCCCGGCCCCGAGATCGGTTGCTCCGCGTGCACGCGCCCCGCGAAGAAGGAGTTGAAGCGCCAGAAGTCGACGATCTCGCACGCGGCGTCGATCTCGGCCTGGAACGCCGTCTTGCTCTGCCCGAGCATGGTCGCGGCGTTGAGCTTCATCCTCCAGGGGCCGGCGAGCAGTTCGGCGGCGCGGAGGAGAATCGCGGCGCGGTCCTCCCAGGCCCAGTTCGACCACTCCGCCCAGGCCTCGCGCGAGGCGTCGATGGCGGCCTGCGCCTCGGCGGCCCCGGCGATGTGACAGCGCGCCAGCGCGTGGCCGTGGTCGTGCGGCATCGTCACGTCGAACGTCTTCGAGGTCCGAACCTCGCGCCCTCCGATGATCAGCGGGATTTCGACGACCTCGCCGCGCTGGCGGAGCAACTCCTCCTTGAGGGCGGTCCGTTCGGGACTGCCCGGGGCGTAGTCGTGGACAGGTTCGTTGCCGGGACGTGGAATGCCGGGATCTGCGCCCTGCTGAGCCTCGGCGACAGGTGGTTTCATGAAGGGATCCCCCTGGGTGAATATGTTTCGCGAAGGGAGGGGCAATCTGGCGGCCCGGGAGTGAGATTGAAAGGTGCCCGGTTCACTTCGTATCGTGCAGTGGACTCGCGCCGGATTCGTTTGCTGGCAGATGGGGAAGAGCACGAAAAACATGGGTTTTGTCAGGCACAGGCTCGCAGCCCGGCTGCGGCCGCGGCGGGCGGGCCGGCGGCGGTTCGGGGGATTCGTCGAGGCCGTACTCGTCGCGTTCGTCTTCCTGTGTCCGGGTCCGGCCGCCGCTCAGGAAGGCGCGGGTTCGCTGCAGGCCCTCGAGGCTCGCCTCGGCCAGGCGCGCGAGAACGGGATCCACCTCCTCGCGCCGTCTTCGTTCGGTGAGGCCGAGGACCGGTTGGAAGACGCGGCGCGTCGTCTGCGGGATGGCCGACGGGATGCGCGGTTCGAGGAGATGCTGGGCGAAGCCGGACGCTGGCTCGCCGCGGCGGAGGGGATCGCGGCCGCGGGCCGGCCGCACTTCCGGGAGGCGCTCGCGGCACGAGACGAAGCCCGCGCCTCCGAAGCCGAAACGCGGGCGGTCGAAGGGTGGGCGAGAGCCGAATCCGAACTCGAGACGGCCGGCCGGCGCCTGGAGCGCGAGGATATGGAAGACGTCGCCGTGCGAACGGGCCGCGCGACCGTGCTCTACCGGCGGGCGACCCGGGCCGCGCGGCGCGACGAGTTTCTGGGAGTGGCGGTCCAGGCGCGCGCCGCCGCCATGAACGCGGGGGCGAGCGAGCTGGCCCCGAGCGCGTTCGAGGCGGGCGAGGCGCACCTGGCGCGCGCGGAAGCGGCGATCGAGATCCTCGCTCCGGTGGAGGGGCCGGCGCGGTCCGGCGAGGCCGCGTTCGCCGCTTTCTCCCGCGCGCACCGCATTGCCGCCCTGTTCGACAGCGTGCGTCGGCGCCACGTGACGGTCGAACGATTGCTCGACGGGCATGAGGCGGACCTGGCTCGCCTCGCCGAAGCCGCGGACGTGGAGCCCCTCCGGAGCGACACCGGCGAAACGACCGCGCGCATCGCGGGGGCCATCTCCCGCCTCCGGGCGGACAACGAGCGGCTGGGCGTCGAGTTGGCGGACGAACGCGCGAGGACTTCGGAACTCGGCGGCCGGCTGGCCTCGCTGGAGGACCGCCTCGCCGAGTTCGAACGGCGCTTCACGGGAGCCCGGGACGAATTGCTCGCCGTCCGCGAGCGGGAGGCGCGGCTGCGCGAGGTCCAGGGCCTCTTCACGCCTGCCGAAGGGGAAGTTCTGCTCGCCGGAGACCGGCTCGTCCTCCGGCTGTTCGGCCTCACCTTCGAGCCCGCGCGGACCGAGATCGACGAAGCGCTGTACCCCCTGCTCACCAAGGTGCAGCGCGTCATCACGACCTTCCCGGGGGCGACCCTGCGGATCGAGGGGCACACCGACTCGCAGGGCGGGACTCGCGGGAATCAGGCGCTGAGTCAGCAACGGGCCATCGCCGTGCGCGAGCATCTGCTCGCCCGGGTGCCCATCCCGTCCTCGCGGGTCGAGGCCGCCGGCCTCGGCGAGGAACGCCCGGTCGCGAGCAACGAGACGGAGGAGGGACGCGCGCGGAACCGCCGGATCGAGATCGTACTCACCCTGCCCGGGAACTGACGCGGTCCGGGAACTGACGCGCCTCAGTCCCGGACACGCTCCTCCTGGATCGCGGCGATCACGCCCCACACCGCCGCGCCCACGGCGAGGCCGGTCCCGATCCAGCGGCCGACCTCCGCCCAGCGCCCGGGCCGTCCCGTCCGCCAGGGGCGGGTGATCTCGCTCCGCCAGTATTCCACCTCGTCGGAGACGATCTCCCGGGCCACCTCCGCCACCGGTCCGGCCAGCCGTCCGGCGTCCATTACACGAGTTCCACTAGTCCCCGGGCGGCCTGGAGCCGACGAAATCCTCGCCTCCGTCCACGCGGATCGTGTTCCCCGTCATCCACCCCGTTTCCGGCGCGGCGAGCGCGACCATGCAGCGCGCCACGTCTTCCGGGGTTCCGAGTCGCCCGTGGGGGTTCTGGGCCGCGGCTTCGGCGATCATGTGTTTCGCGCCGGGGATCTTGCGAAGCGCGGGCGTATCGGTGACACCGGCGCGGATCGAGTTGACGGTGATGCCCTTCGTCGCGAGTTCGAGCGCGAGTTGGCGGCAGTGCGATTCGAGCGCGGCCTTGGCCGCGGAGACGGCGCCGTAGGATGGGATCACCCGGTCGCCGCCCGAAGAGGTCATGGCGAAGATCCGGCCGCCTTCCCCCATCAGGCCGCGCTCGAGCAGCCCCTGGGTCCAGTAGACCAGCGTGTGGGCCATGACGTCGAGCGTCATGTTCATCTGCTCGGGACTCATCCCCGAAGCGTCGTCAGGCACGAAGGGGAGCAGCGTTCCGAAGGCCAGAGAGTGCATCAGCACGCGAACGGAACCTGCCCCGGCGCCCTCCGCGATTTCGTCCAGCACCCTGTCGCGCTTCCTTGCGGAAGCCGCGTTCACGTTGAAGAAGACCGCGCGCCGTCCACGCGATTCGATGAGGGCCCGAATCTCGCCGACGTGCGCGAGTCCCGCTCTCCGGTCCAGGTGTACCCCGTAAATGTCGTAACCGGCTTCGGCGAACGCCAGCGCGGCCGCTTCGCCAAAGCCGCTCGAGGCTCCGAGGATCAACGCTCCAGGCGCGGAATCCGTCACTCGCATCCCTCCGCTTGTGGTCCGTTAAGGGCCATCCCCCCGCCTCGGCCGCCCCGCGGGAGGTGAAGCGCACAGCATAGCCGTCCGCCCCCCGGGTCGCACGGTCGAGCGCGCGCCGGCAGCCTGCCGCGAAACCCCCCGCCAGTGCCGCTCGAAGGCGAAGGCGGCGGGGCTTGCCGCGGGGCTCGCCGGGGGCTGCCAGTGCCCCCACCGGCGCCCCACCGGCGCCCCAACGGCGAAGCATCCGGCGAGCCGGCCGTGCATCGGTGGCAATCCATATTTTTTGCAAAAAATCATGCGCGTGCCCGCTCCTGCGAGTCGTCGCCGCAGCCCGTTCATCGCCGCGTGTAACATGCATGAACGCTGCTTGCGAACGCCGCCGTCCCAGCGTGGATTAGCGGCACAATCCACACGTGATCGATAGTTTTGGACGATCATTCAACAGTCACGTAACACACTGTTGGACAACCTGTTACGATCTCACTACACGATCCTTCGATCCTTGGAGGAACCCGTCGCCCGCTTGCAGGGGCGGGAACGTCGATCCTATCCTCAAAGCGCGACGGGAAATGCATGGCCCCTGATTGCCGCGGACCTCCGGCGTCCGTTCGGATACAGAGAGCGAAACCCTCGAATTTTCTTGCGAGCGTGCCCCTGACAATGATGGCATCATCCGACTGTAGCCTCGTCAACGTCGTCGTGGATCTCCCCAAGGAGCTTGCCGCGGATGTGGAGGCCGTGCGCCAGCGAGATCCCGAGTTCCTCGAGCGTGCCATACAGTACGTTCTGGCCCGCCGCATCATCTTCGACGAACTCAAGACCCCCACCTCGAGACGCCGCTGAAAGAAACGGCCGACGAGCTCGCGTCGGCGAAGATCCCGTCGCGGACCACGGACCGCGGTCCCGGCCGGAGGCGTTGACGCCCGTCCCACCCGGGGCTACATCGCGCAGGGAGTGGTGAGCGGGGAGGTGAGGGGTTGGCCAGCGATTGCGAGCCGAGGAAAGCCGTGTCCTCCGATACGGAGCGTCCAGCGTCCGGTCGGGATGCCGAGAGGGGATCGGAGTCCGACGAAGGCGTACTGAGGGCCAAATACGCCGACTACTGCTCGGCTCAACTCACCGAAGTATTCCTCTCCCTGTCCGAAGAGCGCATCTACGAGATCGTGGAAGAGGAAGCCCGGGCGCAGGCGTTCGGCCGGGAACGCCTGGGGTTTCAGAAGATGGTCCGACTCGCGACCAAGCGGCTCCGGGAAAGCGTGCCGCTGCCCGATTTCGAGACGTGGCGCCGCGACTACGAAGCTGCCCCTGAAGAATATGACGCATACCTGATGGGCCTGTGGCGGCAGCGTTCGGAGGAGGAGGCCCCGGAGACCGATTGAATCGCGGTGGAATCGGAGGGGGGATGCCTGAAGACCAGCACGACGCAGCCGACAGCGCCGAGGAAGGACGCCCCCAACTGCGGATGTGGGACGAAGCGGGCCAGGAGACTGCCATCGGCAGCCTCGACGATGGGGAACGCCGGTGGAAGATCTTCGTCATCGCCGAACCGGTCGCCGACGACCTCGTGCGGGGCTGGCTCTCTTTTCGACTTGAAGACGAGCGGCATGACACGGCTCCGGTGATCATGGAGGAAACCGTGGCGCGCGTCGTCGAACGGGCCGTCGAACTCCCCGAGCCCATGCTGCGACAGCTCTTCGGTTCGGCCCGGCGGTGAAGTCGGCGGGGTCACCCGCTGACACAGGCGCAGGCCGCCCAGGCTGGCTCTGGCTCCTCGTGGCCGTCGAAGCGGCGGCGCTCTGGGGCATGGCCTGGGGTGGGTCCGGCACTCCGTGGCCGGCGATTCCGCTGTGGGTCGCGGCGTTCGCGGCCTATCTCGGAGCGGCCGGCTACGCAGCGCGGCCGCACCGGGCGGCTTCGATCCGCCGGCACGTCTGGACCGCCGGGATCGCCCTTCGCGCGGGAGCTTTCCCCGCCGCGCCCGCCCTTTCCGAGGACATCTACCGGTACATGTGGGACGGCTGGGTTCAGTCCAACGGTGTGAATCCCTATGCCCATCCCCCCTCGGCATCGGCGCTCGAAGAGCTGCGAACCGCATGGTGGCCGCTCATCAATCACGCGGATGTGCCCACGATCTATCCGCCGGGGGCTCAGATCGCATTCGCGCTGCTGGCCTCGGCCGGCCCCGCGTGGTGGATCTTCAAGCTGGGGTGGCTCGCGGCCGACCTGCTGGTGGCGCGACTCGTCGACAGGCTGTCGTCCGGCCGAAGCGCGCTCCCGCTGCTGCTCTATCTCTGGTCTCCGCTCGTCGTCGTCGAAGTGGCCTGGAGCGGGCACCTGGATCCGCTCGGAGTCGCGCCCATGCTGGGCGCCGTGGTGCTGGCCGGCAGCGCGACGGTCCCGGCATGGCGGTCCGGCGCCCTCCTGGGGCTCGGCGCCGCGGTGAAGTTCGCGCCTCTCGCCGCGCTCCCGGCGCTCTTCCGGCAGCGCGGCCCCGGGGCGCTCGCCGCCGCCGTCCTCCTACCCCTCCTTCTCTATGCGCCCTACGTCGGCGCGGGGCCGGCCCTCTTCGACGGGCTGCGGACCTACGCGGACCTCTGGGCGTTCAACGGCGGCCTCTACCGGGTACTGGAACGCCTTCCGGGGCATCCCGATCTGGCGAAATGGATCGGCGCGTCGATCGTCGGCGCCATCGCGTTGCGCGCCGCGCACCGCCGCTGGCCGCTGGAACGCGCCCTCCTGTGGACGATCGGGGCGGCCCTCCTCCTCTCTCCGACCCTCCACCCGTGGTACCTGCTGTGGGTGCTCCCCTTCGCCTGTCTATCGGCGAGCCGTGGCTGGCTCCTGTACAGCGGGACCGTGTTCCTCGCCTACACCGGGAGGGATGCCTACATCGCGACGGGGGCGTGGCCGGAACCGGTCTGGCTGACGTGGCTGATCCACGGGCCGCCGCTGGCTCTCCTAGCCTGGGATGGCTGGCGCGGCCGGGGTTCTCAGGGACTCGCGCGTCGTGAGGCCGTAGCCGGCGGCGAAGAGGGCCGTGAAGGGCAGGACGGCGGGTGACCCGACGAGCGCCGTGTTCACGACGGCGCCGGCGAGCGCCGCGGCGAGCGCCAGGCGCAGAAGCGCGGGCCCGCCCGAGAGCCGGACGCGGTACGCCACGACGGGCTGGAAGCCGCGTTTCGGCGTGCGGACGAAGGGGGTCCGGGTCCCGCGGCAGGCCCGCGCGATGGCGAAGGTGAGGGGCACGCCGAGCCCCAGCCCGAGGAGCAGGGCTTCGACGATGCGGCGCCCGAGGCGTCCGCGCCCGCGAATCCACCCGGCGGACCCGTAGAAGAGCACGAACGGGACCGTGGCGAGGAGCACGGCGGCGACATGCACGGCCGCCGGGAGGCCGAAGCCGGTCGCCGTCGCCCACCCGGCCCCCGCGAGCGCCGCCGCCATCGTGAGCGTCAGCGGATGGACGACGTGTCCCACGAGATGGGCCGTCGCCTCGAACTTGATCGCCGCCGGCACGGGGGCGCGCCAGATCCGCGGCAGCAGCTTCCGTGCGCTCTGGATGCCGCCCTGCGTCCAGCGGCTCTGCTGTATCTCCACCGCGCGCAGATTCGCCGGCAGCTCGGCGGGGACCCGGACGTCGTCCCGGTACACGAAACGCCAGCCCGCGAGCTGGGCGCGGTAGCTGAGGTCGACGTCCTCGGTCAGGGTGTCGCTCTGCCACCCCCCCGCCGCCTCCACGCACGCCTTGCGCCACATGCCGCCGGAGCCGTTGAAGTTGAAGAAAAGGCCGGCGCGGTATCGCGCCTCGTGTTCGATCGCGAAATGCGCGTCGAGGAAGAGGGCCTGTGCCCGAGTCAGCCAGCTTGCGTCGGGCGAGAGGTGATCCCAGGCCGCCTGCACCGCCCCCACGCCGGGGTCGGCGAACGGGGGGAGCAACTCCCGAATCAACTCGGGGGGCGGAACGAAATCCGCGTCCAGCACGAGCAGGAAGTCGCCGCGGGCGAGAGACACGCCGTGGGCGAGCGCGCCGGCCTTGTAGCCCTCGCGGGATCCGCGCCGCACATGCCGGATGTCGACGCCGCGGGCCTGCCATTCGCGAACCCTCCGTGCCGCGATCGCCACCGTCTCGTCGTCCGAGTCGTCGAGCAACTGGATTTCGAGGCGGTCCGCCGGATAGCGGAGGCGGCAGGCGGCGTCGATGAGGCGTTCGACGACGTTGGCTTCGTTGAAGACGGGCAGTTGTACCGTGACGACCGGGAGCGGGCCGTCCCAGGCGCGCGCCTCCGCCCGGGCGGGCCGGCGCATCCGCAGCCAGAGCAGGCGCAGCCGGTGCGCCCCGAAGGGGGCGAGCAGGGCGAGAAGCGCCAGGTACGCCAGCGGTCCGATTTCGCTCATGGGCGGGGCCCGATCTCCTCCGTCCCGGCCTCATCCGTCCCGATCCGGTCCGCCCCGACCGCATCCGCGCGGAAGTCGAGCCGGTCGAGCGCGATCGTGCCGTCGCTCATCACGAACAGCACGTCCTGATACTGGCCGATGTCATCGAGCGGGTTGCGGTCGAGGACGAGAAGGTCCGCCTCGAACCCCGCCGCGACCCGTCCCGTGCGGTCCGCGATGCCGAGCAACTCCGCCGCGACCGTGGTCGCGGACCGGATCGCATCGCGTTCGCTCATCCCGATTCCCACGAACTCCATCAGTTCGTGGCTCATGCGGAGAACGCTCCCGGACCCGTACCCCGTGTCCGTGGCGGCGACGAGCGGCACCCCGAGCGCGTGCGCCGCCGCCGCCGTCTCCCGGACGCGGGGGAGCATGTGCCGTCCGCGCACCTGGAGCACCGGGTCGTCGTAGTCCCCGCCGGGGACCGTGAGGTCCGATACGACGGCGATCGTCGGCACCAGGTAGGTGCCCCGCTCCCGCATGAGGCGGAGCGTTTCGTCGCGCAGGTACGTCCCGTGCTCGATGCTCCGCACGCCGGCCGCGACCGCCGCCCGGCCGCCGCGGTCTCCGTGCGCGTGCGCGGCCACGGGGACGCCGTCGCGCGAGGCCTCCGCCACCAGCGCCGACAGTTCGGTCTCCGTGAAGAACGGCTTGCGGGGGTCGGTTTCCGGCAGGCCGGCGCGTTCGGTCGCGTTGACCTTGATGAAATCCACGCCGCGATCGAGCATCGCGCGCGCCACCCGCCCCATCGCCTCGCCCCCGCGCACGTCGCGCCCGAGGAGGTCGCCGAGACCCGGCTCATCGAGGAAGAGTCCCTCGGCCGGGCGGGGCCGCACATGGTAGCCCGCGGCGAGGATCTCCGGGCCGGCAAAGCCCCCGCGCCGGAACAGTTCCCGCAAGCCAACGTCGGCGAAGAACCCCGCCCCCATGCTGCGCGCCGTCGTGACTCCGGAGAGCAGGGCCCGGCGGGCCGCCTCGAGCGTCCCGATGTGGACATGGGCGTCGATGAGGCCGGGAACGAGGAAGCGGCCGCCGAGGTCGATCGTGCGCGCCGCGGCGGGGGCCTCGCCCCCTTCCGCCACGGACACGATGACCCCTTCCCGCACGACGACCGTCGCGTTCGAGAGGACGCCGGAAGTCCCCGGATCGATCACCGAAGCGCCGGTGAAGGCGATCGCCTCGCTCTGGCCGGCCGCGGGCAGCGCGTAGGCCGGACAGGCGAGCAGGACGCCCAGACAGCGGGCGAGTCGGAAGCGTCGGGATGCGGTGGCGGCTGAAGCGATGACGGACATTGGGTACCTCCGGGGATCTTGACCGTAAGCCAACAAGATGACTCCGGCCGCGGGTCGTGAACAGGAGCGCCCCGCCATCGATTCGGCTACGTTGGCTCCGATGCAGCTTACGACGCCACCACTGCCGCGCGAGGCCGCCGAAGGCCGGGAGCCGCTCCCGTTCCCGCTGCGTGTCGCCGCCATCGACGTCGGGTCGAACGCGTTCCGCTTCGTCGCGGCCGAGTTCAGCGACCCGGACCGCTACGTGGAACTCGCGTCGGAGCGGGTTCCGGTCCGGCTGGGACGTTCGGCCTTCCTCACCGGGGAACTGTCGCCTTCCGCCATCGACCGGACCGTAGAGGGGTTCCGGCGCTTCCGGGCGGAAATCGACCGCCTGGGCATCGAGCACGTACGCGCCGTGGCCACCAGCGCGGTTCGCGAAAGTCGCAACGGCGCGGATCTCGTCCGCCGCGTCGAGGAGGACGCCGGAATCCGGCTCGATCTCATCTCCGGGACGGATGAGGCGCGGCTCGTGTGGACGTCCGTGAAGCAGCGGTTCGATCTGGGCGACGCCAAGTGGATGCTCGTGGATCTCGGCGGCGGAAGCGTCGAGGTGTCGCTGGCGGATCGATCCGGGATCATGTGGAGCGAGTCGCACCGGATGGGATCGGTCCGGCTGCTCGAGGAACTCACGGGGTCGGACGACGCGCCCGCGCACTTCGCCAGCCTGCTCGCGGAATACGCCGCCACGCTCCGCATTCCGCACGCGAGCAAGCACTGGACGCCGGTGCAGCTCATCGCCACCGGCGGCAATATCGAGGAACTCGCGCGCCTCGCGGGTCACGGCGCCGCCGACGGCACCCGCCGCATCACGCGGGCCGAACTCGCCATGGCGATCGAGGAGTTCTCCCGCCTCTCCTACAGCCAGCGCATCGGACGACTCGGCCTGCGCGAAGACCGGGCCGACGTGATTCTCCCCGCCGCGATCGTGTACGACCGCGTCGCCCAACTCGCGGGAGCCGAGGAGATTCTCGTCCCGGGAGTCGGCGTGAAGGAGGGCGTGCTCTTCGACCTCGTCGACGAGTTGACGAGCGGCGCCGGTTTCGGGCGGCTGGAGCGGATCGTCCACGAAGGGGCGCTCACGCTCGGGCGCCGATACCTCTTCGACGAGGATCACGGGCGACACGTCGCGTCGCTGGCCCTCTCCCTGTTCGACCAGCTCACCGAGGTCCACGGCCTCGAACCGCGCGACCGGAGGATCCTGCTGGCGGGAGCGATCCTGCACGACATCGGGCAGCACATCTCCTATGCGAAACACCACAAGCACTCGCTCTACCTGATCCTTCACAGCGAGATCCCGGGCATCGCCCCGAACGAACTCCCGCTCGTCGCCCTGGTGGCGCGATACCACCGTCGGGCCGAACCGCGCCCCAGCCACTACCTGTACCGCGACCTGGGTCCTCCCGACCGCGAACGGGTGGAGCGGCTCGCCGCCCTCCTTCGCATCGCGGACTCCCTCGACCGCGAGCACCTCCGGCGCGTGAAGAGCGTCGAGGCGCGCGTGCACGAGCACAGGCTCGAACTCCGTCTCGAACGGAGAGGAAGCGTGCTCCTCGAGCAGTGGGCGCTGCGCAAGAAGGGGAAGCTCTTCGCCCGCATCTTTGGCCTCGAACCGTACGTCACCTTCGACCTCGCCTCCGGCTGATTCGACCTGGCCCCGCGACCGACTCGACCGGGCCTCCGACCGATTCGCCCCGGCCTCTGGACCAACGGAGGCGTCCGAAAGAAGCGGAACGGTGGGTGCAGGCCTTATAATACAGGCCCTGTGTTCACAAATGGCCCGCGAGGCGGCCGGAAGAGAGTGGCGGAGAGCGGTATGTCATCCGAGTCGAACGAGACATCGCACGAGACTGCGCGCCGGCCGTGGGTCCACCACGGCAGCCGCCGTCCCGCCGCGCTTTCTCCGCTGGCGCAGCCCGCCGAAGCCGCGACACCGGAGGCCGTGACGCCCGAGGCCCCGACGCCGGGGGCCGCGACACGGGAGGTCGAGACACCCGAGACCCCGCCGCGCGAGGCCGACCCCGCTCCGCATCCGCCCGCCCCGCGCGTCGGCCACCGCGTAAGGGGCGTGCCGGTGCTTCCGCGCGCCGTGGCGCCGCAGTCCGTGCCCGACGACGCGAAGCCGAACCACCCGTCGCTCTACTTCAACGCGGAACTCAGTTGGCTGGATTTCAACTGGCGCGTGCTCTACCAGGCCATGGACGAGCGGACGCCGCTGCTGGAGCGCCTCCGCTTCCTCGCGATCACGGAGAACAACCTCGACGAATTCGTGATGAAGCAGGTCGGCGGCCTCAAGCGCGTGCTCGGCGCGGGCGTGGTGAAGCCATCGCCGGACGGCCTGGGGCCCGCCGAGCAACTGGACCTCGTGCGCGAGGGCGTCCGCACCATGCGGACCCGGCTGGCCGAGGTCTGGGAGGACGACCTCCGGCCGCGCCTCGCGGCGGAACTCGACATCGCCGTGCGCGACTTCGAGGACCTGAACGACGAGGAACGCGAGCACGTGCGCCGCGTGTTCGCGGATCGGATCTATCCGGTCCTCACGCCGCTGGCCGTGGACCCGGGGCACCCGTTCCCGTTCCTGTCCAACATGAGCCTCTCGCTCGCCCTCATGCTCGAGCACCCGGAACGCCGGACGCGGCACTTCGCCCGGGTGAAGATCCCCACGGCGCTGCGCTGGGTCGAGCTCCCGGAGAGCGGGCACGTGGTCCCCGTCGAGCAGGTCGTGCGGCACTTCGCGGACGAACTCTTCCGGGGGATGAAGATCGAGAGCGCCTCGCTCTTCCGCGTCACCCGGAATGCGGACGTGGCCCGGGATGAAGAGGTGGCGGACGACCTCCTGCAGATGATCTCCGAGGAGATCCGCGAGCGACGCTTCGCGCGCGTGGTTCGCCTGGAGGTGGAGCCGGGCATGCCCGACGACGTGCGACAGTTCCTGGTTCGCCAGCTCGAACTGGACGAGGAAGACCTGTACGAGATCCCGGGCCTGCTCGAGATGTCGGGTTTCTGGCAGATTGCGGCCGAGGGCCCCTGGGAGCACCGGCACGAGCCCTGGGAACCGATGATCCCGCCCCGCCTGATCCGCGAAGGCGAGACGGAGGACCGTCCCGACATCTTCGCGGTGATTCGTGCCGGGGATCTCATGGTGCACCATCCGTACGAGTCCTTCACCGCGACGGTGCAGCGGTTCATCGAGGAGGCCGCGGCGGACCCCGCGGTCGTGGCCATCAAGCAGACGCTCTACCGGACGGCGGAGCACTCCCGGATCATCGCCGCGCTGGTTCGCGCGGCCGAGGCGGGCAAGGCGGTTGCCGTGCTCGTGGAGGTCACGGCCCGCTTCGACGAGGCCGACAACATGGAGTGGGCGTCCGTGCTGGAGGAGGCCGGCGTCAACGTCACGTACGGGCTCGTCGGGCTGAAGACGCACGCCAAGGTCGCGCTCGTCGTCCGCGAGGAAGGGGACGAGATCCGCACCTACTGCCACATCGGCACCGGCAACTACAACTCCGAGACCGCGCAGATCTACGCGGACCTCGGGATCCTCACGGCGCGCCCGGAGATCGGCCGCGACGCGGTGAACCTGTTCCATTACCTGACGGGATACGCCCCCGACCAGCAGTACGAGGAACTCATCGTGGCTCCCCGCGACCTGCGACAGGCCATCACCGCCCGGATCGAGCGCGAGATCTCGCACGTCGAGGCCGGCCGGAAGGGCCGCATGATCATGAAGATGAACGGTCTCGACGATCCGAAGATGATCCGGGCCCTCTATGCCGCGTCCGCCGCCGGCGTGAAGATCGACCTCATCATCCGGGGCCAGTGCCGGCTCCGCCCCGGGATCCCCGGCTTCAGCGAGAACATCCGCGTGCGCAGCATCGTCGGACGGTTCCTGGAGCACGACCGGATCTTCTGGTGGGAGAACGACGGGAGCCCCGAGGTGTGGATCGGCAGCGCGGACTGGCGCCGCCGGAACCTCGACAACCGCGTCGAAGTGCTGCTGCCCGTCCGCGACAAGCGGATCCGGAAGCGCCTTCGCAAGACCCTGCGCTTCGCCCTCCGCGACAATCAGCGCGCCTGGGAGCTGCGGCCGACGGGGGAGTACGTGCTGTGCGAGCCCGCGCCGGACGCGCGTCCCATCGACTACCAGAGCCGGATGCTGAAAGCGGTCCGGAAGCGCCGCCGCAAGGTGGACGATCACTGGAGCGCCTCGCACTGACGCGGGGCCCCGGTAGGCTGCCGGGCCGGGTCCAGGCCGGGTCCAGGGCCGGGTCCAGGCCGGGTCTAGGCGGGATCCGGCGGGCCCTCCTGGTGCCGGATCGTGATTCCCTGAACCATGTAGACGACATCCTCCCCGATGTTCGTCGCCAGGTCCCCGATCCGCTCGAGGTTTCGCCCGATCAGGATGACCTGCAGGCACGCCGACAGGTTGTAGTCCGGCATATGGGTGACCATCACCCGGCTCAGCGAATCCTGGAGCTGGTCCAGCCGGTCGTCCCGCGCGATCACGGAGCGTGCGTCGTCCGCGTTCCGGTGGACGAACGCGTCGAGCGCATCCCGCAGCATCGCCCGGGCCATGCGGCTCATCTCGTCCAGCTCGGGCGGGACCGGCACCTTCTTCTCGGCCTTCGCCAGCCGTGCGGCCGCCTCGGCGATGTTGACCGCATGGTCGCCGATCCGCTCGAGGTCGTTGTTGATCTTGAGGACCGTGACGAGCACGCGCAGGTCGCTCGCCACCGGGTGATGGAGCGCGAGGATCTCCACCGTGGATTCCTCGACCTCCACTTCGGCCCGGTCGATGGCGTCGTCCGCCGCCCGGATCGGTTCCGCATCCACCGCGGGCTGGCCCACGAGCGCCATCGCGCGACGCACCAACTCCTCGATGTCGTGCGCCATCCGGTGCAGGGTCCGCGTGACGTCGTCCAGCCGGTCGTCGAACTGCCTGAGGGCCATCCGCCGCGACCCGCTAGCCCAGCCGGCCGGTAATGTAGGCCTCGGTCCGCTCGTCCTCGGGGTTGGTGAACAAGCGCTGGGTCTCCTTGTATTCGAGCAGTTCGCCCATGTAGAGGAAAGCCGTGTCGTCACTGATGCGAGCGGCCTGCTGCATGTTATGCGTCACGACCACGATCGTGTAGTCACCGCGCAGGTCTCCGATGAGGTCCTCGATGCGGCCGGTCGCGATCGGGTCGAGTGCACTCGCGGGCTCGTCCATGAGGAGGACTTCCGGTTCCACCGCCAGCGCCCGCGCGATGCAGAGGCGCTGCTGCTGGCCGGCCGACAGCCCGAGGGCGTCCGCATCGAGCCGGTGGCTTACCTCGTCCCACAGCGAGGCCGCTCGCAGCGACGCTTCCACGCGGTCGCCGATGTCGTCCTGGAAGCCGTTGATCCGCAGGCCGAAGGCGATGTTCTCGAAGATCGACTTCGGAAAGGGATTCGGCTTCTGGAACACCATCCCGATCGAGCGCCGTACATCCGCCGGGTCGACCTCGGCCCCGTACAGGTCCCGCCCCCGGAACAGCACCTGCCCGGTGATGCGGGCGGCCGGCACGAAGTCGTTCAGTCGATTGAAGCAGCGCAGGAGCGTGCTCTTGCCGCAACCCGACGGCCCGATGAAGGCCACCACCCGGTTTTCCGGTATCCGGAGCGAGACGTCGTCGATCACGCGCGTCTCACCGTAGCGGACACTGAGTCCGACGGTCTCCAGGACCGTATTCGACGACACCGTCACCTCTCGTATCGGTTACGAATCAGAATCGCGGCGGCATTCATCAGCAGAAGCACGCCCAGCAGTACCACTATCGCTCCCGCCGCCAGCGCATGGAACTCCTCCCGCGGGTCGGCCGTCCAGTTGAAGATCTGGATCGGCAGGACCGTGAAGGGGTCCATGACCGAGACCGGATCGAAGGCGATGAACGTCAGCGCCCCGATGATCAGGAGCGGCGCCGTCTCCCCTCCCGCGCGCGAGAGCGCGAGAATCGTCCCCGAGAGGATCCCGGGCAGGGCCGCCGGAAGCACATGATGCCGGATGGCCTGCCAGCGCGTGGCGCCGAGCGCGTACGCGGCTTCCCGCAGAGAGTCGGGGACCGCGCGGATCGCCTCGCGCGCCGCGATAATCACGAGCGGGAGTACGAGGAGCGACAGCGTCGCCGCACCCGCGAGAAGGCTCCGTTCCAGCGACAGGAACCGGACGAACACGGCGAGACCCAGAAGGCCGTAGACGATGGACGGCACTCCGGCCAGATTCGCGATGTTCGTCTGCAGCAGGTTCGTGAGTCGGTTCCTCGGTGCGTATTCCTCGAGGTACACCGCGGCGCCCACTCCCAGCGGGAAGGACATCGCGGCCACCAGCGTCAGCAGCCAAAGGCTGCCGAGGATGGCGGAGCGAATCCCGGCCCGGTCGGGGAAGCGCGACGGAAAAGTCACCAGAAAGTCGGGCGATAGCGTCGGCAGCCCGGTCGCCAGGATATGGACGAGCAGGACGAGGAGCGACGCGACCGCGAACGCGACCGCAAACCGGCAAAGCCACTTGAACCGGACGCCCGCGCGACGGCGGGCCGCGACCCGCGGTTCGAAGCGGCCGCCGCGAGGCGGAGCGGCCCCGGGATTCACGGGTGGATCTCCCGAAAACGGCCGATCAGGCGCTGACTCAGGAGGTTCAGGGCCAGCGTGATGAGGAAGAGGAACAGGCCGACCGCGAACAGGGTCCGGTACTCGACCGTCCCGGATGGGGCATCGCCCAGACTCGCCTGCACGATGTACGCCGTCATTGTCTGAACGCTCTCGAGGAGGTCGAGCGTCATCCTCGGCGTGGCGCCCGCGGCCAGCGTCACGACCATCGTTTCCGCGATGGCGCGCGAGACCGCCAGAATGAAACTGGCGGCGATTCCCGGCAGGCCCGCCGGCACCACGATCCGGGTCGAGACCTCGAACCGCGTGGCTCCGAGACTGTACGCGGCCTCGCGCAGGGAGCGGGGGACCGCGCTCAGCGCATCCTCGGACAGGGACGACACCATCGGAAGGATCATGATGCCCACGACGAGGGCCGCGCTTGCGGCATTGAAGACTCCGGCGGCGGGGAAGACCGCGCGGAGAATCGGAGTCACGAAGGCAACGGCGAAATAGCCGTAGACCACGGTCGGGATGCCCGCCAGAATCTCGAGCGCGGGTTTGACGATCCGCTTCGTCCGCCTCGACGCGTACTCACTGAGATAGACCGCCGTCGCCAGACCGACCGGGAGCGCAACGAGCAGCGCCCCCGCGGCGATGAGGAGGGTCCCGTTCAGGAGCGGGAGGATGCCGAAAGACCGCGGCGCCAGATCCGGAGACCATCGCGCGCCCGCGAGAAACTCGAGGGGCGACACGTCCGAGAAGAACCCCAGCGACTGCGTGGCGAGTACGACGACGATGCCGACGGTCGTGAGGACGGAGAGCGCCCCGCAGCCAAGAAAGAGCGCTCCCATCACGCGCTCGACGACTCTCGACCGAAGGCTCATCCGGGCCTGCTAGCCGATGCGGGCTCGAAGTGTGGCATACGCTTCCGGTTCGAGCGGCATGTATCCCGCTTCGGGGATCAGGGTCGCCGCGTGGTCGATGTAGAAGCTGACGAAGGCGTTCACTTCGGGCCGTACAAGCGCATCGCGGCGAACGTAGATGTACATCGGACGAGCCAGCGGCGTGTACGTACCGTCGAGGATCGTTTCACGGGTCGGCGCGACGCAACCTCCGCCCGCGTCGACTTCCAGGGCGCGGAGGTGTCCCCGGTTGTCCTCGAAGTAGGCGTAGCCGAAATAGCCCAGCGCACCCGGATCGCCGCTCACTCCCGCCACCAGCACGTTATCGTCCGTGCTCGCCGCGTAGTCGTGCCGGCTGGCTCCCTCCTCGCCCACCACGGCCGCCGTGAAGTAGTCGAACGTGCCCGAGTCGGTATCGGGTCCATAAAGTCTGAGGTCTTCATCCGGCCAGGCCGGGCGGACCTGGCGCCAATTCACGATATCCGACCCCGGCGTCCATAATCGGCGGAGTTCGGTCACGCTGACGCAGTCGACCCAGTCGTTGGAGGGGTGCACCACGACCGTGAGCCCATCCCATGCGACCTGCAGTTCGACCGGCTCGATGCCGTGTGCCGCGCAGGACGCGGCCTCCGCATCGTTGATGCGCCGCGATGCGTTGGCGATCTCCGTTTCGCCGTTGCAGAACCTCTGAAATCCGCCGCCGGTTCCGGATACTCCCACCGATACGCGCACCGCGCGCCGGTAGGCGATCTGAAACTCCTCCGCCATCGCCTGACTGATCGGAAAGACCGTGCTCGAGCCATCGATCTCGATCAGGCCCGACAGGCTTCGGTCCGAGTCGGCGCCGCAACCCGAAAGAGCAATGGCCGCCAGCGCGGCCCATGCCGTTCCGTGGGCCCATGCCGTTCCGGGGCGCAGCGGCCGGTCACGCCGGGACATGGGAGCTCTTCCGCTTCGAGAGCCGGGCCGCGTTCGGGAGCGTGAACCACACCGTCGTTCCACGGCCGAGGGCGCTCTCGATGCCGATCTCGCCCCCGTGCGCCTCCACGAAGTGTTTCACGATCGCGAGTCCGAGCCCGGTCCCGCCGCGTGCCCGCGAACGCGCCGGATCCACCCGGTAGAAGCGTTCGAACACGCGTTCGACGTGAACGGATGCGATCCCGGGGCCTCGGTCGGAGACTTCCACGCGCTGCAAGCCGCCGGCCGGTCGAATACGGACCGCGACCGCCGGGTCTTCGTCGCTGTAGCGTGCCGCGTTGTCGAGCAGGTTGCGCATGATCTGACGGACCGCATCGGGATCCGCCCACGCGGGCTCTTCCGTTCCGGACACGCGCAGGTCGAGGTCGGCGGCGCGAACCCTCGGCGACAGCGTGTCCCACACTTCTCTCGCGATAGCTCCGACCGAGACGGCCTCCGGCTCGGGGCTCCAGCTGCCGGACTCCAGCAGCGAGAGATCCAGGAGATCCTCGACCAGGTACCGCATGCGCGTCGCGTTGGCGAAGATGCGCTGCGCAAAATCACGTGCCTGGCCGACTTCGAGGCCCCCCTCCACCAGGGCCTCGGCGAAGCCGACCACACTCGTCAGCGGTGTCTTGAGTTCATGCGACACGTTCGCCACGAAATCGCGGCGGACCCCTTCGAGGCGTCGCATGACCGTGAGATCGCGGAGTACGATGATCGCGCCCGACCGGTGAGGGCGGGCCGACATCAACACCGTGTGCTCACCGAGTTCGACCTCCGCCGTCGTGGATTCGCCGCGCCGCGATGCGCTCACCGCTTCGGCGATCCTGGGAGAACGGAACAGCGTGCCGATGCGAGTCCCGGGTGCCACCTCACGTCCCGCCCAGCGTTCGAAAGCCGGGTTGCAGAGGCTCACGAGCCCTTCCCGGTCGATGAACGCGAGTCCATCCTCCAACCCGTCGAACAGAACCCTCAGGTCGCCGGACTCGCGTTCGGATACCTGCAGGCGATGGCGTATCCGGCCGGCCATGCGGTCGATCGCTCGACCCAGGGAACCGACCGAGTCGGAGCCGACCGGACCGACCGGGGGACGGAGATCGCCGGAAGCGATGCGGTCGACGGCTTCCCGCGCCTGCCCGAGTTCGATCTCGACTCTTCCGGCCACCAGTCGGGCGGCCGGCCACAGCAGGAGCAGGGTGCCCCCCAGGACGGCGGATGCGACCGTCACGCCCGTCGCGTCCAGCCGGAGAATGAACCAGGCGGCGAAGTACGTCACCGCGAGCACGGCGGCCGCTGCGAAGAAGAAGCGGTTTCCCAGCCTCACCGAACGGGCTCCCTCACCGAACGGGCTCCGCCTCGCGTACTACTTGTCCAGCGCGCGGAATCGGTAGCCGATCCCCCGAACGGTTTCGATCAGGGACGCTGCTTCCCCGAGCTTGGTCCGCAGCCGGGCGACGTGCATGTCCACCGTGCGCGTTTCGATTGCGGCATTCGTGTCCCAGACGGCCTGGAGCAGTTGACGGCGGGTCTGGACGCGTCCCCGTCTCTCCAGCAGCACTTCGAGCAGACGGTACTCGAGCCGCGTCAGGTCCACCTCGACCCCCTCCGAGAAGGCCCGGTGCGCCTCCCGGTCGAGTACGACCGGTCCCACCGTTACCCTCCGCGACGTGGAGAATGGTTCGGCCTTCGACCGCCGCAGGAGCGCCTCGACGCGGAGCGTGAGTTCGCGGGCACTGAACGGCTTCGTGATGTAGTCGTCCGCACCCACCTCGAAGCCCTTGACCCGCTCGTCCTCCTCTCGCCTCGCCGTCAGGAGGATCACGGGCATCGAACTCGTGCTCTCGGCGCCCCGCAGCCGCTGCAGCACCTCGTATCCGTCCATGCCCGGCAACATGAGATCGAGGATGATCAGGTCCGGCTGCTCGGCCTGCGCGGTCGTCAGCGCGCCCTGTCCGTTCACGGCCGTGGTGACCCGATATCCTTCCCGGCTCAGGTGATAGACGAGCACGCTCAGGATGTCCGGTTCGTCATCCACAACCAGGATCTGTGCGTCCGACATCTCAACGATCCGCGCCTAGGGGTCTCAACCATCCTGAGCCACGTTGCCGGCGGTATCGTAACACCTTCGCAACCATCTCGTGAACGACCTTCGGCGTGTTCCAGCCCGTGACGAACCTGTGACGTTCCCTTGTCCGAAGACGTTACGGAACCCGCTTATCCTCCGCTCCGGCAGCCGTCCCATGCAGCAGGATCCCGGAGAATCCCGGAGCCAATGAAACCACCAGGAGCCCTGACCCACGCGCGGGGATCAGTAATCCACCGGTCTCAGGTACCATTCCCCGATCGCGGTCGGCGAGAGCATCGCGACCGTCGGCAGGTGGCGCTTCCAGTGCGTGCTTTCGAGTCGCCCGGCGACGAGTTCGACCTTCTTTCTCTCGAACCCCGCCTCGACGAGATCATCCGGCCCGCGTCCGGAAATGAGGTGGTGGAGGATGAGATCGGCTTCGGGGTACGTGGCGCCCAGATCCTCTTCATCCGTCTGCCCTTGGACGAGGTCCGCCGTCGCCGGCTTGTCGACGACCTCGGCGGGCACGCCGACGGCCCGCGCGAGCGCCCATACCTGGCTCTTGAACAGGTCGCCGAGCGGGTTCACCGGCGGGGAGTCGTCCGCGTGCCAGGTATAGTAGCCGAGGAGACGCTCCGATTTGTTTCCGGTACCGACGGGGAGGGCGGAGAGCTTGAAGGCCTGGTCGAAGAGGACGATCATGCGCTGGCGCGCGGCCACATTGCCCCTCCGGTGTCCGCCCGCCTCGGGCTCGAACTCGTCGAGATAGCCGTCCACGGCCCGCGTGATATCGATCGTGCGCGTTGGAATCCCGAATTTCTCCGCCACGAGGAGCGCGTGCTCGCGGCTCCGGGGGCTCGACGTTCGGTAGGGCAACAGGAGGGCGAGCACCGCTGCGGGGCCGAGAGCTTCCGCGCACAGCGCCGCGGTGAGGGCGGAATCCACCCCTCCCGACAGCCCGACCACGACGCGGCGGAAACCGCGCCGACGCTCGATCTCCTCTCGAAGGAACTGGACGAGCCAATCCCGCACGAGGTCCGTATCGATGTCGAGCGGGCCCCGGTCGGCGGGGTGTGGAGCGCGGGCTTCCGCGGTGCCCGGCGGCGGCCAGGCGCGGGTCATTCGCCGTCGGGAGCCGGCCGGCGCACGCCGGATCCCGGACTGTTCACGAGAAGACGGGTCCAGGACCGTTCGAGGTCCGAAAAGAGCGGCTCTTCGGTGCGGGCGCGCGCGGCCTCGTCGAGGTCCACCCGCACGGGCAGCACCGCTTCCTCCCAGAGCGGCCCCGCGAGGAGCCGGTGTCCGTGCGGGTCGTAGGCCGCGGACCCGCCGGCGAATCCCTTGCCCCCTTCGAACCCGACCAACTGGGACACGATGACGAACACCCCATGCTCGGCGGCGATCGCGCTCGCGAGGGCCTCCCAGCGGACGAGGTTGCCGGGCACCCCGGCCCCCGGGGCCGCCCCGCGTGCGGGCGAGGCGCTGAGAATGAGGATGATCGACGCTCCGTCGAGCGCGGCGAGCGTACCGGAGACCGAGTGAAAACCGTCTTCGCAGATCAGCAGCGCGATGCGTCCCGGCGGCGCGTCGAACGCCCGGATTCCGGCCCCCGCCTCGACGAACCGCTCTTCCTGGAAGACGCCGTAGGTGGCGAGGAACACCTTGCGGTGGACGTGAAGGATCCCGCCGCCGGGCCCCAGCGTCGCGTACAGGGCCGAGTTGTAGATGCCCGCCGCGTCCCGCTCGTAAAAGCCGATCGCGACATCGAGACCGTCCGCATCTTCGCCGACGCGCGCGTTGAGGGCCTCGAACAGTTCCGGGGCCGCGATGGCCTGTTCGCGAACTCCGCCCTCCAGGAAATAGCCGGTGAGCGCGGTCTCCGGAAACACGACGAGGCGCGGCCGCCGTTCCGCCCCGGCCGCGCGCCGGATGATCCCCGCGCAGCCGTCCAGCGTCGCGTCGAGGTCGCCCTTGGAGGGCCGGAACTGGGCGATCGCGATATCGAGCGGCATGCGCGTGAACGTCCCCGAACCGCGCGCCGCTGTCAACGGGCCCGGCCGCCGTCGTTCGGTGCGCATGTTGCACGCGGCACCTCCGCCGCGTTATCCGTCCGCGATGCCGGAGACTCCGACCCCGATCGTGGCGGCGTACGCGCTGCTGCTCCTGATCGGCATGCCTCTCCTCGCCGTCCTCGATGCTCGCCGCGGGGCCGATCTCGCCGCAGCGGCGAAACACCGCCGACTGCTGTACGTGTCGGTAGGGGCATCGCTCGTCGTGCTCGGCCTGGTGACGCTCGGCGTCGCGGCGTGGCAGAACGTTCCCGCGGCCGCGCTCGGCTGGAGGGTCGACGCGCCGGCGCCCGCGCTGCTCCGGGGCCTGGCCGTGGCCGCCGTCGGGCTGCTGGCAGCCTGGCTGATCACCGCGGCCGGGCGGCTCGCCGGGCTCCGGGAGACCGCGGCCGTGCTGCTGCTGATGCCGCGAAACGCCTCGGAAAAACGCTGGTTTCTCGCGCTCTCCGGGATCGCGGCGGTCTGCGAGGAGTACGCCTATCGGGGATTCGGCCTGTGGGCCGTCTCGGCATGGACCGGCAACCCCTGGCTCGGCGTGGCGCTGGTCTCCGTGTCCTTCGGACTCGCTCACGGATACCAGAAGCTCGTCGGCGTGGTCCGGGCGACGGCGCTTGGCGTCGTGCTCGCGGTGACCGTCATCTGGACGGACAGTCTGTTCCCGTCCATCGTCGGGCACTTCTGGATCAACGCGGCGATCGGCCTGGGAGGCTGGCGCTACCTTCACGCGAAGTTCGATGTCGACGAACCCGAAGAACCCGATGAACCCGAAACATGATGAGGTGCGATAGATGATGAGGGGTGATACATGATCGCGAGAACGTGCGCGCGAACGGTCGTCGTGCTTGGCCTGGCCATTCCGGCGGGAATGGCGGCGCAGGAGGCCTCCCCGATCGAGGTCGGGGGGCTGCTGCGGGCCGGAGCCCGGGCGCATGCCGATTCCACCCTGGGCGGGCAGGGATTCCGGCTCTTCGAATCCCGCCTCAAGGTGGAGGGCGCCGTCGGACTCGTCTTCGACTACAAGTTCGTCGTCCGCTACGACGCCGGGCGTGACACGTACCGGATCCACGACGCGGTGGTCACGATGCCGGTGATTCCGGAATTCGAACTCAGCATCGGCATGTTCAAGCCCTACTTCGGCTATGAAGCCACCGTGTCGCGCAGCGACATCACGTTTGTGGAGCGTTCGCAGGCCGCAACCGCCCTCAGGCCGGACCGGCAGATCGGCGTGCAGGCGGGCGGGCAGGCGCTCGAGGGCCGGTTCACCTACGGGGCCGGCCTCTACAACGGCAACGGCCGGTCCGTCACGAACGACGGCGACAACTACATGTTCGCCGGGCGCGTGCAGTACAACTCGATCGGCACGATCGCCTTCTACGACGACCTCGTCGTGCAGGCGGGAGCTTCCCTCGCTTATTCGGAGGACACATCCGCGCCGCTCGGAAAGGGCATCGTCACCGGAGACCGGTCGGCGGCTCCCGGCATCACGTCCGATTTTGCGGGCAGCCGCCTGTACTGGGGCGCGGACGTTCAGGTCTCCTACCACAGCCTGACGCTGACGGGCGAGTACCTGCGGGCGGACTTCGATCTCGATGCGCCCCTCAGCGGGAGCGGGCCGGCCGAGACGGAGGCCTACGGCGGCTGGGTGCAGTTCGGCTATCGGCCCTGGGGGTTGCTCGAGGCCGTCGTGCGGTATGATGGATTCCGGCCGGCTCTGGGCGCCGACCGGAAGTTCATGGTGTTCGGACTGAATCTGTATCCCGACGGCTACGCGAGGTTCGGGCTGCAGTACGCCAGCGCCCTCGACGACTCGCCCCACGCGCCGACGCTGTCCGATGGCCAGTTTCAGTTCCTCGCCCAGGTCGACTTCTGAACCCGTAGCGAGCAGGCGAGGGCCGGGGCGGC
Source organism: Candidatus Palauibacter denitrificans (assembly GCA_009841015.1). Classification (GTDB taxonomy): domain Bacteria; phylum Gemmatimonadota; class Gemmatimonadetes; order Palauibacterales; family Palauibacteraceae; genus Palauibacter; species Palauibacter denitrificans. The sequence goes on along the minus strand of VXMQ01000055.1, from coordinate 10,221 downwards.
GTGTACGCGGGAAAGACGGTGGGCGCGGTCGTGCCGGCGAGGGATGAGGAGCGGAATATCGGCGATGTCGTCGCCGACCTGCTGGCGCTGCGCGATGATCGGGGCCGGCGCGTGGTCGACGATTTCGTCGTCTGCGACAACGGGTCGACGGACGCGACCGCAACCCGCGCGCGCGAGGCCGGGGCGCGGACCGTCCGGCAGGACACGCCGGGCTACGGGCTGGCCTGCCTGACGGCCCTCGCGCACCTGCGCCCCGTCGACATCGTGCTGTTCACCGACGGCGACCGGTCGTTCGAGGCGGCACAGGGACTCCGGTTGCTCGAAGCCGTCGCCGGCGGGGCCGATCTCGCCATCGGCTCGCGCGCGCTGGGCAGGAGGGAGCCGGGCGCCCTGTCCGCTCCGCAGATCGCGGGCAACCGGGTGGCCGCGCTGCTCATACGCCTGCTGTGGGGGGCGGCGGTGACCGACCTCGGTCCCTACCGCGCCATACGGACCGAGGCGCTGCGCCGCATCGACATGCGCGACCGCACGTACGGCTGGACCGTGGAGATGCAGGTCAAGGCCATCCAGCACGGTCTGCGGGTCGTCGAAGTGCCCGTGGACACCTTGCGGCGCCGTTTCGGCCGGTCGAAGGTGGGAGGCACGGTTCGGGGAGTCGTCGGCGCCAGCGCCGGCATCCTCTCGATGATCGCGCGGCTCCGCTGGCGGCAGTGGCGCGCCGCCCGCTCCACCCGGCCGAAGGAGGCAGGAGAATGAAAGGAATTTCGGCGCGGGTCGCCCCGTGGGCGTTGCTCGGTGTCCTGGCGCTCGGCGGGATTTCGTGCGCCGGGCCATCCACCGACGTCGCCTGGGACGAGCATGACCCGGCCAATACCGCGCGGCTCGACCACGGCGAGTGGCAGGCGCTGCTCGACGCCTACCTCATCACCGACGACCCGTCCGGCGTCACCCTCGTCGACTACGCGAAGCTGCGGGCGAACGCCGCCGACCGGGCGCGCCTGGCCGGCTACATCGACTACCTGCAGGGACTGGATCCGCGGCAGTACGCGAAGGACGTGCAGATGGCGTACTGGATCAACCTCTACAACGCCGTGACGCTGCGGGTCATCGTGGACGAGTATCCCGTCGAGTCGATCAAGGACATCCACGAGGGCCTGATCCCCGCCACGGGCCCGTGGCGCGACATCCACGCGAGCGTGGCCGGACACCCGCTGACGCTGGACAACATCGAACACGACATCCTGCGCCCCATCTGGCGGGACGCCCGGATCCACTACGGCGTGAACTGCGCCAGCATCGGCTGTCCGAATCTGGCCCCGGAGCCCTACACCGCCGACAACCTGGAGCGGCTCCTGGACCAGGCGGCGCGCGACTACGTGAATCACCCGCGCGGCGTGACGCTCCGCGACGAAACGTCGGGTGTCGTCTCCAGCATCTACTTCTGGTATCAGGAGGACTTCGGGGATTCCGAGGCGGGCGTGCTCGAACACCTTCGGAAGTACGCCGAGGGGGATCTGGCGGAGCGGCTTCGGGATTTCGACGGGTCTCTCGACCACGAGTACGACTGGAGCCTGAACGCGCCGGACGTTCCGTGACGCGACCCCGGGTCCGCCCAACCCGTCGAGCCATGACAAACGCCGCGGGGATCCGGTCGGGACCCGCCGCGGCGTTTCATACCCCCTAGGGGAATCGAACCCCTGTCTCCTGGCTGAGAACCAGGTATCCTGGGCCACTAGACGAAGGGGGCGGAGTTGGGAAGCGATATTCTAGTCGGGCTGGAAGGCGTGTCAAGACGATGAGTCGATGCAGTGCCCGGAGCGGAGGCGGAGTGCGGTGAGCTGGGAACACCTGCACATCATCTCGCACTCGTTCCCCATCGTCCTCGCCGCGAGCGGGAGCGCCGTCGGCCTCTACGGGTGGGCGCGCGACCGCGAGCCGCTCGAGCTGTGGGGGCTCGTGGCCCTCGTCATCGCCGGTGCGTTTGTGGCCCCCGCCTACCTGACCGGCCTCGCCGCCGCCGACGTCGTCGCGGACCGCACCTTCGTGCGGCCCGGCATCGTGCAGACCCACCGTTTCTGGGCCACGTGGGCGGCCGTCCCCGCTTTCACCGCCGGCGCGCTCGCCGCCTTCGCGCTGCACGAGCGCGACGACCGCCGGCTGCGGCGCTTCGTCCTCCTGCTGGGCCTGTTCGCGACCTTCATGATCGGCATCGCCGCCTGGCAGGGCTCGAAGATCGTCCACGGCCCGAACGAAACCGCCGCCGCGGGCCCATCCTCCTCAACGGTTCACCACAACGCGGCCGGCTGAGACGCCAGCGGAAGCGGGGCGGGCAGCGGGGGGCCGTCCGCGCGCGTAGCGTCCGGCCAGCTAGTGACGTGTCACGCCGGACTAGTGGGTGGCGGACTCCAGGAGCACGACGAGGCCGTAGAAGATGAAGGCCGCGGCCAGCATGGCGGTGGTCTGAAGGATGCGTTCCCGGAGCGACATGCGGGCGAGCTGTCCGAGCAGCAGGGCGACGACGACCGTGCAGAGCAGCAGGATTCCCAGAATCATACTCATCTTCGCAAGCCATCCTTGTGCGGCGGTTCGGCGACGGACATCGGGTCGCCCCCATCGGCGGGAGACGCGCCACAAGGTCGGCCCAAAACTCCGTTTCGGCAACGTTCCCGCCGGCGCGATACGATGTCCAGCACCGCTGGTGCGAACGGGAAGCGGCGAGCGGAGAGATTCACCTGACAGCGTCGGTGCCTCGCGAGAAGGAAGGAACATGCAATTCAACGGGCTGGTGAGCGGCGCACTCGGTGCTGTCCTTCTGGCGGTAGCGGTTGCCCCCGCGCAGGCCCAGGGCGCCATCCAGGGGCAGGTAGTGGACGCGGCTTCGCGGCGACCGCTCAGCGACGCGCAGGTGCTCGTCGCGGGGGCCGGAATCGGGCAACTGACCAACGCGTCCGGAGGCTTCCTGCTGCAGGACGTGCCCGCCGGGGAGCGGACCGTGCGGGTGACCCTGATCGGCTATGCGGAGATCGAGAGGACCGTCGCCGTCACAGCCGGAGAGACGGCCCGCCTCGAGATCGAAATGTCCCTGACGGCCATTTCGCTGAACGAGATCGTCGTCACGGGCGTGGGGGCCGAGACCGAGCGCCGTGCACTGGGCACGTCGGTCACGGTACTCAGCGCCGAGGACTTCGAGCTGGCCCCGGTCCAGTCCATCGACCAGGTACTCCAGGGCCGGGTCGCCGGCGGGACCGTGAACGCCACGTCGGCGAACCCGGGGACCGCGTCGCTGATCAACTTCCGCGGCGTCTCCTCGGTGTTCGGCGCACAGACCCCGGTCATCTACGTGGACGGGGTTCGGGTGGACAACGACCAGTCCACGGCGGCCGGCACGGGGGGCGAGCAGTCCTCCGCGCTCGCGGACCTGCTGACGAGCGACATCGAGCGGATCGAGGTCACGAAGGGCGGGGCGGCGTCCACGCTGTTCGGATCCGATGCCGCAACGGGCGTGATCCAGATCTTCACCAGGAAGGGAACGCCGGGTGCGCCGCGCATCACCGCCCGCCTCGAGCAGGGGATCGAGCTGCCGGAACTCAAGTACGTCTTCGACATGGGTCTGATCTTCCCGGAGCGGGTCGAGTCGGGTGAAATCGCCGAGACATTCATGCGGGACCTGTATTTCCAGCAGGGGCACGTTCAGAACTACTATCTGGGCGCGTCGGGTGGATCGGCGGAGGTCACCTACAGCGTGAGCGGCCGTCTGGAAGATCGAACGGGTACGCAACCCAGAGACGCCAGCACCAACTACAACATTCGCGGCGGCTTGCAGGCCTCCCCGGCCGACAACTTCACGCTCGAGTTCTCCGGCAGCTATGTGCGGCACAACTTCGAGCGGCTCTACAACGGTGCCTCGATCGAGGATCCGCTGACCACGTTCGAGGTCGGGGACGCGCTTTTTTTCTCCGGCGCCTCCACGCTGCGGGATGCGCTCGACATCTTCCTGATGCCCGAAATCGACGAGTGGGTCAATCGCTTCATCCTCTCGGCCGGAGCCCGCTGGAACATCCGCGACGATCTGACCGCGAAGATCAGGCTGGGAACGGACAACCGTAACAACCAGCAGCGGCAGTTCGATCCCATCGGCTTCACGCCGGGCGAACCGACCGGCCAGCTGGCCCGCTGGGACCGGTCCTTCACGTCGGTGTCGCTGGATGCCGGCGCGACCTGGGAATGGGAGAACGAGGGCGGCTCGGTCGGCTCATCGCTCACTGTCGGGGTACAGGGCTTCCGGGAGGACGAGAGCGTCATCTGGGGCCAGGGGCGCACGTTCGCGCTTCCCGGCAACAGCGACTTCGGCTCCGCGGCGATCATCACCGCCGGCGAGTTCAATTCCGAGGTGTTCAACGGCGGGGTGTACGTCGAAGAAAGGCTGAGCCTTTGGGACAAGCTCTACATCGGCGCCGGCTTCCGGGTCGACGCCGGATCGAGCTTCGGCGACAACATCGACACCGAGTTCTATCCGAAGGCCACTGCCTCGTACATGCTCTCCGAGGACGTCGGCGTCCCGCTCGTCGACGAGCTCAAGATCCGCGGCGCCTACGGACAGACGGGGAAGTTCCCCGGAGCTTTCCTGAAGGACCGCACCTTCACTTCCGCCTCGTTCCACGGGGAGTCGGCGCCCAGATTCGACAACCCCGGCAACGCGGACCTGCGTCCGGAGCGGACCTCGACGGTCGAGGCCGGCATCGATGCGGCCATCCTCGACAACAGGATCGGTCTGGACTTCACCGTGTACGAAGCGCGCACGGCGGACGCCCTCTTCCAGGTGCCGCGCCAGCCCGTGACCGGCCAGGGCACGCAGCAGGAGAACGTGGGAGAGATCCTGAACCGAGGCCTGGAGGTCGCGGTCAACCTTCAACTGCTCAACACCCGGGCCTTGGCGTGGAGCATCGGCGGGACCTTCAACTACAATCACAACGAAGTCACCGACATGGGAGGAATCTCGGATTTCAGCGCGGAGGGCGACCAGAAGCGGGTGACGGGTTGCTGGGATCCGAGCGGCCGGAACGGCGGCAATTGCCGCGGCGGTCCGGTGGGCGCCTGGTATCTGACCACACCGGTCGACACCAACGGAGACGGGCTCCCCGATGCCTCCGAGCGGAGATTCACGGGCACGTTCCCCGTGCCCGACAAGAGCGGCAGCGTCAACACGACGGTCTCGATCGGCAACGCCCTGACCATCAGCGCGCTGGCCGACGGGGCCGGCGGACACGATGTGTTCGACTACGGTTCCGTTTGGGCGACCTTCAACGGCATCTACCGTCGAGAATTCGTTCGTTGCGGCACCGGCGAGGGTGCGGCCGAGGGCTGTGCCTACGCATTCCCCACGCAGTACCGCACCGACGGCTCGGTGCACGGCAAGTACAGCCAGAGCGCGGCCAGGTCCGCGTTCCTCTACGACGGCGACTTCTTCAAGCTCCGGGAAGTGTCGCTGCGGTACGATCTGCCCGAGGGCGTGGCGGGAGCCTTCCGGGCCAGTCGCGCCACGGTCTACATCAACGGCCGCAACCTGTGGATCTGGTCCAGGAACCGGATGATCGACGGGGAGCTCAACGGGTTGAGCGGCGACGGTCTCCGGCTGGGAAGTGAGAGCAGCATCACACTGCCCCCGAACCGGACGTTTAGGTTCGGCATCGAAGTCGTGCTCTAGGCGACGAGCGATGATCGACCGGAAACTCGCCGCCGCGCTCCGCAGGGGAATCGCCCGCTCCGGGCCGGCGTTCCTCCTCCTTGCCGCCGTCGGCTGCGATGCCATCGACCCCACGCGGGTCAACAACCCGAGGACCACCGACGAGGATCTGGCGGAGGCCGCGGATCTGACCGAGGCGCTTCTTCCGGGGTTGAGGGCACAGTTCGCCAGGATGATCAATGCCTACGTGGTCGCGGAAGTCATCACCGACAACTACTCGATCCACGGAACGGGGATCCCCGTGGATCTGGACGAACCGCGCCGGGTAACGCCGGACTATGTGAATTCGACGGGGACCAGCGTCACGGGCGTGTACTGGAACGTTCAGGAACTCCGCGCCCTGGCCGACTTCGTCATCGACGAAGTCGTGCCCGGCGATCCGGAGGCTCCGCCGGAGCTCGTCGCGGAGGCCCACTACTACCGCGGCATGTCTTTCCTGACGATGGGCGAGGTCTTCTCATACGCCCCCCACGAGGAGGATGGGGCGCCGCAGCCTTCCGAGGCCGCGCTGGCCAGGGCGATCAGCGACTTCGAAGCCGGCGCGGGTTTCGGACTACAGGCCCACGCGGCGCTGGCCCGGGCTCATCGCCTGCTCGGCGATGCGGGAGCTGCGGCCGCGGCGGCGAACGCCGTGTTGAGTTCGGCGCCCGACTTCCTGTTCGCCCCCTCCTACGACGAGGAGCTTCTCACCAACACGCCCGTGGCCTTCCTGGTCCTGCGCGCGCTGCAGGACATGCAGCCGCTTCCGCGGCTCGACTTTCTCGATCCCAAGTACACTGGGCGAGATTCCGCCATCCCTGTCGCCAAGGCCGAGGAGATGCACCTGATTCTGGCCGAAGTCGCGCTGGCCTCGGGCAACGTGGCCACTGCACGGAGGCACCTGGCGAGCGCGATCACCCTGGCGGGTGAGAGAGGCACGGTGTTCTTCGACGACATCGACGAACGCCGCAACGCGGATCTGAGCCTGCGCCCGAGGAGTTCGGAGATCGTCGTCAGAGCCGATGCCGACAGCCCCTTCAGGCCCGGCCTCGTTGCGGACCGTCCCGGGGAAGGGCTTGCGGTCCCGAACGTCTCGGCAACATCGCTGCGGGCCGACAGCGTGGGATCGCTCGCCAGCGTTGACGAACTCTGGCACTCGCTCTGGCTGGCGCGCCAGGAAATCCTCTTCCTCGAGGGGCGCCGACTCGCGGATCTGGGGATCAAACTGCCGATGATGCTCCGCGAGATCGACCAGAACGACAACATCAACGAGGGGGATCCCGGCACCCTCCCCATCGTTCCCCCTTATGTCCCGGACAACCCACGCTACGCGATGGACATCTACACGCCGCTCGCGCTGTACGACGGAGTCGACCCGGGGGCGCCGCTCATCGAAACGCACGTGACCATCCATGTGGACATGAACAGGGTGCTCGTGGCCAACGACGCGTCACCGTTCAACCGCTAGCCCGGGGTGCTCAACAGCCCCGCGGGAACGTCAGACGCGCAGGCCGAGTTCCCGCGGGAACATCAGATGCGCAGGCCGGCTGCCGGCACCGGTGACGGCGCGAGGCTCGGGAACGCGGCGGGGAAGGCGCGCACGACGGCCTCGCCGGCCTCTTCCAGGGTGAAGGAGGCGCCCTCGGACGCGAGACTCGTCATGCGGACGCCCTGGATGCCGCACGCGACGATGCCGCTGAAGTTCGCGAGAGGCTCGGGCGTCACGTTGAGCGCGAAGCCGTGCCAGGTGATCCAGCGGCTCGCGTGCACGCCGATCGAAGCGACCTTGCGAATCGCGCCGGCCCCGATGAGGGCGTCCGCGCGTCCGGCGACGACCGTTCCGAAGCCGTCGTCCTCACCCGTGTCGAGGCTCCCGGCGGGTGGAGAACCCGTCCACACTCCGGTGTACGACTCGACCCGGAACGCGGGGAGGCCGCGCTCCGCGAGGACGCGCAGCAGCACCTCCTCGATGCGGCGCAGATACCAGTGGAGGTCCTTCCGGTGCGCCCGGAGGTCCAGGATCGGGTAGCCCACGAGCTGGCCGGGGCCATGATAGGTGAGGTCGCCGCCGCGCTCGATCTCGACCAGGTCCAGCCCCGCCTCGGCGAGCCATGCCGGGTCGGGGGGCGTGACGTCCTCCCTCGATCCCCGCCCGAAGGTGATCACCGGCAGGTGTTCGACGAGGAGCAGGAGGTCGTGATCCGGCGGAGAGTTCCGCCGCCAGCGCGCGATCGAGCGCTGAAGCTCGAGCACCTCCCGGTACTCGCGGCGGCCGAGGTCGACCACCCGGAGTTCCCGCTCGCCGCTCATCGAAGCTCCGCCTGCCTCGCCTGCCCCCGCCAGCCTACATGTGGATCGAGCGCCCGAGCGCGGCGAACGCGGCCTCCATCACGGCCTCGGCCATGCTGGGGTGTGCGTGCGCGTGACCCACGATCTCGTCCAGCGTGGCTTCGAGTTCGCGCGCCATGCCGACCTCGGCCACGAGTTCGCTCACGTTGTGACCGATCATGTGGACGCCCAGCACTTCGCCGTACTTGGCGTCCGCCACGATCTTCACGAAACCGTCCGCGGATTCGGCGGTCAGAGCTCGCCCGTGAGCCCCGAGCGGGTACTTGCCCGTGACGACCTCGTGGCCTGCCTCCTCGGCCTGCGCCACGGACATGCCGATCGAGGCGACCTCGGGATGGCAGTACCCGACGGAGGGGATGTTCCCGTACGTCATCGGGTGCTTGGCCACGCCGGCGATATGCTCAGCGGCGACGATGCCCTCGTGCGATCCGACGTGCGCCAGCATCGGCTGCCCGGCCACGTCCCCGATCGCGTAGACGCCGGGCTGGCTCGTCCGGCACCACTCGTCGATCCGGATGAAACCGTCCTCCACGGCGACCCCGTTCTTCTCGAGGCCGAGGTTCTCGCTCACAGGCCGCCGACCGACGGCCATGAGCACGAGATCCGTCTCCTCGGCGGTCTCGCTGCCGTCCGGGTTCACCACCGTGAGGACCATCGGGCTCGCGTCGCGGTCCAGGTGCTTGACGCGGGTGTTCGTGAGATTGCGGATGCCGCGCTTCCTGAACGAGCGGTCGAGCGCCTTCCCGATCTCCGGGTCCTCGAGCGGCACGAGCGTGTCGAGCGCCTCGATCAGCGTGACATCCACGCCGAAGGCGTTGAAGACATCGGCGAACTCGACGCCCACGAATCCGGCCCCGACGATCGCCATCTTCGCCGGGAGTTCCTGGAGACCGAGCGCCTCCCGGCTGCCGATGACCTTCTCGCCGTCCAGTTCGAAGCCGGGGAAGGTCTTCATCACGGAACCGGTTGCGAAGACGACGTTTCGGGTCGCGATCTCCCGGGTTTCGCCGTCCTCCGCCTCGACCGCCACGCGGCCCGCCCCCGCCAGCCGTCCGCGGCCCTGCACGATGTCGACCTTGTTCTTCCCGAGCAGGTATTTCACGCCGGCCGTGAGCTTCCGGGTGATGATGCGGCTTCGCTTCACGGCCGCGGAGAAGTCGTACTCCACCTCGACCGGCTTCACGCCCATGCGGGCGCCGTGGTGTTGCAGGTTGTGCGCAAGCGCGGCGCTCTCGAGCAGTGCTTTGGCGGGGATGCAGCCCCAGTTGAGGCAGGTGCCGCCGAGGCCGCCCTCGTACGACCCGCTCTCGACGCAGGCGGTCCGGAGGCCGAGTTGCGCGGCCCGGATCGCACACACGTAGCCGGCCGGTCCGGCCCCGACTACGACGACGTCGTATGTGTCCGACATCTATCCCTTCGCTCTCTGGTTTTCTCTAGAGGATCATCTCGAGGGGGTTCTCGAGCATCGCCTTGAAGGCGCCGAGGAACGCCGCGCCCGTGGCGCCGTCGATGACGCGGTGATCGCACGACATCGTCACCCGCATCCGCTTGCGGACGACGACCTGGCCGTCCACCGCGACGGGCTTCTCGACCGTCTGGCCGATGGCGAGGATGCCGGCTTCCGGCGGGTTGATGATCGCCGTGAACTGGTCGATCTCGAACATGCCGAGGTTGCTGACCGAGAAGGTCCCGCCCTGGTACTCCTCCGGCGCGAGCTTGCGCGCCCGCGCCCGGGCGATGAGGTCCCGCGCCTCGACCGAGATCTGCCGCAGCCCCTTCCGGCCCGCGTCGCGCAGCACCGGCGTGATGAGGCCTTCGTCGAGCGCCACCGCGATGCCGAGGTGGACCGCGCCATGGTACCGGATCGCGTCCCCCTCCCACGACGCGTTGACCGCCGGGTGGCGGTTCAGTGCCTCCGCCGTCGCCTTCAGGAGCAGGTCCGTCACTCCGATCTTGCCGTCCGCGAAGCGCGCGTTGAGATCCGCGCGCAATTCGAGCGCCCGGCCCATGTCGACCTCGGTCGTGAGGAAGAAGTGGGGGACGGGCCCGATCGACTGGCCGAGCCGGCGGGCGATCGCCTTCCGCATCTGGCTCGCCTCCTCGACGCGGTCTTCCAGCCCGGGAGGGAGCGGCGCGGGCGGGGGCTGGCC
>VXMQ01000124.1 GCA_009841015.1 Candidatus Palauibacter denitrificans | reverse complement strand
ACGTGCTCATCACGGGGGCGCGGATCGTGGACGGGGCGGGGAACCCCTGGGTGCGGGGCGACGTCGGCCTGCGCGGGGACCGGATCGCGGCGGTCGGGAACCTCGCGGGACACCCGGCGGCGCGCACGATCGACGCGGCGGATCGCGTGGTGAGCCCCGGCTTCATCGACATGATGGGCCAGTCGAGCGTCGTCCTCATCACGGATCGCCCGAGCGCCGAGAGCAAGCTCCGGCAGGGGATCACGACCTACCTCTCCGGCGAGGGCGGGTCGGCCGCGCCCCAGAGCGAGGCCACGCAGCCCCGGGGTCCGGTGGTGAACGGCGAGGAACTGCGCTGGAGGACGTACGCCGAGTACTTCGCGCACGTCGAGCGCATCGGGATCCCGATCAACGTCGTGCACGACGTGGGACTCACCCAGGTGCGCCGCGTGGTCCTGGGCGAGGAGGACGTGCAGCCGACGCCCGAACAGCTCGAGGAGATGAAGGCGCTCGTGCGGCAGGCGATGGAGGACGGGGCCGTCGGGACCTCCACGTCTCTCATCTATCCGCCCGCCGTGTACGCGACGACGGAGGAACTCGTCGAACTCACGCGCGTCGCGGGCGAGTACGGCGGCACCTACTTCACGCACATGCGGAACGAATCGCACTCCGTCCTGGAGGCGATCCGCGAAGCGATCGAGATCGGCGTCCGCGCCGGCACCCCCGTCCACATCTACCACCTCAAAGCCGCGGGACAGGAGAACTGGCCGCTGATGGCCGAGGCCCTCGCCCTCATCGACTCGGCGAGGGTGGCCGGGATCGACGTGACGGCGGACATCTATCCCTACATCCGGAACGGGATCGGCCTCGGGTCCTTCCTCCATCCGCGGCACTACGCGGGCGGCAGGGATCCCTTCCTGGAGACCCTGTCCGACCCCGCGGTGCGGGCCCAACTCCGCCGCGAGGTGGAGACGACGTCGGACTGGGAGAACTGGTACCGCCACGTGGGGATGGACTGGGACAAGGTCCTCATCGTCTCCGCCTCCGACGAGGTGGACGAGCGGGTGATCAACCTCTCGGTCGCCGAGGCGGCGGACCTCCTCGGGACGGATCCCTGGGACGCGTTCTTCGATCTCGTGCAGGCGGGCGGCGTGAGCGTGAACCCGGAGAGCATGAACGAGGAGCAGAAGTGGCAGGCGCTCCGCGCCGAGTTCGTGATGATCGACACCGACGCCTCCCCGGTGAACCCGGCGACCACGGCGAGTTCCCATCCGCGGGCGTTCGGGGCCTTCCCGCGCGTGATCGCGAAGTACGTGAGGGAGGACGGGATCCTGAGTCTGGAGGATGCCGTGCGCCGCATGACCTCGCTCGCCGCCCGCCGGCTGGGGCTGGCGGACCGGGGCCTGATCGCGCCGGGGATGGCGGCGGACCTCGTCATCTTCGATCCGGAGGAGGTGCGGGACATGGCCCGGTTCGGGGACGCGATGCGCTATGCCGAGGGGATGGACTACGTGTTCGTGAACGGCGTGCCGGTGATCGACGGCGCCGCGCTGACGGAAGCGCAGCCCGGCAGGCTCCTGCGCCGGGAGACGGGAGGGGGCCCGTGATGGCGAAGATCCTGCCTTCGCGGGCCGGGGTCTGGCTGGCGGCGCTTGGGGTCGCGGCGCTCGGACTCGCGGCTTGCTCGGAGGCCCCGTCCGAGGCGGCGGATCTCGTCCTCGTCGACGGGGAGATCCTCACGATGGGGGAGCCGGGGACGGTGGAGGCGCTGGCGGTCGCCGACGGCCGCGTGGCGGCGGTGGGAACGTCGGAGGAAGTTCGGGTGCTCGCGGGGCCGGACACACGGGTCGTCGAATTGGGCGGGCGGACCGTGATCCCGGGGCTCACGGACAACCACTACCACGGCATCGGGGGCGGCCCCGGCGTCGACCTGACCGGCGCGCGATCGATGGCGGACGTGATCGACGCGATCGCCGCCGCCGCGCTGGAGACGGCGCCGGGCGAGTTGATCGTCACGAACCGCGACTGGCACGAGGGGCAGCTCGCCGAGCACCGCCTCCCCTACCGGGACGATCTCGACGGCGCGGTGCCCGGGCAGCCGGTCGTCGTCGTCCGCGGCGGGCACGAGTACGTGCTGAACAGCCCGGCGCTCGCCCGCTGGGGCATCGACGAAGCGACGCCGGAGGTGCCGGGCGGCCGCATCGGCCGCTACCCGGACGGGCGGCTGAACGGCGAACTCGTCGACCGCGCCAAGGATCTCGTGATGCTGCCGGCCGCCGCGCCGCCCGACCCGGCGGTCGTCCTCGACGCACTGGCCGAGGAGTACGCCGCGCTCAACTCCCGCGGCCTGACGAGCATCCGGTACCCGGGCGGCCCCCCCGAGCAGTACCGGGCCATCGAGCGGCTACGGGACGAGGGTCGGCTCACCCTGCGGGTCAACTACGTCCTCCGCGCCCCCCGAGGCGCCGGGGCGCCGCCGCTCGCCGACGCGCTCGCCACCTGGCCCGCCATGGGCGAGGGCGACGCATGGCTCCGCGTCGGCGGCGTGAAGCTCGGCGTGGACGGCGGCTTCGAGGGCGGCCTCATGCGCGAGCCGTACGAGGAACCGTGGGGCGAGGGCGGCACCTTCCACGGCCTGCAGACCGTGCCCACCGAGCGCTTCATCGAGACCGTCCGCGAACTCCACCGGCAGGGCTGGCGGGTCGCGACGCACGCGGTGGGCGACGCGGCCATCGACCTCGTCCTCGACGGCTACGAGGCCGCGCACGCCGACGCGCCGATCGACGGCCTGCGCTGGGTCATCGAACACGGATTCATCCCGCGCGACGACCACTTCCCGCGCATGCGGGCGCTCGGTCTCTCCGTCACGGCGCAGAACCACCTCTACGTGGCGGCGCCGAGTCTGGTGAAGTACTGGGGTGCGTGGCGCGCGGCCTGGACCACGCCCGTGCGCGCCTACCTCGACGCCGGGATCCCGGTGTCGCTGGGCACGGATTCCCCCGTCGTCCCGTGGGACCCGTGGTGGATGCTGCACCACTTCACGACGCGCGGCACGATCAGCGCCGGCGTGCTGGATCCTTCCCAGGCGATCAGCCGCGAGGAGGCGCTGCGCGCGGCGACAAGCGCGTACGCGCACCTCACGTTCGAAGAGGAAGAGAAGGGGACGCTCGAGGTCGGGATGGCCGCCGACCTCGTCGTGACGGCGGACCATGTGCTGGAGTGCGAGGACCCATGCCTGGAATCGATGGAGGTCGATCTGACCGTGGTGGGCGGCCGGGTCGTGTACGAGCGGTGACCGCCCGCGTCCGCCGGATCTGCCTGCTCGTCGGGTCCGGCCTCCTCGTCTCGGGAGCCGCCGGCCCGGCGGGGGAGGGCGCACCTTCGCCGCCGCACGGCAGCGAGGCCCGCTTCGTCGTCGAACTCGAGTGGCCGCGCGAGAACATCGCCCGCACGCTCGGCGTCGCCCGCTCGGAACTCGGCATGTACGCCCGCGGCAACCCGTTCCAGACGCGCGACATCGCCGACCTGACGTGCGTCGTCGGCCCCCTCTTCGCGCTCGACATCGACGACGCGTTTGCGTTCGACATCGATGAGCCCGTCGACCTCGTGGTCACCTACGCGCCGGAACTCACGGGCCCGTTCAGCGTCGGGTTCAACGACAACGGCGGCGACGGGATCGGCGAGTCGGCCACCATCGAACCCGAGTCCGGCTCGACCTTCGCCACCGCCCGGGTGACGCTCGATCGCGCGCGCTTCGCCGCGCACGGCATCCGCGACACGGATCTCGCCATCGGCGGCCCGGAGGGGATCGCCCTGTGCGACATCGAGGTCGTGCGCAGCCACGCCACGCCCGTCCCGGACGGCTACGGCACGCTGCGCCTGGCGGTCGAGGACGCGGCGAGCGGGCGTCCGGTCCCCGCACGGTTCGGTCTGTATGACGAAACCGGCCGCGCTCCGCTCCCCTCCGAGCGCTCCGTGCTCGTGCACCGCTTCGTCGACGAGGTCCGGCTCCTGTGGGTGAACCCGCGCACGTGGTGGCCCTCCGAACACCGCCTCGCCTTCTACGTCGACGGCGAGTACGAGGCCCGCCTCCCCGTCGGTAGCTACGAACTCGTCGCGACGCGGGGGCCCGAATACCGCGGCTACGAGCGGACCATCGAGGTGCGCCCGGATGAGACGACCGATCTCACGGTCTCGCTCGAACGCTACGCGAACCTCCCCGCGGAGGGCTGGTACTCCGGCGATTCCCATGTGCACATCGCGCGCGAACACGCCGAGGACGACGCCGTGTGGGCCCAGATCGCGGCCGAGGACATCCACGTGGCGAACCTGCTCGAGATGGGGAACATCGCCGTCACCCACTTCAAGCAGCCGGCGTGGGGGGAGGCCGGACAGTACGTGCGCGAAGGCCACGCGCTCGTGTCCGGGCAGGAGGACCCGCGCACGGTCCACCGCGGGCACACGATCCACCACAACCTGCAGCGCCCCATCCGCCCGGACCCGGAGTCCTACTTCCTCTACCACCGCGTGTTCGAGGCGTCGCGCGCGCAGGGCGGAATCTCCGGCTACGCGCACATGGGCCAACTCTTCAACGGCGAGCGGGGGCTGGCGCTCGACGTGCCGTTCGACCTCGTCGACTTCATCGAGGTCCTGCAGGGCGGGCGCCTGTACGACGACATCTGGTACAGCTTCCTGAACCTCGGCTTCAACGTCCGCCCCATCGCCGGCGCGGATTACCCGTACTTCGGCCCGACCCTACCGGGGGTCGAGCGCACGTACGTGAAGCTGGACGGACCGTTCGCCCCGAACGAGTGGTACAACGCCTACCGCTCGGGCCACACCTACGTGAGCAACGGGCCCTTCCTCGAGTTCCGCGTGAACGGACGCGAGATGGGCTCCGAGCTTCGCGTCGCGCGCGGGCAGAGCCTCGAGATCGTGACGGAGGCGTCATTGAACCCCGACATCGATCGCCTGAACCGGCTGGAACTCGTCGTCCACGGCGAGGTCGTCGCGACCGCGACCCCGGCGTCCGCGGACGGCGACCGTCTGCGGCTCGCCACGGAGATCGAGGCGGACGAGAGCCTGTGGGTCGCCGTCCGCGCCTTCGGCGACCGCGACGGGGAGCGGGACATGACGGTCGCGCACAGCGCCCCGGTGTTCGTCGTCGTGGAGGACGATCCGTGGTGGAAGCTGGAGGCCGTGCCCGAACTCGTCGCCCGCCACCGGGCCAAGCTCCAGGAACTGCTCACCGAGCCGATCCGGCCCGCGGGCGACCTCGAATACTGGGAGACGACCCGCCTCCTCGAGGAGGAATGGGAACCGCAGCGCCTCCGCCTCGAACCGCGCGTACAGGAAGCCGACGCCCGCTACCAGACCCTCCTCGACCGCGCCGCCGCGGCGGCTACTTCGTCATGAGCGGCTGACTCCGATCTCTCGCTCGAAACGGTCGTCCAGGAAGGTTGCCATGTCCTCCGGGACGCCTGCCGCATCGGCGTAGGCCGACCAGCCGTCCAGCGCCTCGATCACTTGCTCGATGATGCGTCTTCCGGCCGCCGGTACGTCGAATGTGCGTCCCACTCGGAGCAGATCCGTCCGCTTGATGTCGCGGAAGCGCCCGTTGACCGACATCTGATGCTGGCGCGTCCAGGCGTCGTTCTCCGCGTAGGTCAGGTCGTAGGCGGGCGCGAGCCGCCAGCGGCCGGCCGGACCCATGAGAAACGCGAAGTTCTTGACGTGGTCGTCGAAGTTGACCGTCGCGACATTGAACACCATGCGCCGGAACGCCTCGTTCACCGATGCCTGCCCCATCTCCAGGGCCCGGATCGAGTCGAACCAGCCCTCGTAGCTGAACACGAACTGGTCGTTGAAGTCGATGTGCTGCAGGCCACCGAGGCTGTGCAGATGGAGTCGGTCGGAATCCGCACGGTCGAAGCGTCGGGTCATGAAGTGGGCCAGGTCGCCGTCGTGCAGCAGGTGGGTCTCCGCCATCCGGATCCCGGCGTCTCGCGCCATGCGGGAATAGGCGTATTCGACGCGACCCCAGGGACCGGGGTGTCGGTGGGCGTGCATGCCCAGGCCCGACGCGTCGCGGCTCACACCGTCGAACTTGATGAGCCACGATTCCTCGCCGCCTTCCGGGTGAGCGAAGCCCGATCTCACCCGTCCGGTCGTGCGATCCCAAAGAATCAGCGCCTTGGGCCGCGCGCCGCCCGCGCTTCCTCCCACCTGCATCATCTCGGGCACCGCGACGGAGACATCCCCCTCGATCACGCGTCGAGCCTGGTCGACGAGCGCCTGTACCTCCAGCGCCTCCTCGGTGCCCGGACCAGGGTCGTGCGGAGGCTGAAACGCCAGTGCGCCCATCGCGCGATCTCCCACGTAGAGCAGTCGCTGGAGCGGCGACCATGCGTCCTCCGGGCGCCCCCGCGCCTCGAAATAGCGCCGGATCACGGCGTTGCCGAACCGGTCCGGCAGCGCATCGGCGAACACGCCGGGGAGTCCCAGGAACGCGGGCCTGCTGGCGAGTTCGGGGAAGGAGACCGGCCCCAAGCGATCAAGCGGCAGGTGAATCGGCGAAATCTCGAGTCGGGAATCCCGGAACCCGCGGTCGTACTCGAACGTGATCCGGCCGTCGTCCGTTTCGAGGAGGAGACCCACGTCGCGTCCCCACAGTTGCACGCCGACCGTTGTGTATCCGTTCACGAAGCCGGCTCCGGCGGCGGTCGTCCGGAGGCGCGCTGGCGCAGCTTGCCCTTCAGTTGCTCGATTTCGTAGGGAGATGGTTCCGGAGGCGGAATAAGGCCCTCGAACGCCTGGACCCGCCCCAGGCCGCGCATGACCCGCACCAGCGTCTCCGTGCCCACGCTGTGCCCGGCTTCCACCCGGTCGATCGTTCGGGCTCCGACTCCGGCACGGGCGGCCAGATCCTTCACGCGGAGGTTCTGTCGGAGGCGCAACGCCTTGAGCCGCGCGCCCAGTTCCCGCATCACATCCGGTGTGCGGCTCGTGGCGACGATGGTTCCCATATGCCGGCGCTCCAGTCCGATTCGTGGTCCATGGCCAAGCGCGACCTGTCTTGGTGACGCGTAAACGAAGCCAATCTAGGCACGGAGCGTGTCTGCGTCCATTACGCAACATATGGCGTGTTTACGGCAAATACACGTATAACACGCCGTATACGACGCATAATAACGATCCGTTATCGCAGTGTCCGCGCAGCACGGCCGTTCCGTTCGCAGCATTCTGCGCGCCGCCGGCGCATGCGCGCGTATCGGTGCTTTCCGTACGTTGGTGAGAGGCATGGATGCCCCGGCACGTCACCAGGAGGACCCTATGCGCCGCCCCGCTCTTCTCGCTCTCTGCTTCGTTCTATCTCTTGCCGCCCTGGCCCCGGCCATCGGGTCGAAAATCCGAGCGCAGAGCCTTTCGCCGATCGATTCCGAGACGCGCTGGACGCTGTCCGCGGTGGGGGATGTGATCATGAACCGGCGTACGGCGCCGTTCGATCACCCCGGCGACCCGGGCTTCCACGATCTGGCCAACATCATCCGGGCCACGGATGCGGCCTTTCTGAACCTCGAGCAGTCGGTGTTCCGGCTGCAGGAGTTCTCCGGCTGGCCGGCCGCGGAGAACGGCGGCAACTACGAGGTGGGGTCGCCCGAGACGCTGAAGGACCTCGTGGACATGGGGTTCAACCTCTACAACCGGGCGAACAACCACTCGACGGACTACGGGGTCGAGGGCATGCGCCTCACGAACCGGCTGATGGACGAGTGGGGGCTCATCCACTCGGGGACCGGCGAGAACCTGGGCTGGGCCAGCCGCCCCGGATACCTGGAGACGCCGAAGGGGCGGATCGCGCTCATCGGGATGGCGTCGACCTTCACGCCCATGTCGCGCGCCGGGAAGGCCGGGCCCACGGTGCAGGGTCGCCCGGGGCTGAACCCGCTGCGGCTGAGCACGCGCTACGAGGGGTCGCCGGAAACGATGGCCGCGTTGCGGGACGTGGCGCGTCGGCAGGGCGCGAACGTGTCGGACGACCCGAACGCGCCCGTCCGCGTGTTCGGTTCCACCGTGTTTCCGGGCGATGAGGACCGCGCGACCGTGTCACTCAACGACGTCGACCGCGAACGGGTTCTGCACGAGGTGCGGAACGCCACGGACCAGGCCGACTACGTCGTCGTGAACAGCCACTCGCACGAGCCCGGCAACGCCTTCGTGACGGCGCCGGCGTGGATGGAGGAGTTCGCGCGGCAGACGATCGACGCGGGGGCGAACACGTTCATCATCCACGGGCCGCACCAGCTCCGCGGCGTGGAGATCTACAGGGGCCGGCCGATCTTCTACTCGCTCGCGAACTTCATCTTCCAGAACGAGACGATCGACCCCATGCCCTCCGACCAGCGCGACCGCTACGGGCTTCCGCTCGACCGGCTCGCGTCGGAGATCTACGACACGCGCTTCCAGGTGGATGAGGACGGAAACCCCACGACGGGCTTCCCCATCGGGTCCGAGTGGTACGAGAGCGTCGTTCCGGTCGCGACCTTCGAGGGCGAAGAGGTGGTCGAGATCATCTTCCACCCGATCGAACTCAGCTGGAAGGCGCCGCGCGGCAGGCGAGGCACGCCGCGGATCGCGCCCGAGGAACTGGGCCGCCAGATCATCGAGCACCTTGCCGAACTGTCGCGCCCCTACGGCACCGAGATCGTCTACGAGAACGGCGTCGGGGTCTGGCGGCGCTAGCCGCTGCCGACCCCCGTCGACTTCAATCGCCGGTGTCGGCCACGCCGAGGCCTTCCCGCTCGGCGGCGTCGCTGAGACGCTGATCGAGGCAAAGAAAAACGAGCGGGTCCGAGAGCTGCTCGTTCACCAGCAGGGCGGCGCCAAGTTGACCGGCGTCCGCGGCCCGGAGGGGGTGCCGCGCCAGCACCGCATTCGCCCGCGCACGCACGGAGAGCACATCGATCACTTCGTCCCAGCCGGCCGCGAAGCTGCGAAGGCGGTCGAGAACCGTCCGCCGCTGCCGCCGGGTCAGCGCCCCTTCGCGCGCGCGCCTCTCAATCGCGCTCGTGATCTCCGTCCTCGTCCAGGCCCACGTGACGACGTGGTCGTCTTCCAGAAGCCACGCTTGAGCCAACCGGCTACCGGGCTCGGCGACGATCAGTGGGACAAGGGCCGACGCGTCCCAATACTTCACAGCCGGTCGCTCCGGTCCTCCGCCAGGGCCGGCGAAATGCTCGTCGGCAGCTCAACGGGAGGGGTGTCGAGAATCGATGCGGCCGGGCCCGCACGGGGCCGGAGAAGACCATCGGCAACCAGCCGGTCGCGGACGGCGTCGTCGCCCCCCGGCTCGGGCGCCGTCAACCTGGCGACCGGCACGCCGCGGTCGAGGATCTGGACCTCGCCGCCCCGCCGGACGTGGCGAAGGTAGCGCGAGAGATTGGCCTTGAGGGCTGAAATCGATACGCTAGCCATAAGACCAATCTAGTCTTGGCATAAAGACCAATCAAGTCACAAGCTAGCCTCCGCGCTCGGCCGCGTCGAAGAAGCGGGCCGCCTCGCCTTCCTCGATGAAGCCGAGTTCCTCGATCTGTTCCTCCTGACGTTCCGACAGGTCGTCGAACAGCATGCGGTCGCGCGAAGTCGGGGCCGCGTCCGATGCCTCCGCGTGTTCGAGCAGTTTCGCGAACTTGTCGTCGAGACGGACCGGCCAGTTGATGAGTTCCTGCTTGGCCCGGTGCTCTCGCGAGGGCCGGAACTGACGCAACTGGTCCTCGATCTCCCACAGCCGGGCGTCGAGTTCGGCCCCGGCGCGCGCGATGTCGGCCGCGCCCTCCGTCCCCGCCGCGCCCTCGATCGCCTCCACGATCCTCCGCCGCAGGTTGTGGATGCGGGACACGGCGCGGTGGTTCTCGCCGATCTTCCCCCGGATCGCCATCAGGAACCCGAACTGCTCGTCGAACTCGGCCTGCGGCGTCGCCACGCGCGGATCCGGTACGATCTCGAACGGGACCAGGTACGTCTCGCCGTCCACCGCCAGCCGCGCCTCGTACCGGCCCGGCGGCGCCAGCGGCCCGTACGGGTCGCGGTGCCGGTAGAGCGTCTTCGGCACCCAGTCGACGGGCTCCGGATACCGCATGTCCCATTCGAAGGCGTTCGCCCCGGCCTCGGCGGGGAGCCCCGGCTCCACGAGGTCCGACGGGTCGATCGGATCGGGACCCGGCTCCGGGGCTGCGCCCAGGCTTGAGAAGGTGCGGATCTCTTGCCCCGCTACCCCGCCGTCACCCGCCTCGTGGATCGACAGGCGGACGTCCCCCTCGGGGGCGCCGGGCAGGTAGTAGCGGAAGACGACACCGCTCGGCGGATTCGGCATGAAGAGGCCGCCGAACGTCGCCCGTGTGACCATCTCGCGGAAGCGGATCGTGGGCCGCGGCGTGAACAGACGGACGCCGTCGTCCGCGCTCGGCCCTCCGCCGTCGCCCCGCAGTGCCGCGCCCGCCGCCGCCAGTTGCCGCAGCGGCGAGATGTCGTCGAGGACCCAGTGCGCGCGCCCGTGCGTGGCCGCGACGATGTCGCCCTCCTTCACCTTGATGTCGCGCACCGGCGTGACCGGCAGGTTGAGGCGCAGCGAGCGCCAGTTCTGCCCGTCATCCAGGCTCACCCACACGCCGCTCCACTCCGCGCCCCCGTAGAGGAGCCCGGGCTGCTCGTCGTCCTCGCGCACGACCCACACGAAGTCGTCGTCGGGAAAGTCCGCGTCGATCCGGCGCCACGTGGCCCCGTAGTCGGCCGTTGCCCACACTGATGGCGCGTCGTCGCCCATCATGTGCCGGTTGGCGGAGACGTAGGCCGACGCCGGATCGTGCCGCGAAGGTTCGACCACGCTCACCCATGTGTCGGGCTCCATGTCGGGCGGTGTCACGTTCTCCCAGCTTCCTCCACCGTCCGTCGAGATGTACACGAGGCCGTCGTTCGACCCCGTCCACAGCACCCCTTGCCGCACGGGCGACTCGGCGATGCTCGCGATCGCGGCGTACCACTCGATCCCCACATTCTCGCGCGTGAGGCCCCAGAACTCCCCGCGGTCGGAGGGGGGTGTCGCTTCGAAGCGGGTCTCGTCGGCGCGCGTGAGGTCGGGAGAGATGTCCGCCCAGCTCTCGCCCTCGTCCGTCGAGCGGTGGACGAACTGCGTCGCCGTGTACATCACGCCGGGGTCGTGGGGTGAGAGGAAGAGCTTGACGTCCCACACCTGCCGGTACCGCAACTGGTCCTCACCCGTGCCGTAGTAATTCTCGCCCCAGACCGAGATCCAGCGGCGCTCGCCCGTCGAGCGGTCCACGCGGGCGATCCAGTGGTGGTCGCCCCCGTAGCTCACGTCGAGCCGGTCGGGGTGGACCGCGATCCCCCCGTTCTCGGCCGCCGCCGTCGTCCAGCGCTGGTAGTCCCAGATCGCCCCCTCGTCGGAGCGGCTCGGCACGCAGATGCTCGTGTTGTCCTGCTGCGGCGCGCAGACGTTGTAGGGGAAGTCGTCGTCCACCGACGCGTTGTACATCTGCCCCGTGGGCTGGTTCTCGACCGACGACCAGGTGCGGCCTCCGTTGAGGGTCACGGTGGCGCCGCCGTCGCCCCCGCCCAGCATGCGGCGCGAATCCGCGGGGTCGATCCACAGTGCATGGTGGTCGCCGTGCGGGAGCGTCGTGAGGGCGGCGAAGGTCTCGCCCCCGTCCGTCGACTTCCAGATGGAGGTGTTGAGCACGTACACGACGTCCGGATCCGTGGGGTCGGCCGCGACGTGCGTGTAGTACCACGGGCGCTGGAAGAAGTTGGGGTTGTCGGCCACGCGCTCCCAACTGCGGCCGCCGTCCTCGGAACGGTAGAGCCCGTTGCCGGAGCAGTAGTAGTCGCGGCACGGGAGCCAGTCCGCCTGGCCGGGCGCGTCGGCGGTGTAGAGGCCGCCCGTCCCGTCCCCCTCGGCGGTCATCAGCGCCCACACCCGACTGGGCCGCGACCGGGAGATGTCGAGCGAGATCCGCCCCTTGAGTCCCGCCGGGAGTCCCGGCGCCGTGGTGATCTCTTCCCAGGAATCCCCCCCGTCGGTCGACTTCCAGATCCCGTTCCGGGCCCCCGCATCCTGGATGGTCCAGGGGAAGCGCCGCCCGTTCCACGTCGCGGCGTAGAGCGTGCCAGGCGCGCTCCGGTCCATGACGAGGTCGATGACCCCGGTCTCGTCGTCGACGTAGAGGACGCGCTCCCACGTCTCACCGCCGTCGCTGGAGCGGTACACGCCCCGGTTCCCGTCCGGGATGAACCCGTGCCCGTGAGAGGCGGCGTAGACGAGGTCGGGGTCGCGCGGGTGGACCTCGATCGCCGAGAGGTTGCGGGTGTCGGCCAGCCCCATGTTCCGCCACGTGCGTCCGGCGTCGTCGGAGCGGTAGATGCCGTCGCCGCGTGAGATGTTCGTGCGGAAGGAGACGTCCCCCGTCCCGACGTAGAGGATGTCGGGATCCGACTCCGAGATCGCCAGCGAAGAGACCGTCGTCGTCCCGAAGTACCCGTCCGACAGGTTGTGCCAGCTTACGCCCGCGTCGTCCGTCTTCCAGACGCCGCCTCCATTCGTGCTCCCCATGTAGAACACGCCGGGCTCCGTCGGATGCCCGGCCCCGGCGATGGACTTCCCGCCCCGCCACGGTCCGATGGGTCGCCACTCGAGCACTTCGAGCACCGACGCGTCGACGGAGCCGCCCGCCAGTCCGGCGCCCGCGTCCCGGTCAAGCGCGTCTTCCGGATTCGCACAGGCCAGTGCGGGGATGAGGACGATCGAGAAGAGGATCCCGAGCGACGGCGAGGGATCGTGATGGCGCATCGTCGCCTCCCAGCTTCGAGAAAGACGTTCCCGCGGGAACGCGTGGCTGTGTTCAGTCGGCCCGGCCGAGCTCCACGGGTTGGCCGTGCGGGGTGTGGCGGTAGGCGTCCGCCCACGCCTCCCTGCAATCGTCGAGAGCCGCCGAGGAGCTGAGTCGGCGGTCGACGACGAGCCGTTCGAGGGCCGCGACCCAGTGGTGGTAGTACCGGGAGCCGTCGTCCGGTTCGCCGCGCGCCTCGGCGGCCGCGAGTTCGTCGGCGAGCGTCCCGGCCCACTCCTTCCAGGTGAAGTAGCCTATCTCGGAGAGCCTCACCGCAAGCGCAAAGGCCTGCGCCTGCCACGGTGCCTCGAAGACCGGGCCGTCCTCGTCGGCGGGCAGCGGAGGGAGTGCCGCGAGACGTTCCGCGTCGACCCGCTCGGCCCCGCCCCGTCCGGCGCTCGTCATCACGCCGGCTCCAGGTAGTCTTCCCACAGGTCGACGTAGATCGCGTCGCCTGCGGCGGCCCGCTCGCCCCACAGTTCCTGCGCTTCGAAGCGCACCGAGTACACGTGTTGCGGGCGGCGGTCGAGGGGACGCCGGCCGTCCTCGTCCGTGTCCTGCAGCGCGTAGACGCCGTAGTCCTCGACCACGGTTCCCTGCCGCCCGCGGACGTAGCGCGGCTGCCGCGTGTGGCCGCGCGGGTGGAGGTTGCGCGCGCGCACCCGGTCGTCCGGTCCGAACCGGGCGGGCACGTCCATGTCGAGGAGTCCGGCCCCCAGCGAACGGGGGTTCGACGACGGGAGAAGCTCCGGCCGTGGCGCTCCCGCATCGGGGTAGCCCGTCTCCAGTTCGGTTTCGGAGATGAGGCCGCTCACGAGCAGCCGCGTCGTCATCATCCGGAACCAGCGCTCGTAGTAGGACATGCTGAGGTATTCGACGGGGGGGATGCTCTCGAGCGTGTAGCGGAAGGAGGGCCATTCGCGCCCCCGGCCCCACGGACCGACCGCCCTGGTGAGTGCATACACACGCCCCTCCCAGCGGTGGTGGAAGACGGGCTCGTTCTCCTCGGGCTCGACCGGGCCGAAGCCGTCCATGCCGCCCATGTCGTGGATCGTGTTCACTGGTCTCCTCCCGACGGGCCTCCCGCCGGCGCTTCGACCCGGGCCACGCCGATCATCGAGTCCCGGCTGACGATCCCCGCCAGCTCCTCCTGGCTCATGTCCTCGGTGCCGGCGGGCCGCTCCGGGAGCACCAGGTAGCGGATCTCCGCGGTGCTGTCCCAGACGCGGACCTCGACATCTTCCGGCACATCGAGGCCGAACTCGCTCAGCACGGTGCGCGGTTCGATCACCGCCCGGGCGCGGTATGCGGAGGACTTGTACCACGCGGGCGGGAGGCCCAGCGTCGGCCACGGGTAGCACGAGCACAGGGTGCAGACGACGAGGTTGTGCACCTCCGGGGTGTTCTCGACCACCTTCATGTGCTCGCCCTGGCCGCCGAGATGGCCGAGTTCGCCGATCGCCGCGGTCCCATCCGCGAGGAGACGTTCGCGGTACGCGGGATCGACCCAGGCTTTGGCGACGACCTCGGCTCCGTTCCGGGGCCCGATCCGGTTCTCGTACGTGTCCACGATCACGTCGAGCGCCGCCGAGGTCACCATCCCCTTTTCCACGAGGACGGACTCCAGCGCCCGCACCCGGAGGGCGATATCCGGCGGCACGTCCTGATGATCATGGTCGTGATCGTGATCGTGGCCGTGACTGTGGTCGTGAGACTCCGTCTGGTCGGCCATCAGCTTCCCCGGGGCGGCGAATGCGGCCGCACCCACCGCCGCGTCCTTGATGAATCCGCGCCGGTCGACCGGCCGCCCTTCCGATTCGTCCATACGCACTCCTTGCTCCGTTCATGGTGTTCACGGGCCGCCGCGTGGCGCAACCTGTCCGCCGTTTTGGCGCGACGGGTCGCCGCGGAAGCGGGATTGCGCCGCCCGAGCCGTCCGCGCACCCTTCGGCGCATGACCGTTTCCTACGAGAACTCGAAGGCCGTCTTCGACGGGATCAAGGCTGCCGGCATCCGCAGCATCTCCGCCCTGCCGGAGACCTGGCTCGGTCTCCTCCTGCAGCGGGCCGAGGACGACCCCGAGGTCGACCTCATCCAGGTCGCCAAGGAAGAGGAGGCGGTCGGGGTCGCGGCCGGGGCCTACTTTGCCGGCGAGCCGCACATCCTCCTCATGCAGAACCACGGCTTCTTCGCGGCGATGAACGGGATCATCTCCCTCGCCCAGCTCTATTCCGTCCCGCTCTGCATGCTCATCGCGGTCCGGGGGCACTGGGGCGAGCCGTACCCGTGGCACACTCGCGGCGGGATCGTGACGGAGGGGTTGCTCCAGGCGCTCAACATCCCCTACCACCACGCGAGAGATCCGGCGCTCGTCGCCAAGGAGATCGCCGAGGCCTACACGCTGTCGCAGAGTTCGCTCTCGCCGGTCGCGCTGCTGCTGACGCGCGACCTGATGGAAGTGTGATGCGGGACGGCGGATCGACCTGGGGGAAGGAGCGCTGATGCGGCGGGCGGACTGCCTGGAGCTGATCTACCCGGAGATCGAGGACAAGCTGGTCGTCACGATCATGGGGGCCTGCGCCCAGGAGCTGTACGACCTCGGCCACCGCGAGAACTTCTTCTACCTGCAGCACGCGATGGGACTCGCCTCGTCGATCGGCCTCGGCCTCGCGAACCATCTGCCGCACGAGAAGGTGATCGTGCTGGACGGGGACGGATCGGCGCTGATGAACCTCGGCACCTTCACCACCCTCGCGCGCTACCGGCCCCGGAACTTCCTCCACATCATCTTCGACAACGGGAGCCTCCTCTCGACGGGAGGGTTCGAGTCGCACACCACCTCGGGCGTCACGGACCTCGCCGCGATCGCGCGCGGGGCGGGGATCGAGCACGCGGCGTCCGTGGCTTCGCCGATGGCGTTCGGGGAAGCGTTCGTCGAGGCGCTGGAGCGGGACGACCTCGGCGTGATCGTGGCCCGGGTCGACGCCGTGGGTCCCGACAACTACGGGATGGACTTCGCCCTGCCCGAGAACGCCTTCCGCTTCAAGCGCTGCGTGCAGGAGCGCCGCGCCGCGACGGGCTGGACGCCGCCCACGCAGCCGGGACACGCGAGCAGCGCCTAGCACCTGGTTGCCGTACTCCGCCCGGAGAGACTAGCCGCCCGGAGGGACTAGCGCGTCGCCTCGGCCACCTGGGCGATGACCTCTCGCACCCGGTCGCGGAAGGTATGGGCCCGCTCCATGACCTCAGCCTCGTCGACCGTAGTCACCTCTCCATCCCTGACGACGACGCGCCCGTTCACCACCACCGTGGAGACGTCGCTACCGCGAGCCGCGTACACGAGGTGGGAGTAGACGTTGTAGAGGGGGGTAAGCCCCGCGCGCCGGGTGTCGAGCAGCACGATGTCAGCGCGCTTTCCGGGCTCCAGCGAGCCGATGCGGTCGTGGAGGTTGAGCACGAGGGCGCCGCCCATTGTGGCCATACGGAAGACCGTTTCGGCCGGGAGCGCGGTGGGGTCGGCGTTCGTGAACTTGTGGAGCTTGGCGGCGGCGTCCATCTCGTCGAAGAGGTCGAGGTCGTTGTTGCTCGCCGGGCCATCGGTCCCCAGCCCGACGGGGATCCCGGCGGCGAGCAGCTTCACGACCGGCGCCGCCCGCGGGATCCCGAGTTTGAGGTTGCTCTGCGGGTTGTGCGAGACCCCGGCGCCACCGGCTGCGATGCGTTCGATGTCCTCGTCCGAGAGGTAGATGGAGTGGGCGAGCACCGTACCCGGGCGGAGCGCGCCGATGGACTCGAGCGCCTCCACCACCCCCATTCCGGTCCGTTCCGTCGCCGTCGCGAACTCGCTCGCATCTTCGGCCGTATGGATCTGAAACGGGGCACCGTGGTCGATGGCCAGCCGCAGCGCGGCGCGCACGTCGTCGAGCGAGGTCGTGTACAGCGAGTGGGCGGCCGTTCCGGGAACCAGCGTGGGGTGGTCGCGATACGCCTCCATGAACTCGGCGGCGTCGGCCAGCGTCGCCGCCGGCGAGGCGAAGTCGGGGGCGGGAAAGCCGATGACATGCGGGCCCATGACGGCGCGGATGCCCGCATCGATGACCGCACGCGCCGCGTCATCGCGGAAGTAGTACATGTCCGCGAACGTTGTCGTCCCGCTCTTCAGCATCTCGATGGACGAGAGCAGCGTGCCCCAGTAGACGAACTCCGGATCGACCAGTTCGGCCTCGGCGGGGAAGATGTGCTCGTTCAGCCACGTCATCAGCGGCATGTCGTCCGCGAGTCCCCGCAGGAGCGACATGGCGGCGTGGCCGTGGGTGTTCACGAGGCCGGGGATCACGAGGTGCCCCGTCGCGTCGAGCACCGTCACGCCCGCGGGGCGGGGAGCGTCAGCGTCGAGGACGGCCGAGATCCGGTCCCCCTCCACGAGCACCGCGCCCCCCTCGAGGACGGCGCCCGCGTCGTCCATGACGACGACCGTGCCGCCATCGATCAGGAGCCGGCCGTCCTCCGAGGCTGTGTGGCCGGCATCCGGACCGGCCGAGCACGCGGACAGGAGTATGCCGGCGAGGAGCAGTCCTCCACCGGCGCGGAGAGGTTCCCCGGCGGCTCGGGCGATGGTTCGTATTGGCGCGAACGGCAACCGCTAGCCGTCCTGCGGCTGCGGGACGATCCGGATGTAGGGCAGCGGCTGCTCCCAGCCGTCCGGGAACCGCTTCCGCGCTTCCTCGTCGGATACCGCCGGCGCGATGATCACATCCTCGCCCTGCTCCCAGTTCGCCGGTGTCGCGAGCTGCTTCTCGGCCGTGAGCTGGCACGAATCCAGGAGCCGGAGGATCTCGGCGAAATTGCGGCCCGTGCTCATCGGGTACGTGAGGGTGGCCTTGATCTTCTTGTCGGGACCGATGACGAACACCGAGCGCGCCGTGGCGTTGTCCATCGGTGTGCGGCCCTCGGACGTGTCCCCCGCGTCGGCCGGCAGCATGTCGTATGCCTTGACGATCTCCAGCCTGGTGTCGCCGATCAGCGGGTAGCCGACGGCGTGCCCCTGCGAGGCCTCGATGTCCTTCGACCAGGCCTCGTGGTCGCTCACCCCGTCGACGCTGATCCCGATGATCTTGCAGTTGCGCGCCGCGAACGCGTCCTGCAGGGCGGCCACCGCCCCCAGTTCCGTCGTGCACACGGGCGTGAAGTCCTTCGGATGGGAGAAGAGGAGGGCCCACCCGTCCCCGATCCAGTCGTGGAAGCGGATCCTGCCATGCGTCGTATCGGCTGTGAAGTCCGGCGCCGTGTCGTTGATCCGGAGCGTCATCACTACTCCCTGTTTCGAGGTGGTCGCTGTAGAGCCGCTGCGGGCGACGCAGCCCATGATCGGCGTTTTCCGCCATCGTGACAACGCCGTGACAACGCCGGCCCGTCCCCGACTATGGCCGAACCGGCCCGGCTCGGCGCATGTTTCTCGGCCATGCGCTACCGAACCCGAGAAGCCGGAGCCTCCGGAGGATCCCTGATGAAGATCGGACGCCGTGTCCTGTTGACGACCGCCGCGCTTACCGTCGCCATCGTCGCGACGGCGCGGGCGCACACGATGTTCCTGAAGCTCGAGAGTTTCTTCCTGGAGCCGCACTCCACAAACGTGGTTGCGCTCTTCAACGGTGATTTCGACGAGAGCGAGAATCACATCACGCGCGACCGCATGCTTGATGTGAGCATCGTGGGACCGGATGGGGTCGTGCACCCGCCGACCGAGGCGTGGCGCGACACGGCGATGTTCCACTGGCACGCGGACAGCGTCGACACGGCGCTGCTGACCTTCGAGACGGGCTCCGCCGGCACCTACACGATCGGCGTGTCGACGGCGGCCCGCGTGATCCCGCTTACGGGGCCGGAGTTCAACGAGTACCTGGTGCACGAGGGCCTCGTCGACGAGCTCGCCGAGCGCGAGGCGGCCGGAAAGGCGAACGACGACGCGGCCGAGCTCTACAGCAAGCACGTGAAGGCGATCGTCCAGGTGGGCGACGACCGGAGCGGCGAATGGGCGGAGGAACTCGGCTATCCGGTGGAGATCATCCCGCTGCAGAACCCGTACGATCTCGTCGTGGGCGACGAGCTCCAGGTGCGCTTCCTGCGCGCGGGCGAGCCGGTCGAGAACGCGCTCCTTTACGCGAACTACGAGTTCAACGCCCACTCGCACGACGAAACGGGTGCACACAACGAGGCCGTCGAGGCTCGCACGAACGCGGACGGCGTCGCGACGATCCCGCTCGTCGGCGGGGGCAGATGGTACATCCGGACGATCCACATGGTGGAGACGCCGTCGGAGCCCGACCTCGACTACGAGTCGAACTGGGCCACGCTCACGTTCCAGATCCGAGGCGGCTGACTCGGCGCTCGAAGAGCCGACGAATGCTCGGGGACGGGAAGCGAGGCTAGTAGCCGCGCTCCCGGTTAACGACGGAGAGAAGCGGCTCGCCAGCCGCGAAGCGCCGCAGGTTTTCGCGGAAGAGGATCCACATCCGCTCCATGTGTTCATCGGAATCACCGCCGAGGTGCGGTGTGATGATCACGTTCGGCATCGACCACAGGACGTGCTCCGGCGGGAGCGGCTCGGGATCCACCACATCGAGCCCCGCGCCCGCGATCCGGCCCTCTCTCAGCGCGTGGACGAGCGCCGCCGTGTTCGTCGTGCGTCCGCGGCCGAGCGTGATGTAGAGCGCGGTGGGCCGCGTCAGCTCGAAGAAGGCCTCGTCGATGAGGCCGTCCGTCTCCGGCGTGAGCGGCAGGGCGTTGACGATGACGTCCGCTTCGGGAACGAGCTCCAGGAGTTCCGACGCCAGCCCGACCTTCTCCACGAAATCGGGCCCCTCGCGGCTGCTGTTCCGCGTGGCCGTGACCCGCATGCCGATCCCGTGCGCGATGCGGGCGGTTTCCGTCCCGATCCCGCCGAGACCGATGACGAGCATCGTGCGCCCGCGGAGTTCCAGCAGTTCGCTCCCCTCTCCGCGGTAGGGAGAGGGTCCGGTCAGCGGCCGGATGTCCCAGCGCCGCTCGCGCTGCAGGTCGAGCGCCGTGTGGAACCGTCGCGCCAGAATGAGCGCCATGCCGAGCGCGTGCTCCGCGCCGCCGGGGGCGAAGATCCGCTGGGCGTTCGTGATGACGAGGTCCTCGGCGTCGGAGAGCCCGGGCAACGCGAGGTAGCGTTCGACGCCGGCCGAGGCGAGCTGTACCCAGCGGAGCCGATCGCCGGCGGCGAGGATGTCCGCGTTCAGCACGCCGAGGACTGCGTCGGCGTCGTGCGCTTCGGCCGCCGCGGCCTGCCCGTCTCCGACGACGACGAGGTCCACGCCCGGGGCGACCTCCGCGAGTTCGGCCGTGCGGCCGGGCCACAGATCGGCGACGACGACTTTCACGGGCGGCTCCCAGTCAGGCGAGGATCGATCGGGCGACGGGCCCGGACGCAGGCCAAGCACCCCGGCCGGGGCGCGCTCCGCTTCGGCCGCGCTCTCCGGCGGACGATCGGCGGCGCAGCCCGCGACCGCCAGCGCGGCGACGAGCGAACGCAGGCGACCCGGCGAGCGGGCTACGGAGTTCCTCCCATCCGCTCCTGGTAGCGAGCTCCGCTCAACACGTTGAACATGGCGTAGTTGCCCTCGTGGCACGCGTACTCGTACAGCAGATGGTCGAAGCGCTTGAAGGGCACCTGCCCCCCCCACCGGCTCGTGTACACCGCGGGATCGTCGATCGTGAACTCGTAGAGGATCGTCTCCTCGTCCACGCGCGTGAAGCGCTCAACGACCTTCCGATCCTTCGAGGGCGGCACCCCCCGGAACGCGTGCTCGGGGTTCAGGTTCGTCGTTTCGACGACGAGCGTTCCATCCTCCCACCAGCCGACCGAACTTCCGAACCACGGCGTGACGTGTTCCGGCTCGGGCCGGCTCTCGAGCGGCTCCTGTGCGTCGCGGATGGGGATGATTCGCGCGTCATGCACCATCTCGGCCATGATCACGACGAAGTCCTCGTTCTGCGCGATCGTGTAGCTGTTGTTGTACCAGTAGTTGGGGAGCATCGGCGGCCCGGCGCTCGATCCGAACGAGACGATGCACCGTTCCGCGAGCGGCCGAAGCTCGGGGTGGTCGTACTGGCCGAATCGGCCGCGGAACTCCGCCGCCTCCTCCAGCCGCCGACGCGCCCCAGGCGTGAGATCCGGGATCCGCCCATCCGGCGGGTCGGTGACGAGGGAACTGCGCGGCTCGCCGTTCACGATCGCCACGCGTTCGCCCGGCTCGCGGTAGAATTCGTCGTAACACGTCGTGGCCCCGTCGATGCAGACCCGGTGTTCTCCCCCCGGCGGCAGCGGCCGGTCCGGGTCCACGGGAGCCGTCCGTTCGGCGACGGTCTGCGCCTGTCCACCCTCTATGGCGGCGACTTCGTCCGGGCTCAGCACGGGTCCCCGGCCTTCCGGGCGTTCGAACGGGGTCAGCGTCTGGTTGGTCCAGTTCCCCTGGAGGTCGGGATGGCCGTGCGCGGTGAGCGGGGGCTGCCAGTCGCCGGACGTGGTCTGCGTGCGGGCCGCGTCCGGCCGAATGAGGACCGTTGCGGCCGCAGCCAGTCCGAGGACGCCGATTGCGGCGTAGGTGAAGGGGCGCGCGGCGGGGTGATCCACGTTCATCGTTCCTCCTCGGTGCCGGCATCGAAATCGGCCGCATCGCCAATCTGCGGTTCCGGACCTTCGCGCGCGAGACGTGAAACGCGAAAGGGCCCGGAAGACCGGGCCCTTTCGAAGGAAGCTGTCAGCTGGGTTGGACAGCGGGGCTCAAAGATCTCCGCCGCCGCGCCGCCGCGCGGTTCGTCCCGTCGACCGCCCTCCCGAACCCGAGGAGGACGAACCGATCGACGCCGTCCCCCGCGATGACCCGGTCGGCCGTGTTCCGACTCTGGAGGTCCCGCTGCTGTAGCCACGTCCGCTGATCACCCGGCCGCCGCTGTTTGCGGGCTGCGTGCGGATGATCGTCGGACCGTAGCCATAGCCGTAGCCATACCCATATCCGTAACCGTAGGGGTAT
The DNA here is from genome assembly GCA_009841015.1 of Candidatus Palauibacter denitrificans. Classification (GTDB taxonomy): domain Bacteria; phylum Gemmatimonadota; class Gemmatimonadetes; order Palauibacterales; family Palauibacteraceae; genus Palauibacter; species Palauibacter denitrificans. The sequence goes on along the minus strand of VXMQ01000124.1, from coordinate 23,056 downwards.
CCGAAGCCGAAGGGCGAGTAGCCGTAACCGTAGCGGTACCCGAAGCGGCCGTAGTAGGGGTAACCCCAGCCGCCGTAGAACGGGTCGTAATATCCGCCTACGCCGCGCCAGGGCTGTGCGCCGCCGTCGCCGCCTGTGGACACCGCGAAGCGTTCCGGATAGCTCCGCGCGATCATCATGTCGATGACGCCTTCGGACACGCCGGCGTCGGCGAGCTGGACGAGCCGGTCGGCGTCGACCGCGAGAGGCGTCTCGTGTTCGACGATCCAGGCCTCCACCGCCTCGGGATCCACATGCGCCTGCGCCTCGATGATGTCGCCGACCGAATACCCTCCGGATGCCGCGAGTCGCAACGAGCGCACGGCCATGCTCCGGTCGGCCGCGATCTCACCGAGGCCCACGGCCTCGGCCTGGCTCTGCGTGGCCAGCCGGTATCGCGTCACCCAGGTCAGCTTCTCGCCGCCGACGGTGACGACCCGCGCGTCGATCCAGGATTCGGACGAGATCATCGCGAACATCCCACTCGACGATCGGTCGACGCCACCCTCGCAGACCTGGTCCATCTCCATGAACACCCGGCCCGGGCGAGAGGCGAAGACCGCGCGGCGCGATCCGCTGCAGCCTTCCAGGGTCGCCTCGTGGGGCTGCCCATCCGCCCGCACGACTTCCCGGCCCTCGATCTCGCCGTCTTCGACCGCGATCATCTCGACGCCGGGCTCTTCCGCGCTCGGCCGGAAGCAGAGCAGCGATTCCGGTGCGTCCGCGCTCGTCGAAGTGCGAACAGGCTGCCAGCAACCCATCCAGGCGAGCCAGCGTTCGTCCATCTCCTGCGCCGCCGCGGTCGCCAGCGGCCCGGCCGCAAGCATCATCCCGGCCGCCACGAAAAGAGCGGAGCCGATTCCAGCAGTTCGCTGTTTCGTCATGTGACCATACCTCGAGGTTTACAGCCGCACCGAGAAGCCGAACGCGGCACGGAGTCCGTTCAGGTCGATCCTGTCGAACCCGATGAACTGCCCACCCATATCCGCGCTGGCCCAAGAATAACGCGCTTCGGCGGTCAGAATCCACCGCAGCCCGAGCGAGTAGTCGAATCCGGCCGTCAGGTAGGCGAGCGAGGATCCGTCGCTGGACGAGAAGTAGTCGTAGAAGATGTCCAGCGTATCGTAGTCGACGAACTCGCCCTCCTGCTCGAACTCGTACCACATGAAGCCGACGCCGCCCCCGACGAAGGGAGCGAGCTTGCCCGGAATCCAGGCGAGATCGCTGATCCGCCGTCCCCGCTCCGTGAGGTAGGCTTTCAGGCCGACGGTGAAGGGGATGCGGCGGAAATCCGTCGTCTGCAGGATCGGCAGGTCGTCCGTGCCGATGAATTCGCGCGATTCGGAGTCGATCTCGCTGTTCTCGAACCCGATGCCCAGCGCAAGATCGATGCGGTCGGAGAGCCGGATGCCCAGATCGGCGCTGAGCGCCACCGCGTTGAAGTCCTCCTTCTCGACCGTCAGTTCCCTGCGGGTGAGATCGAAGATCTCGCTGTCCGCGCGGGGTATCGCGTACCCGATTCGGGCGCCGAGCGTGACGGAAGGACGTCCGAAGAGAAAGTCCTGCGCCGCGAGGGCCTCGGCCGCCCAGCCTCCCCCGATGACGGCGAGGACGGCCGCGACCGAGGACTGTCTGAATCGGTACTTCACGTTGCCTCCTTCAAGGCGCCTGGGCGAAACTTCGCTTCGCTCGCGCCAACCGGGTTTTTCCGTGTGCCACTCCTAACACGAAGCAATCCCCGGACGGGTCACATCGCCCTCGCCTGTTCTAGCTGCTCCTCACCACCACCGGCGTTTCCTGCTGGACCTCGCCGCCGTCCGAGTCCCGCGCCGTGACAGTGATCGTCGTGCTCCCCACCGTCACGCCGACCACCGTGAGCGTGTTGCCCGACACCGCCCCCACCGCCACAAGCGTGTTCGCGGTCGTGACACCGAACGTCAGGTCGTCGCCCTCCGGGTCGCTGAAGTACTGCGACAGGTCCAGCTGGTGCACCTGCCCCGTGGTCAGGCTCAGCGCCGGGAGCGCCTGCGCCGCGACCGGCGGCTGGTTCGGTACCGTGATCAGGAAGTTCTGCACGGCCTCCCCGCCGGCTTGATCGCGAGCGAAGATCAACCCGGCCGCCTGGCCGGTCCCGACCCCGACCACGGTCATCGTGCTGCCCGAGACGGAGACGCCGGCCACGAGCGCGTTCGATGTGCCCGCGCCGTACACAAGCGGGTCGCCGTCCGGGTCCTGGAAAAAGCCCGACACGTCCACCATTACATGGTCCCCGGCCGCCACGGCCAGCGGCGGCACGACGCCGACGGCGACCGGCGCTTCGTTCGCGGGCGTGGGCTCCATCGTGTCCTCGCTCTCGATGCACGCGCCGGCGACGAGTACGGACAGCGCCACCGCGGCGAAGCGGCCCGCGCGTCCGGAATTCAGATGTTCACGCAGCATTTTTCGTTTCTTCCTTAGGCTCTTGAGAAGGATTGAGCCCCTCCGGCCCGAGTGGCCGTCAGGGCAGGGCCAGCGCCGCAAGTCCGTCGGTCAGCTGGATGATCACGTACTGCCTGCCCTCGTGGACCCAGCTCGACATGCCGTAGCGCGTATTGCCCGGCAGCTCCACCTGGCCCACGCGCTCGCCGGTCCGCTTGTCGATCGCGAACAGGTGCGGCGTCCCATCGCTCGTCTGTCCAGACGCGAGAAGGAGCGTCGGAGTTGCAACCATGGCGGAATGTCCACGCCGGCCCTGGTTCGGATTCACGTCCACTCCCTGCAGCATCGGATGGTCGCGGATCACCGCCTGCTGCCGCTCGGGCGCGTCGCCGTGCGGGATCATCCACAGGTGTTCGCCGGTGTTCACGTCGATCGCCGTGATCCGACCCACCGGCCCCTTCCAGATCCGCAGCCCCTCGACGGTCGCCTGGTCCGCGGTGCTCTCCGTGACGACGCCGATCGCGCGGGAGAACTCGGAGTGGGTGACGCCCGTCTGGTCCGGTCCGTCGAGTTCGGATTCGACCCCCGGCGCCACCATGACCGGCGAGCACCCGCTTGTGGACGTGACGAAGACGATCCCGTTCACGGGATCCGCGACGGGCGGCCCGGTGATGTTGGCGCCCCCGCCACCGCCGGGGCAGATGAGCGCCGGCCCCTCGCCATCGGGGTTCCCGACGTGCGTGGGCGGGTTGAAAAGCGGCACGAAGAGGTCGTTCTCCCGGGCGTATTCCAGCGCCATCTCGCGTAGTTCGGGCGTGTAGTCGATGAGGTCCTGCTCCGTGCGGCCCTGCAGGTCGTAGGGCAGGGGCCACGTCGGGTGCGGCTGGGTCTCGGCGAGCTTCTCGCCCGGCACCTTCGACTGCGGGACCGGCCGGTCCTCGATGGGCCAGATCGGCTCGCCCGTCTCGCGGTCGAGCGCGTACAGCCACGACTGCTTCGTTGCCTGGAAGACGCCCTTGATCGGCCGGCCGTCCACGACGACGTCCATTAGGAGCGGCGCCGTTGGCGTGTCGTAGTTCCAGATGTCGTGGCGCACGAACTGGAAGTGCCAGCGGCGCTCTCCCGTCTCCACGTCGAGCGCGACGATGCTCGTGCCAAACAGGTTGTCGCCGGGATGGAAACCGCCGTAGTAGTCGATCGTGGCGTTGTTCGTGACCAGATAGACGAGTCCGAGTTCCGGGTCCGCCGAGAGCGGCGCCCACGGGGACACGTCACCCGTCCACTGCCAGGCGTCGTTCTCCCACGTCTCGTGTCCGAACTCCCCCGGCCGCGGGATGACGTGGAACTTCCACTTGAAGTCCCCCGTGCGGGCGTCGTAGGCCAGGATGTCGCCCGGGACCATCTCCTTCCGGGTCTGGTTGTATCCCTGCTCGGCGGAGTTGCCGACAACGACGACGTCGTTCACGACGATGGGAGGGGAAGACGACGTGATGTAGCCGATCTCGAGCGGCATCCCCTGATCCGGGTCGTACTCCTGGTTCAGGTTCTCCCACGGCCCCCAGCCCTCGATGAGGTCCGCCACCAGGTCCACCGTCCCCGAGGACGGGAATCCCGGCAGCGGCACCGCCTCGCCCCAGTTCGCGAGCGGACGTCCCGTGTCGGCGTCGAGCGCGTAGAGGAAGAACCCCGGACTGATGATGTAGACGACGCCGCGGCCGTCGATCTCGGCGTAGGCGACGCCCTTGCCGTACGCCTTCCGCATCGAGTACTCGTGCCGCCAGGTCATGGGTTCGGCGAAGCTCCACACGAGTCGTCCCGTGGACGGGTCGAGGGCGACGACATGCCGGTTCTCGCCCGTCACCGTGATCATCTTCCCGTCGACGTAGGACGGCGTGGCCCGCGCCGTGCTCGGCCCGAAGCTCGAAGCGTCCCACCGCCACGCGACCTCGAGGCTCTCGAAGTTGGCGGCATCGATCTGTGTCGCCGGAGTGTAGCGGGTGTGCCAGGCGTCGCCCCCGAGGTAGGTCCACGCGGCTCCCTCCACGCCCGGGCCCTGCGCCGTGGCGGGAGCCCCCGCAATGGCTCCGAAGAGAAGGGGGAGAAGAAGGGCGCTGCTCGGTCGCCAGCTCCAGTGGTTCTTCATCATCCGTCCGCTCTCGCTGTTCTCTCTTTCGCACTTCCGCAGTTCGCCCTGGGGCGGGCTGCAAGGATAACACTCCATCGTGGACGCGCGTTTCCCGGGACGCAACGCCGTCTTGCACGCGGGCATCGTTTCTTCGCACTCTATCGGGGGTTAAAGAGGAGTCGCGGGAAGCGGCAGCGGAGCCGTACCATCTGCAGGAGGATCCTCATGCGTGGATCGCATCGCTACTCGAGCCATGCCTGGTCGCGTGCAACGGCGCTGGCCGTCTTCATCGCGCCCGTCGCTCTGGGCCTCACCTTCCGGGATCTCGCGGGACAGGGACCGGCCGCGAACGGGGTGAACGGCGCCGGGACAGAGGCCGACGTCACCTTCTCGAAGGACGTCGCCCCCATCCTCCAGGCGAACTGCCAGAACTGCCACCGGCCGGGATCCGTGGGGCCGATGGCGCTCCTCGACTACCGGGACACGCGCCGCTGGGCCTCGCGCATGAAGGAGCTGGTCTCGAAGCGGCTCATGCCGCCGTTCCACCTCGACACCGGCCTCGGCATCCAGGACATTAAGGATGACTGGCGGCTGAGCGAGGAGGACATCGGGACGATCGTCGCGTGGGCCGACGCCGGGGCGCCCGAAGGGGATCCGGCCGACATGCCGCCCCCGATCGAGTGGCCGAACGAGCAGAAGTGGCAGCTCGAGGACATCCTCGGCCCGCCCGATCACGTGATCAAGTCGAAGCCGTTCGACGTCCCGGCCGAGGGCGGCGACACCTGGTGGCGGCCGCAGGTGCCGACGGGACTCGACGAGGACCGCTGGGTGATGGCGTTCGAGACGCGTCCCTCCTTCCCCGCCGGGCGGCAGGTGGTGCACCACGCGATCCCGCGCCTCCTCAGGCTGAACGAGGAAGGGGAGTACCAGCGCATCCAGAGCCTGTCCGAGTACGCGATGGGCAAGGTCGGGGAGATCGTGCCCGCGGACGCGGGCCGGCTCCTGAAGACGAACGACATGATCGAGTGGGACGCCCACTACTATCCCATGGGATACGACGTGCAGGGCGATCAGGTCGAACTCGGAATCTGGTTCCACGAAGAGGGCTACGAGCCCGAATTCCAGCAGGATCTGCGCCTCTATCCCCTCAGGGGAGACATCGCGCTGGCGCCGGGAGGGACCGCGATGACGCAGGGGTTCTATCGCTGGGACCACCCCGTGAGGCTCGACAGCTTCCAGCCGCATGGCCACGTGCACCTGCACGCGATGTCGATCCAGGCGCTCTACCCCGACGGCAGGCTTGAACTCATCAGCATGGTCACGGACTTCGACGCGCGCTGGCACCACAGCTACATCTACGAGGATGACGTGGCGCCGCTGCTCCCGCCCGGGACGGTGCTCGTCATGACCGGGTGGTACGACAACACGGCGGAGAACGAACTGACCCCCGATCCGGAGATCTGGTACGCGCGCGGCGCGCGCACGGGGGACGAGATGTCGCACGCGTGGCTCGCGGTCACGCACCTCACGGAAGAGGGTTTCCAGCGGCTCGTCGAGGAGCGGGAAAAGAAGCTCGCGACCGACGACGACGCCGGCGGCGGCAGCAGCGACGACAACTGAGGGCTGCCAGGCATGCGCAGCGTACATATCGCGGCCGCCCTGGTCGCAGCCCAGGTGGCGCCAGTCGCCTTCATTGGGGGGGCGGCGCCCGTTCACGCCCAGCAGGTGCAGCGGCTGCCGCTCGCTCCCATCCCGCCGAAAGGGGAGCCGGTGGCCCCGTTCTTCGAGGGCTGGTATCGCAATGACGACGGCACCTTCACCTTCTCGTTCGGCTACTTCAACCTGAACACGCAGGAAGTCATCGAAATCCCGATCGGCCCGGACAACTTCATCGAGCCGGCCGAGTTCGACGGGGTGCAGCAGACGCACTTCCCGGTGCGGCCGCGCCGGGACCGCGGCGTGTTCTCGGTCACGGTGCCCGCGTCGTACGGCGACGGCGAGCAGCGCGTCGTGTGGACGATCACCTCGAACGGCGTGACGTATCCCGTGCCGGCCCGCGTGTTCGCCCCGGCGCTGCAACTCGACTACGGACCGCGGGCCATGGGGTCGATACCGCCCCTCGTGCGCTTCGACCCCGAGGGGGAGGCGGGCCAGCACGTCCAGGGCGTGTGGGGCGAGCCGCGTACGGCCCGGGTGGGAGAGCCCCTAACGCTGCGGCTGTGGACCGAGGAGGTCTCCGTCCGCGACCCCGAGGACCTCGTGAACCAGGCGGTCGACGTGGAGGTGACCTGGTTCAAGCACCAGGGGCCCGCCGCGCCCGTGGCGTTCGAGCCGTGGCAGATCACGGTCGAGGGCGGGACCGGCGAGACGACGACCGCGGCGACGTTCAGCGAGCCGGGCGAGTACGTCCTGCGCGCGCGCGCCGACAACTGGGACGCGAACGACAGCGCCGGCGGCGACCAGTGCTGCTGGAGCAACGCCTACGTCCGGGTGACCGTCACGCCCTGAACGCCTGACAGGAGGCGCCATGGCTCTCCCGCCGCTTCGGCTGGCCGCGCTCGCCGTCTGCGTGGCGGCGTGCGAGGCGTACCCGCCCCCGCCGGAGACCGCCCGGATTCCCGTCGTCGACACACTTCACGGCGTCGAGTTCACGGACGACTACCGGTGGCTCGAGGACCAGGAGGGCCCGGAGACCCGCGCCTGGATCGCCGAGCAGAACGCCTACGCGGAACGCATCGTCGGCGACACGCCGCTGCGGGCCGACCTCGAGCGGCGGCTCCGCGAGCTGATGGACGCGCCCGGGGCGATCTTCCCGCGCCGGGCGGGGGACTACGAGTACTTCTCGTTCCGGAAGCCGGGTCGCGAGGTCGGAGCGATCTACCGCCGACCGGCGCCCGAAGAACCGCAGGAGGGTCCGGTGGACCCGGAGGACCCCGCCGGCGAGTTCGAGGTCGTCATCGACCCGCTCGACCTCCGCGATGACGCCACGACCAGCGTGAGCATCATCGACTTCTCGCCGGACGGCCGTCTCATGATCTACGCCATCCGCGACGGGGGACGCGACGAGCGCGAGTACCGCGTGCGCGACCTGGAGAGCGGCGAGGACCTGCCCGACCGCCTGCCGACCTACCTGTACGGCAACGTCTCCTTCGATCCGGAAGGCGACGGCTTCTACTACAGCCGCCGGTCGCGGGAGACGGGCGCGCGGATCCGCTACCACCGGCTGGGGACGGACCTCGACCAAGACGAGGAACTGTTCGGCGAGGGGCACGGGCCGGAACGGTTCGTCGGTTTCTCGCAGGGGGGCGACGGCCGGTGGCACGTCTACACCGTCCAGCACGGGTGGGCGCGGACGGACGTCTACCTGCACGACCTGCGCTCCGGGACGGCCCCCGCTCCGCTCATCGTCGGCGCCCCCGCCCGCTTCAGCACCCGCTTCGTTGACGATGAACTCTACCTGCTCACGAACCTGGACGCGCCCAGGAACCGCATCCTCGCGGTGAGCCTGGAAGACCCGAACCCGGATCCGGCACGCTGGCGGGAAGTGCTGCCCGAGGGCGAGGACCTCCTCACCGGATACCGGTTCATCGGCGACGACCTGTACGCCGACTACCTGCGCGACGTGAGCAGCCGGATCGTGCGCTACGGGCCCGACGGCGCTGTGAAGGGCGAGATCCCGATCCCGGACCACCACGTGGCGACGCTACGTTCGCACGGGGACGACGGCACCGAGGCCCTTCTCACGCTGACCGCGCTCCTCACCCCCTCCTCCATCCTGAAACTGGACCTCGAGACGATGGAGACGGAGGAATGGCGCCCGTCATCCGTCCCCTTCGACGGGTCGGAGTACGAGGTGAAGCAGGTGTGGTATACCTCGGAGGACGGGACGCGGGCTCCGATGTACGTCGCCCACCGCCGGGGACTCGCGCTGGACGGGCGAAGTCCCGCCCTCCTGTACGGATACGGCGGCTTCAACGTGAACCTGCTGCCTCGCTTCGACGCGCGCGCCGCGGCGTGGCTGGAGCAGGGCGGCGTGTACGCGATGGCGACGCTGAGGGGCGGCGGCGAGTTCGGCGAGGAGTGGCACCGGGCCGGCATGCTCGAGAACAAGCCGAACGTGTTCGCCGACTTCATCGCGGCCGCCGAGTGGCTGGTCGGGAACGGCTACACGAACCCGGACCGGCTCGCGATCCGCGGCGGGAGCAACGGCGGGCTCCTCGTCGCCGCATCCCTCACGAAGCGGCCGGACCTCTTCCGCGCCGTCTACTGCGGCCTGCCCGACCTCGACATGGTCCGCTTCTACCAGTTCACCGACACGAACAACATGCCGGCCCTCCTGGAGTACGGGAACGCAGCGGTGGCCGAGGAGTTCGAGGTGCTGCGGACCTTCTCCCCGTACCAGAACGTGCGCGACGGCGTGGCCTACCCCGCGGTCATGCTCACCCAGGGCGACCTCGACACCCGGGTGCCCCCGCTACAGGCCCGCAAGATGGCCGCGCGCCTGCAGGCCGCCTCGAGTTCCGGACTGCCGGTGATCCTCGACTACGACCCGCGCACCGGCCACGCCGGCGGCCGTTCCTTCACCCGCAACGTCCGCAACGCCGCGATGGAACTTGCCTTCCTCCTCCAACAACTCGGCGCGTCCGACCAGTAGCGCCGGGCTTCGCCAACGCGGGTGTCGACCGATTACCCAGCCGGCATGCGGCGGAAGAGGCGGAACACGAGCACGAAAGCCGTGGCGTACATCACGGAGCCGAGCAGGAAGGGCGCGCCGGGCAACTCCACCGGGGCGGCGGGCGACGTGAAGTAGCTGAACAGGAGGCTGGTGAAGATCAGGGGGCTCAGGATGCTCGTCAGGCTCATGAGCGACTGGAGGCCGCCCTGGACCTTCCCCTGGTCCTGCGGCTCCACGGCTCCGGCCACGAGGCTCTGGAGCGCGGGGCCCGCCACGCCGCCGATGGAGCCGAAGATAATGAAGGCGATGAGCATCCACCCCTGCGTGGCGAGGCCGTAGCCCAGGTACGTGATCGCGCCCAGGACCAGGCCGCCCAGGACCGCCCGGCGCTCCCCGGTGCGTTTGATCACGGGCTGAACGAGTACGCCCTGGACCAGGGCCGCCATGAGTCCCACCAGCGCGAGCGACAGGCCGTTCGCGAGTTCGTCCCACCCGAACTTGTGACCCGTGTAGAGCACCCACACGGTCTCGAGGCCGCGCTGCGCGAGGATGATGAACACGAAGGACACGGCGAGGCCGGCCACCAGCGGGTACGAACGCAGCACGAGGAGGCTCCCGACCGGGTTGGCCTTCGCCCAGCTGAAGGCGTCGCGCTTCTCGGGCGGCAGCGATTCCGGGAGGACGAAGATGCCGTACAGGGCGTTCACCAGCGCGAGTCCCGCCGCCGCGAAAAACGGGAGCCGGAGGTCGATGCCACCCAGCACGCCCCCGATGGCGGGGCCGAAGATGAAGCCGAGGCCGAAGGCGACGCCGATGAGTCCGAAGTTCCGGGCGCGGAGTTCGGGCTCGGACACGTCGGCGATGTAGGCGTTCGCCGTCGTGATGCTTGCCCCCATCACGCCCGCGATGAGACGCCCGGCGAAGAGCCAGCCGATGGACGGCGCGAAACCCATGATGATATAGTCGACCCCGAGGCCGAAGAGAGAGACCAGGATGACGGGACGCCGTCCGACCCGATCCGAGAGCGACCCCAGGATGGGCGCGAAGAAGAACTGGGCGACGGCGTACGTTGCCGCGAGCACGCCGAACCAGCGCCCCGCGCGCGCCGTGCTTCCGCCCGTGAACTCCTTGATGAGCTCGGGGAGGATCGGGACGATGATCCCGATCCCGAGTACGTCGATGAAGACGGTGATGAGGATGAAGACCATCGCCGCCTCTCGGCCCCGCCCCGCTGCTGTCACCCGTCCTCCACGCGATCGCTCGTAGCCGGAACGCCGCCAACGCGCTGGCGGGTCGCATGAAGCTACTAGCTCGCGTGCCGCCGGCGGAGAATGTCGCGCCTCTGATGGTAATTCGCATACACCCGCTCGCCTTCACGCTCGCCGCTGCCGGCCCGGGAGTTGGAGAACCCCGTCAGGTGCACGATGGTTTCGTCCACGAGGAGCGCGCCTCCGATGGCGCGTTCGGCGACAATTCCCACATCGCGCCCGAGTCCGACCGCCGGATGGCCATCGAACGATCCCGCTCGCAAGCGGTCGAGGAACTTCCGCGCCGCGGAGGCCGGCGCCGCCGTGTCCCCCTCCGAGCGCCGTTCCAGCGCGTCCACGCCGTAGCTTCGTACGAGCCTGGGGAGGAACGCCGCGAGGGTCGCGTGACGGTCGAAGAGATCGAGTCCGTAGTTGCCGCCGGCCACCGCGAAGATGGCGCCGAGTTGATCCGGAGTGGCCTCCACCTCCCGCACGTAGTCGTCCAGCGCCGTCGCGTGGCGCTCGAAGATCTCGCTCATGGCGCCGGTCTCCGACGGCGCGTCCATCGCCATGGCCTTGTCGTCGATCGAACTCCACACCCGGCCCTGATCGGAGCGCCGCGTCCCCTCGCTGCGCATCGACTGCTGCACGCTCGCGTATCGCTCCGCGCGGCCGCTCGCGAAGTGCATCCGGTCCGTCACCTGAAACCCGGGGCTGTCGTAGGACCAGCGGCCCTGCTCCACGCAGGAGACCGGGATCATCGTCGTCTTCCCGGCGGGGAGGAGCAGCGTGAGGTTGGCGACCCGGTTCTGCTTCGCGCCGACGAGTTCCTCGCCGTCCACGATGAGTAGAGGACGGTCTGCCCGGTTCTCCACTTCGAGGTCGGGGATGCTGCCCCCCATGGAGACCTCGCGCACGGTGACGCGGTCCTCGCGAAGCCCGTCCCCCAGCAGCAGGTAATCGAGATCCGATGTTTCCTTGGCAAGCAGGGGGAACACCGTGAGGCCGCCGCGGAAGGTCGGGTCGCCGATCTCAAGGTCGGCAATGGCGGTCGTAATCTGGTTCATCTCTCCCCTCCTTGATATTGTCAGTGTTGATACGCTGTTGACAGTAGCGGGGAGATTCTGACAAGTCAACGGCTGTCGTCGGCAAACGACAGTATATGTCACTCAGAGCTGGAACGGCGGAAACGGCATGCGCAGTTACACGGCCCGGGAGTTGGAAGAGGAGACGGGGTTCAGTCGGCGCACGATCGCCTATTACGTGCAGGTCGGACTGCTTCCGCGCGTCGGCCGGAGGGGGCCGAAGACCCGTTACCCGAAGCTCGTGCGGGACCGGCTCCTGTTCATTCGGCGGGTCCGCGAGGCGGAGGGGGCGGGGAGGGTGCCCGCGACCCCGCTCCGCGAGATCGGCGCCGTCTTCGAGGGATCGTCGCCGGAACTGATCGCGGGTGTGGCGGACGGACGAATCGCCGTGACCGCCGACCTCCTCTCCGGCTCGTCCGCCGGAACGGGCTCCCCGCTACGAACGGCGGACGCGGCGGCACGGCCGGGGGCGCCAGCCGCCTTCGCCCCCCCGCGGGCCCGGCACGCGGCCCTCGAGGACCGGCACGCCGCCCTCGCGGACAGGCTGATGGTGCGGGAGGGGGAAGCGGACTGGCCTCGCGAGCCGCCGGCGCCTCCCGCCGACGATCCGGAGCTGGCCGCGTTGCTGATCGCGCTCCGGGAGGTGGCGGACTGCGGCGCCGACCCCCCGGGCGGGGTGGAAAGATGGGCACGGATCGAGATCGCCCCCGGCGTCACGCTCTCGGTCCGGGGTGTCGCGGATGAAGACGCCGCCGTGCTCGAGGCCATCGGGCGCAGGCTCCGCGAACGGCTGTCGGACCGGTTCGGCGACTGAGGCGGGGTTTTCTACGGGCAGTTAGGACTGGATGTCGAAAAAGCTCTCGACCGGGGGCGGGGTCGCCGGGACGGGGTCGCGTTCGAGCGCGGCGCGCATCGCGGGTGACTGCGGGGCGGCGGCGACCCTGCCGAGCCCCGAGGGGTGGTCCGCCATCGCCGCCATGAGTCGGCCCGCGCGGTCGAGCCGGGTCGCGATCGCCTCCTCGATCGGTTCCAGGCTCCAGTCGCCGCGCTCCATCACGTGTCCGAGCGCGATCCCGTCCGAACGCGGGAGGATCCCGAGGCGGCCGCCGCCCGGCGCGCTGCCTTCGAGGCTGTAGTCGATCCCGGACTGCGGAGCGAGGAAGGTGAGCTGGCCCTTGATGGGGGTCATCGTCTCGTCGCCGAACAGGGCCCGCGAGCCGAGACCCGTACAGTTGGCGATGAGCGGCTCGTCGAGCGACATGAGGTCGCGCGGTGTCGCGAAATCCCGGATCCGCACGCGTCCGCCGAACAGGAGGAACTCCTCCATCAGCCGGCCGAGAAAGATCGACGGCTCAATGCGGAGGGTCGGCCGGCAGAGGGCATAGGTGCCGGGGAAGGGATGTTCTCCCGGCTGCAGCACGGTGGGGCCCACGTCGAGGCCCGGGTCGAGGCCGCTCTCGGTCTCGTCGAGTCCGGGATCTTCCACCCGCCGCCCCGAGAGGCGGTTTGTCCAGGTGTACGTCGTTACCCACGACACGCCGCGTCCGGCGCCCGCGAGCCGCTGCATCTGCTCGTAGGAGGTTCGGACGGCCCGGTCGAACTGGGCGTCGAAGGCCGGAGTCCGTTCCGGCGCCGACACGAGGTTGGAGAGCGGCGAGAACCCGGCATAGGCCATGTTCGAGGTCGTGTCGGGCGGGAGGGCACGCGCGTAGATCGTCGCATCGAACCCGCGGCGCTGAAGCTGCCGTGCGGTGGCGAGGCCGACGGCGCCCGCTCCGATGACGGCGGCTTGCCTCGAAGGGTGAGGTTCGGCCAGTTCGGACACGAGCCGTCCCGTCCCCCAGGAGAGGGAGATCCCCGCGCCGCCGTGGCCGTAGTTGTGGATGACGGTCTTCTCGTCCAGCCGCTCGGCGGCGACGCGGAAACCGGCCGGCCTGAAGGGCCTGAGACCCACGGTGGTCCGGATGACGCGGTCCGGCGCGACGCGGAGAAGGGGGAGGCTCCAGGCGGCGGGGCCCGCCGGAAGACGGCGCCACGCGGGAGAGCACGCGCCGAGGCTCGAGCCCAGCGCCGCGGCGCCCACGGTCTTGATCAGCGTTCGACGTTTCACGCAATAAGACTGACGTCAGGCACACGGATCGGCCAGAGAACCCGTCAAAGAGCGCGCCGAGACGTTCCCGCGGGAACGCGCGGAGGGGGAGAATGGGGGGGAGAATGCAGGGGAAAACGATAGAAACACCGGACGATATCGCCGCGGGCCTGGAGGCGCTGGTGCGGATCGACGGGCGGCTCGCCGAGGTCGTCGAAAAGGCCGGGCCCGTGCCGCTGCGGCGAAGGGCTCCGGGCTTCGAGGGCCTCGCCCGGACCATCGTTGCGCAGATGGTCTCGAAGGCGGCGGCCGCCGCGATCTGGGAGCGGCTCGTTCAGGAGGCGGAGGGCTGCGAGCCTGCTCAGGTGGCCGGTCTCTCCGATGCGCAGTGCCGCCGGATCGGGCTGTCCCGGTCCAAGGAAGCGACGCTCAAGGGCGCCGCCGAGGCGGTCCAGAGCGGCCGTCTCGATCCGCGGGCGTTGTGCCTCATGCCGGCCGAGGCGGCCATCGCGGCCATGACGGCCCTCAAGGGGATCGGCGTGTGGACGGCCGAGGTCTATCTCCTCTTCTGCGCCGGACACAGCGACATCTTCCCGGCGGGCGACCTTGCCCTGCGAAACGCGGCGGGACATGCGCTCGGCCTCGAGCAGCGACCGGATGAGAAGGCGCTCCGCGACATCGCCCGCCGCTGGCGACCCTGGCGGAGCGTGGCGGCGCGGCTGCTCTGGGAGTACTACACGACGGAAATGCGGCGGCGAAGCACGCGCTAACAACCCGCCGAAAAGCCCCGCTTCGTCAGTCGACGCCTATGGAGTGGGGGCCGATGTCGGCGAGTGACGGGGTCCCGACGGCGCCCATCGTGATCCGCAGTTCCTCGATCAGGATTTCGAGCACCCGCTCGACGCCCGCCTGACCGAAGGCGCCGAGTCCCCACAGGTAGGGGCGCCCGATCGCCACCGCCGTGGCGCCACGCGCGATGCCCTTGAAGATGTCCGTGCCGCGGCGGAAACCTCCGTCGACGATGATCGGCACCTCGCCGCCCGCCACCTCCACGACCTCCGGAAGCGCGTCGATCGTCGCGCGGCCGCTTCCCTCCGCGCGGCCGCCGTGGTTCGAGACCCAGATCCCGTCCACGCCGTGTTCCAGCGCGAGTTCCGCATCCTCGCGGGTCACGAGCCCCTTCACGACGATCCGCTGATCCGTGATGTCGCGCAGGCGGTGCACGTAGTCCCACGTCATGGTGGGGCCGCCGCTGTCCGGCGGGCCCTGGGGCAGCCCCTCGTACATCGGCTTGACGGGGTCCGCACGGCCGCCGCTGCGGTGACAGCTCTCGCAGTTGCGGTCGTCGATCCGCCGGTAGCGCTCCAGCGTGAGGCGGTTGCTCCCGCCAAGGAGATCGACCGTGAGCACGATGACGGGACAACCGGCCTCGCGAACGCGGCTCACGAGCGCGACGGTCGCGTTCCAGTGGCGGGGCGCGTAGAGCTGGTACCAGACCGGCTCGCCCCGCGCCTCGTTCACCGCTTCGACCCCCGTTGAACTCACCGACGAGAGCGTCTGCAGGTGGTTGCGGGCGGCGGCCGCCCGCGCGGTAGCGAGTTCGCCATCGCGGTGGAAGCCGACCTGGCTCCCCGCCGGCGCGATCATGAGCGGCGTCGGCCACTCCCGCCCGAAGATCGAGACGCGCATGTCGAGGTTCGAGACATCGACCAGCCGGCGCGCGCGGAGGTAGATCCGCTCGAGCGAGGCCCGGTTGTTCGCCTGCGTCCCCTCTCCGTCAACGCCCGTTTTGATGTACCCCCAGTGCGCCGTCGGGACCGTCTGCGCGGCCACCTGCTCCAGGTCGAAGACATCGAGGGCCTCCTGTGCCGACCCGACGAGGTCGTCGAGCGACCGCGCGGGCGCCTCCTGCGCCATCGCGCGCCCGACGAGGCCCAGATCGCAGCCGGCGAAGGCGGTAAGGAGAGGGCTGGCGGCGAGCCAGCGGAGGAGGTCGCGACGGTGGACGGCCTTCGATTCCGATCCCGGCTCCGGCGTGTCGTACATTCGGCGCTCCCGGTTGGCGCTCCCGGTTGGCACTCCGCGACCGGGTGTCCGGTTCACGGTGCCCGCCGCCGCGGCCCCCGTCAACGCCGGGGGAGCGCGAAAAACCGTTCGGGCAACGCCGAAATTCGATAAGATGTCTTTCAAACGCCGATCCCTGTCGGCACCGGGCATTCGAGGCGGTTCGACCACGGCAGCCCGGTCTTCGCGCCAGATCATTCGACGGACGATTCGAGAGGAGAGGAACGCACCGAGGTGAGTCACGACATCGAAGCGATACAGGAGAAGATCCGCGAGCAGAGCGCCTTCGTGGAGCGGCTGGTCGACGAGGTGGGGCGCGTCATCGTGGGACAGCGAACCATGGTCGAGCGACTCCTCATCGGCCTGCTCGCCGACGGTCACGTGCTCATGGAAGGGGTGCCGGGACTGGCGAAAACCCTCACGGTGCGGACGCTCGCGCAGGCGATCGACACCGGCTTCCAGAGGATCCAGTTCACGCCGGACCTCCTCCCGGCCGACCTCATCGGAACGCTGATCTTCGACCCCAAGCGGAGCGAGTTCCAGACCCGGCGGGGTCCGATCTTCTCCAACATCATCCTCGCCGACGAGATCAACCGGTCCCCCGCCAAGGTCCAGTCGGCGCTTCTCGAGGCGATGCAGGAACGGACGGTCACGATCGGGGACGAGACCTTCCCTCTCGACGACCCGTTCCTCGTGCTCGCGACGCAGAACCCGATCGAGCAGGAGGGGACATACCCGCTCCCCGAGGCGCAGGTGGACCGCTTCATGCTCAAGCTCTCCATCGGGTATCCCGACAAGGAGGAAGAGCTGGAGATCATGCGGCGCATGGGCGTCGGGTCCGCGCCCGAGCCGCAGACGGTCGTCACGCCGGACGAGATCCTCCGGGCGCGCGGCGCCGTCGACCTCATCTACATGGACCGGCAGGTCGAGCGGTACATCGTGGAACTGGTTTTCGCCTCGCGGGCGCCGGCCGACCACGGACTCGCCGACCTCGCCGACCTCATCGCCTACGGCGCGTCGCCCAGGGCCAGCATCTGCCTGGCGCGCACGGCGCGGGCCCACGCCTTCCTGCGGCACCGGGGCTACGTGACGCCGGAGGACGTGCGCTCCGTCGCCCTCGATGTCCTGCGGCACCGCGTGCTCGTCACCTACGAGGCCGAGGCCGAGGAAGTCACGAGTGAAGACGTGGTGAACCGGATCCTCGACAGCGTCGAGGTCCCCTAGGGATTCGGGGGATTGGAGGGGATCGAGGGATGATTCCGCGGGAGATCCTCCGGAAGGTCCGCCGCATCGAGATCACGACGCGGGGGCTCGTGGACCAGGTGTTCTCGGGCGAGTACCACTCCGTGTTCAAGGGACGCGGCATCAACTTCGCCGAGGTCCGCGAGTACGACTACGGCGATGACATCCGCACGATCGACTGGAACGTCACCGCCCGCACCGGGACGCCCCACGTCAAGATCTTCGAGGAGGAGCGCGAACTCACGGTGATGCTGCTCGTTGACGTGAGCGCGTCCGGAGATTTCGGCACCCGCGAGCGCATGAAGGGAGACCTCGCCGTCGAAGTGTGCTCCCTCCTCGCCTTCAGCGCGATCAAGAACAACGACAAGGTCGGGCTCATCATCTTCAGCGACCGTGTCGAAAAGTTCGTCCCGCCCCGGAAGGGCCGACGGCACGTCCTGCGCGTGCTGCGCGAGATGCTCTATCACGAGCCCGCGGGCCGCGCGACCGATCTCGGCGCCGCGCTCGAGTACCTGTCGCGCATCATCCGGCGGCGGGCCGTGGTCTTCGTCGTCTCGGACTTCGTCTCGAAACCCTTCGAGAAGGCGCTCGGCGTCGCGGGCCGGCGGCACGATGTCGTCGCCCTCCGCGTGAGGGACCGACGGGAATCGGAACTGCCGCCGATCGGACTCGTCGAACTCGAGGACGCGGAGACGGGAGAACGGCTCGTCGTCGACACCTCGAACCGGGACTTCCGAGCGGCCTTCGCGAGCCGCGGGGAGGAGGCGCGAGCGGGACAGGACCGCGCCTTCCGGCGCAGCAAGGTCGATGTCGTGGACCTCAGTCCGGGGCGCCCCTACCTGCGGCCGCTGATGCGATTCTTCGAGGAACGGGGACGGCGCATATGAGTCGCGGCGTGGGGTGGGGGAACCGGCGGGCCGCGATCGTGGGCCTCCTGCTGGCGGGCGGGGCTGTCGGCGCGGGGGGAGACCTCCGGGGACAGACGCCGCGCGTCACGATCGAACCCGACACGACGGAGATCCACGTGGGCGATCCGCTCGCGCTGCGGCTCGCCGTCGAGCACCCGGCGGACTTCGCGGTGCGCTGGCCCGATTCCCTCTCGCTGGACCCCTTCGAGGCGCTGGCGCTCGAAGTGGGCCCGTCCGAAGCCTCGGCGGACGGCGCCCGGACGTCGGCGGTGCTTCACGTGACCGCCTTCGAACTCGGGGAACTCGAGATTCCGTCCTTTACCCTCGAACTCACAGACGGGGGCGACGGGACGGCCACCGTCTCCACCGACCCGGTGGTCATCGGCGTGACCACGGTCGGGCTCGACGAGAGCGGGGACATCCGCGACGTGAAGGGCCCGCGCGCGATCGCGCGCAACTGGCTGCTCCTGTGGCCGTGGTTGCTGCTCGCCGTGGCTCTCGCGGGCCTCGGGTACTGGTGGGGATGCCGGCGGCGGGGCCGCCCCGGCAGGGCTGACTCCCGGCCGCCGGTTCCGGCCCGGCCGGCGCACGAGATCGCGCTCGAGGCACTGGACCGGCTCGAGGCGTCCCCTCTGCTGGAGCGCGGCGAGATCAAGCCGTACCACATCGAGGTGTCCCGGATCATCCGCGCGTACCTCGAGGGACGCTACCGGATCTGGGCGCTGGAGATGGTCACGCCGGACGTGATTTCGAGCCTGGGACATGCCGGCGTGGACCCCGGCATTCGGACGGCCTTCGAGCGCTTTCTGGACGCCTGCGACCTCGTGAAGTTCGCGAAATGGCGGCCGGATGACGCGGCGTGCCGGAGCATTCTCGCCGACGCCCGCACCCTGGTGGAGCGGACCAGGTTCGTGCCCCCGCCGGCCGTCGTGGAGTCCGAAGCGATGGCTGGCGAAGCCGAAGCGGCGGCGGACGAGCGGTCCGAGGCGGCCGTGCCATGATCCACCGGTTCGCGGATCCCGCGTTTCTCCTGCTCCTGCCACTCCTCGTCCCGGCGCTCGCGTACCGGCACCTGGCGAAGGGAGGTCGCAGGGCCGGTGCCCTGCGCTACCCGGATCTGGCGCTCCTTCGCCACGCGGGGGCCGAGCGCACCGGCCGCCTGCGCCACGTGCCGCTGGCGCTGCGACTTCTCGCCCTCAGCGCGCTCATCGTCGCCTTCGCCCGTCCTCAGTCCGCCTCGACGAGCGAGGACGTGTCGACCGAGGGCATCGACATCGTCATGGCCCTCGACATCTCCAGTTCCATGCTCGCGCAGGACCTCGCGCCCAACCGGCTGGAGGCGGCCAGGGAGGTCGCGGCGGACTTCGTCGAGCGCCGCCGCAACGACCGCATCGGACTCGTCGTGTTCGCCGGCCAGGCATTCACCCAGGCCCCGCTCACGATCGATCACCCGGCCGTCTCCGCGGTCATGGCCGAACTGGAGGTGGGGATGGTCGAGGATGGGACCGCGATCGGTCTCGGGCTCGCGACGGCGCTTAAGCGGCTGGAGTCCAGCCAGGCCGAATCGCGGATCATCGTGCTCCTCACCGATGGCCGGAACAACCGCGGCGAGATCGATCCGGCGACCGCCGCTCAAATGGCGCGGGCGCTGGGGGTCAGGGTGTACACGATCGGGGCCGGTTCGCGGGGGACGGCCCCGGTTCCCGTCGACGATCCGGTGTTCGGGCGGCGCCTCGTCTCGATTCCGGTGGATGTCGACGAACCGACCCTCACGGAGGTCGCCGAAGTCACCGGAGGCCGCTACTTCCGGGCCACGGACCGCGAGAGTCTCGAACGCATCTACGAGGAGATCGATGCTCTCGAGACGACCGAGATCGATGTGCAGAGCTTCACGCGGTACGGCGAACTCTTCCACTTCCCGCTCGCGGCGGGACTCGGACTGCTGCTGCTCGAGATCGGGCTCGCGCAGACGGTCCTGAGAAGGCTGCCGTAGCGCGGGGAGGGGGATCGTGTTCCGCTTCGGGTTCGTCACGGCGCTCTTCGGTCTCGCGCTCATCCCGCTGGCCGCCGGGTTGATGTGGCGCGGCGCGGCGCACCGGCGCCGGGCGCTGGCGCGGTTCGGCGATCTCGCGCTCGTGCGCCAGTTGAGCCGGAGCGTGAACCGGCGGGCCCGGGCCTGGAAGGCCGTCGGACTCCTCGCCGTGCTCGGACTCTCCATCGTCGCCGTCGCCCGTCCGCAGTTCGGCTCGCGCGTGGAGACCGTCCGCCGCGAGGGGATGGACATCGTCGTCGCCCTGGACCTCTCCACCTCGATGCTGGCGGAGGATCTCGCGCCCAACCGCCTGCAGCGCTCGAAGCTCGAAATCCAGCGCCTCATCGAGCGCCTGGACGGCGACCGCATCGGCCTCATCGCCTTCGCCGGCCAGGCCTTCGTCCAGAGTCCACTGACCTCGGACTACGGGGCCGCGCGCCTCTTTCTCAACGCGATGGACACGGACCTCGTGCCCGTGCAGGGGACGGACCTCGGGGCCGCGCTCGAACTCGCGCTCGACGCCTTCTCCGACGCGCCGGTGGAGGAACGCATCATCATCGTCGTCACCGACGGCGAGGACCACGAGGGGGGCATCGAGCCGGCCGTGGACCGCGCGCTCGAGGCCGGGGTCACGATCCACACGGTCGGGGTGGGTTCGACGGACGGCGTCCCCATTCCCGAGTACGACGCGGCGGGCCGGCCGGCCGGGTTCAAGCGCGACGAAGCGGGGGCCGTCGTCACGACGCGGCTCGACGAGACGACGTTGAGGGAGATCGCGATGCGAACGGGGGGACAACTCTACCGCAGCACCCCCGAAGCGAGCGAGTTGACGGCACTCATCGAGGAAGTGTCGGAGCTGGGCGGACGGGAGGTCGACGCGCGCGAGGTCACCCAGTACGAGGAGCAGTTCCAGATATTCCTCGGGGCTGCGATTCTCCTATTGTTCCTGGAAGGCCTGTGGACGGACCGGAAGAAGTCGGTGAGGGTCTGGAGAGGGAGGTTTTCGTGAGTACGATGTGCGGCGGCATGGGGCGGCTGTGGCTGCCCGCGGTCACCGCGATGCTTGCGGCTGCGGCCGCGGCTCCGGCTGACATCCGCGCGCAGGCGGGCCGCGCGGAGACGCGCGAGGGGAACCGTCTCTACGAGGAGGGACGTTTCGCCGAGGCGCACGAGAAGTACCTGGAGGCGCTCCTCGAGGCCCCCGACTCCCCCATCATCCGTTTCAACGATGGGAACGCGCTCTACCAGGGCGAGAACTACGAGCCCGCGCTCGAGTCCTTCCGCGCCGCCGTTGAGAGCGGGGACCCGGAGCTGGCGGCCGCCGCATGGTACAACCTCGGGAACACGCTCTACCGGCAGGGAGCGCTGCCCGAGAGCCTGGAGGCCTTCAAGCAGGCGCTGCGGGCCGACCCCGCCGACGCCGACGCCAAGCACAACCTCGAGCGCGTCCTCGAACAGATGCAGGAGCAGGAGCAACAGCAGCAGCAAGAGCAGCAGCAGGGCGACGGAGAGAACGACGAGGGGGACGACGAAGAAAACGAAGACGAGGGCGAGCCGCCACCGGAGGGCGGCGAGCAGAACCCGGATCCCGAACAGGACCCGGAGCAGAACCAGGATCCGCAGAACCAGCCGAATCCCGACCCCACGCCTCCGCCGGGCGAGATGACGAGAGAGGAGGCCGAGCGGCTCCTGAGCGCGATCCAGGAGGACCAGGATGAAGTGAACCGCCAGCCGCGCACGCCGACGCGCGGCACGAGGCCGCGCAGGGACTGGTGATGCGACGCGGTGGACTCCCGGCCCGCCACGGGCGTCCGGCCACGGGCGTCGCGCTCGGCTCGCTCATGGCCTGCCTTCTGGGTCCGGGGTCACTCTCCGGGCAGGGTGTCACGGCCTCCGCGCACCTCGACCGCGGGGAGGTCGGGGTCGGGCAGACCTTCACCCTCAACGTCGTCCTGGAGGGCGTCCAGCGCTTCGACCAGGACCCGGCCCTTCCGGACATGGGCGGCTTCGCCGCCTTCCTCAGCAGCGGGACCCAGAGTTCGGTCCGGATCGTGAACGGCCAGACGACCGTCTCGCTCACGGTGCAGTACCGTTTCCAGGCGACGATGGAGGGGACGTTCGAGATCGGGCCGGTGACGGTCGAGGCGGGGGGCGAGACGCTTGCGACGGAGCCATTGAGCCTGCGCGTGTCGTCGGCTCCCCCGCCGACACCTGGCGCGGGGGGCGCGCCCGCGGGGCAGCCCTCCGATCCGGGAACCATCGGCCCGGACGACCTCTTCATCGTGGCCGAGCCGGACAAGCGCCGCGTGCGGGAGAACGAGCCGGTCATCGTCGAATACCGGCTCTTCACGCGCGTCAACGTGAGTTCCTACGGGGTCACGCGGCTCCCCGGCACGGCGGGCTTCTGGGTCGAGGAGTTCGAACTCCCGCAGCAGCCGGAGGTCGAGCAGATCGTGCGCGACGAGGTCGCGTACGCCACCGCGGTGATTCGGAAGGTGGCCCTGTACCCGACGGGGCCGGGCACAAAGACGCTCGAACCGCTCGCGATCGAGGCGCAGGTCCGCGTGCAGCGGCGGTCACGCGATCCGTTCGACGATGTGTTCGGGGGGTTCTTCAACCGGAGTTCCCTGTTCGGAGACGTCGTGGCGGCGGGCGCCGCTTCCCGTCCGGTCGAGATCGAAGTGCTCCCCCTCCCCGCCGAGGGCCGGCCCGCGGACTTCACGGGTCTCGTGGGGGATCTGGCGGTCGCGAGTTCCGTCGACCGGGACAGCCTGGCCGCGAACGAGGCGGCCACGCTGCGGGTGGAGGTGTCGGGCTCCGGCAACCTGAAGGCGCTGGCGCCGCCGGAAATCGCCTTCCCGCCGACCGTGGAGGCCTTTCCTCCCGAGGTGTCGGATCGTCTGCGGACCGCCGACTCGGGCGTCTCCGGGACGCGGACCTGGGAGTACGTCCTCATCCCGCGGGCGCCCGGCGTGCTGACGATACCGGGCGTCGACATGGGGTACTACGACGCAGCGGAGGACCGGTACGAGATCGCTTCGGCGGCGCCGGTCGAGTTGCGGGTCACGGGCCGGGCCGTCGAGGACGCGCTGCCGGGAGCACGCGCGCGCGGCTCCGTCGAGGCGCTGCGCT
>VXMQ01000098.1 GCA_009841015.1 Candidatus Palauibacter denitrificans | reverse complement strand
GGGGCCTCGCCGTCGGTCGTCAGTGGCCGATGGCGAGGCCGTCCTTGCGGGGGTCTGACGCGCCGGCCCAGCCGCGGTCCAGCTTCATGACGAGCTGACCCCCGCCGAACGAAGCGCTCTCCCAGTCCACGAGTTCGTGGCCGAACGCGCCCATGCCGTCTTCGAGTCCGTCGGTCAGCCTCTCGACCGCGACGCGCAGGCCACCCATGTGGCGGAACCGCGCCGCGTCGATTGCCTGCTGCGGGTCCATCCCGAACTCGATCATGTTGAGGACGACCTGAGTGTGTCCCTGCGGCTGCATCGACCCGCCCATCACGCCGAACGCCATCAGCGGCTCCCCGTCCCGGGTCACGAACCCCGGGATGAGGGTGTGGAACGGCCGCTTGCCGGGCGCGACCTGGTTCGGGTGTCCGTCCTCGAGCGTGAAGCCGGCGCCCCGGTTCTGCAGCACGAAGCCCGTCCCCGGCACGACGACGCCCGAACCGAACGAGCCGTAGATCGAGTGGATGAACGAGACCATGTTCCCGTATCGGTCGGCGACCGAGAGGTAGATCGTCTCCGTGGCGGTTGCGAACTCGCCGGGCTCGACCCGCTCGGCGGCCACGGCCGGGTTGATGAGCGCCCGCCGCGCCGCGAGGTAGTCGGGATCCAGCAACTCCTTCGGGTCGATCTCCATGTGATCGGCATCCCCGACGTGCCGGGCCAGGTCCGCGAAGGCCACCTTCTTCGCCTCGATCAGGTGGTGGAGGTACGCGGGCGAGTTGTGCCCCATGCTCGCCAGGTCGAACGGCTCGAGCATCCCCAGCATCTGCAGGGCGGCGACTCCCTGGCCGGCCGGGGGCAGTTCCCAGACCGTCCAGCCCTTGTAGTCCATCGACAGCGGCTCGACCCAGCGCACCTCCATCGCGGCCATGTCCTCCGGCGTGAGGTAGCCGCCGAGTTCCGCCAGTCCCTCCGCTACGCGCGTGCCCAGCTCCCCGCCGTACATGGCGGCCGGGCCTTCCGCCCCGATCGTGCGCAGCGAGCGCGCGAAGTCGGGGTTCCGGAACCACTCGCCCGCTTCGGGTGCCCGCTCGCCGTCGATGAGGTAGGTCGCCGCCGCCCCCGGATCCGCCTGCAGCTTGCTCAACTGCCCCTGCCACTGCCCCGCGATGATCGGCGTGACGGGGAAGCCCTCCTCGGCCAGCGCGATGGCCGGCGCCACGATTTCGGCGAGCGGTCGGCTCCCGTACTTCTCGTTGAGGGCGCCCCAGCCCGCGATCGCCCCCGGCACGGTCACCGCCCCCGGCCCCGAGCCCGGCACGCGGTCGTAGCCGTCCGCCCGGATCCGTTCCGGCGTCATGTGGGTCCCCGCGCGGCCCGTCGCGTCCAGGCCGACGAGCCGCCCCTCCTCCGCGGACCAGAAGAGCGCGAACAGGTCGCCGCCCAGTCCCGTCATATGCGGCTCGACGAGCGAGAGCACGGACGAGGCCGCGATCGCCGCGTCGAAGGCGTTGCCGCCGTCGCGCAGCACGCCGAGCGCGACGCTCGACGCCATGGGCTGACTCGTCGCGACCATTCCGTTCGGCGCGTAGACGGTGGATCGCCCCGCCATGGAACCCGGAGCATTCATCGCGGCCTCCTGACTTGACGAGTTCCTCAGGCTCTCCGCGTCCGCCGTGCCGCAGGCGGCGGCGGTCACGGGGAGAACGGCGAGGACGAGAGTCGTGGCAACGTCGCGCATGCACATCATTCGGCTGATCCCCGCAAAAGTTGACGGTGGGCCCGACCCCGGGCGCCGCACGCACACTACGGCCTCCATGCGGCCATGGCATCCCAGCGCGGGTGGCGCGAGAGGTTCACCGGCCCCGATCCGTCCGCGCGCATCGCGTAGATCTCGGAGTTCCCGTCGCGCTTCGTCGAGAAGAGGATGAACTCGCCGTCCGGCGACCAGCGCGGCAGTTCATCCACTCCGGCCCGGCCTGAGAGGTTGGTCTGGCCGCTCCCATCCGCCCGCATCACGTAGATCTCCGCGTCGCCGATGTCCCGGTAGGACGTGAACACGATCCGCGATCCATCCGGCGACCAGGACGGGGAACGCGCGCCGCCCTCGGCGGGAAGTCGCGTGAGCCCCGTCCCATCGGCCCGCATCGTCCACAGCGAGAACCGCCGGTTCCCGTCGCGGTCCGAGGCAAAGACGATCCGGGCGCCATCGGGCGACCATCCCGGATCCACGTCGAAGGACGATGGGCTCCGCGTGAGGTTGACCGGATTCGATCCATCCACGTCGATCACCCAGATGTCCGGGTCCCCCGTGCGCTCGGAGACGAAGACCACGCGCCTCCCGTCCGGGGACAGGCGCCCGGACCGGTCGTACGCCGTGTCCCGCGTCACCGGCCTCCAGTCCGAGCCGTCCGCGTCCATGAGGAAAATGTCGGGGTTCCCGTCGAGCCAGCTCGTGAACACGATCCGCGAGCCGTCCGGCGCCCAGCTGGGCTCGAGGCTCGTCTCCCCTTCCGGCGTGAGGGGCCGCTGTCCCGTCCCGTCCGCGTTCGCCACCCAGATGCGCATGAATCTCTCGCGGATCGAGGTGAAGACGATCTCGCCCGCCGCGGGCGGTTCGGGACCCGTGGCGTCGCCGCACCCGAGCGTCATCAGCACTGCCAGCATCGTTGCCAGCGTCGCGTGAGGCCTACGGCCGGGCCCTCTCCAGGCGTACATGACGTTCGTCCGTCCTCCGGGTCTCGGGAGATTCCGCACGGCCCGATCCCTCGTTGCGTCGTGTCCGAGCGCGGACGAGCTTGCGCCGCCGTGATTCGGACCGGCCAGGGAGTCAAAGATGAGACAACTCGAACGCTCGCACCAAGCCCTCGTGGGCGCAGTCGTCGCGGCGGCGCTCGCGGCGGCCTGCGGCGAATCGCCGCGTGGGTCGGTCGACACCGACGGGCCTTTCCGGGTCGGCGCGACGATCGACGTGGGCGCGGGTCCGCACGGCATCCGGTTCAGTCCGGATGGGGACACCGCCTGGGTGGCCCTGAGCGGCGAGGGCCGGATCGCGGTCGTGGACCTCTCCGAGTCCGCCGTCGTGGCGCGCTGGGAGGCCGGGGACACGCCGCTCGACCTCATCCGCGTCGAAGGCGGCTGGCTCGTGAGCCAGTTCCGGGACTCGACGCTCATACGGCTCGACGACGAGGGCCGGATCGTCACTGGCGCCGTGTGGGGCGTCGGGGCGGGTCCGTCGCTGTTCACGCCCGGGACGGTGCGCGGAGAGACCTGGATCACGACCGAGTTCTCCGACCGGCTGTGGACGGTGGACACCCGCGAGGGCGCGCCGCGGGGGTTCCATGCCACCGGCGATCGCCCATATCCCGCGGATGTGATGTGGGACGGATCCCACGCCTTCGTCCCCAACCTCGACGCGGGATCGGTCAGCGTCATCGACCTCCTGAACGGTGAGCTGGACGCCACGGTCGAGGTGTGTCCCGGCCCGCCGGGGGGCGCGCTCACGCCCGACCAGGTCACGTACATTGTCGCCTGTGGCGGATCCGACGAGGTCGCCTTCATCAACACCGCGTCCTTCGCGGTCACGGGCCGCGTCTCGGAGGGCATCGGCCCCCGGCCGTTCTCGGCCGTGGTGCCGGGAGACGGTCGGTACGCGCTGGTCAACAACGCGGGCGGGAGCACCGTCTCCGTCGTCGACCTCGAATCCCGGGCCGTCGTGCAGCGGCTGGAGGTCGGCGAGCAACCCATCGTCCTCCGCGTGCACCCGGACGGCGAGCGCGTGTTCGTGGCGAACGAGATCTCGGGGACGCTCGTTGAACTGGTGCCGGCCGCGCCGGCGTCGCCTGCTCCCTCCGGGGGCGCGGCGACGCTGAACGAGGTCGTCGTGCTCGGGGTGATCCACTCGGGTCACGAGACCAGCGAGATGTTCAGTCTGGAAGTCGTGAGAGACCTGGTGCGTGAGATCGATCCGGACTACTGGCTGACGGAGATCCCGCCCAACCGCTGGGACCGGGCATGGGCCGAGTTCGAAGCCACGGGGATGGTGGAGGAGCCGCGGGTCCGCCGCTTCCCCGAGTACATGGACGGACTCTTCCCCCTCTCCCGCGAACTGGAGTTCGACGTCATCCCCACGGCGGGCTGGACCGAACCGATGTCGGACTTCCGGGCCGCGTATCTCGACGCCTACTCGCGGGACCCCGACCGGGCCGAAGGATGGGCCGAATACCGGGCGGCCGCGGAGGCGTCATCCGAAGCGCTCGCCGCGGGCGCGGCGGACGACCCGCGCTGGATCCACACCGACGCCTACGACGAAGCCTACGACATCCGCATGCGGACGTATGCCCGCCTGTTCGACGCGGAACTGGGTCCCGGGGGGTGGGATGCGATCAACGCCTCGCACTTGGCGTACATCGAGGACGGGCTGGACCGTCACCGGGGGGAAGGAGTCCGCTTCCTCCTCACCTACGGAGCGGGCCACAAGGGGCCGTTCCTCCGCGAACTCCGGAAGCGCGACGACATCGTGCTTCTGGACGTGGGACCGTTCCTCGACCGGATAGCCGCCCCAACGCGGCAGCGCGCCCCGCGTCGTCCCTCGACCGACCCGGTCTTCGATTCGTCGGAGCACAGGGATCTTTCCGAGCGGCTGCTGGACGTCCGCGGCGGCTTCTTCACGCCGGACGGCGGTCTCGTTGTGTTGGACCGCACCGAGATCTACATCGTCGACATGGCCTCCGGGGAGCATCGAGTGGTGGGGCGCGAGGGAGGGGGGCCGGAGTAATTCGGCTTTATAGG
>VXMQ01000127.1 GCA_009841015.1 Candidatus Palauibacter denitrificans | reverse complement strand
TTCGTCGCGGTCGTCGGAGGCGACGCCGCAGCGGGTGTAGTAGGCCTGCCGGGTCGCGAGGTCGTGGCTGTAGTTCACGAGGCGCCACGTGCGGCCGCCGTCATCGCTGCTCCACAGCTCGCCGGTGTCGGTCTCATAGCCCTCCATCGGCACGCCGTCGCTCGTCTCGATGAGGGCATACACCCGATCCGAGTCCGAGTGGGACATGCAGACGGCGATCTTGCCGAGCGTGCCCGTGGGAAGCCCGTTCCCCTCGAGTTCGGTCCATGTGTCCCCACCATCCATCGTGAGGTGGAGACCGCTCCCCGGCCCGCCGCTGTCGCGCTTCCACGTCTTGAGATCGATGTCCCACATCGTGGCGAAGATCTTCCGCGGGTTCGCCGGGTCCATGACCATGTCGTAGGCGCCCGTCCCGCGGTCCACGAAGAGGATCTTCTCCCACGAGGCGCCGCCGTCGGAGGTCCGGTACACGCCGCGTTCGTCGGACTCCGCGTAGGCGTGGCCGAGCGCCGCCACGTACACGACGTCCGCGTCCGTGGGATGGATCAGGATGCGGCCGACGCGGCCGGTCCCCTCCAGCCCCATGTGGCTCCACGTCTCGCCGCCGTCCGTCGACTTCCAGACGCCGTTCCCGATCGAGACGTTCGAGCGGATCGAGGTCTCGCCGGTCCCCGCCCACACGACCGCGTGGTCGCTCGGGGCGACGGCGAGGGCGCCGATGGAGTGCACGGGCTGGTCGTCGAACACGGGCCGCCAGTGCAGGCCGGCGTCGTCCGTCTTCCAGATCCCTCCGGTCGCGGCGCCGGCGAAGTACGTGTTGCGGTCCCCCGGGACCCCGGCCACCGAGGAGACGCGGTTGCCGACGGGTCCGATGTGGCGCGCCCGCAGGCCCTCATATTGCTCGGGCGTGAGTTGCTGGGCCGCCAGCGGCGCGGCGGCCGCAAGGACGAAGGCGAGACTGATGGAGAAGCGGCGAACGTTGGACATGGCTCTCTGCCTCGTGAAACGGGTCGTTTGAGCGAGGAAACGTGCGGCCCCGGACGGATACGGGCCAGAGCCCCGCAGCCCCCGCCCGTCCCGCCGGTCAGTTGTAGGCCGGGAGCCCGGTCACGTCGTGTCCCAGGATCAGGGAATGGATGTCGTGCGTGCCCTCGTACGTGTAGACCGACTCCAGGTTCGCCATGTGACGCATCGAGGCGTACTCGGCGAGGATCCCGTTCGCGCCGAGCAGGCGCCGCGACTCGCGCGCGCACTCGCAGGCCATGTCCACGTTGTTTCGCTTCGCGAGGGAGACGTGTTGCGGCCGCATCGTGCCCTCGTCCTTCATCCGGCCGAGCCGGAGGCAGAGAAGCTGCGCCTTCGTGATCTCGGTGAGCATGTCCGCGATCCGGACCTGCTGGATCTGCGTCTGCGCGATCGGCGTCCCGTCGAACTGCACGCGGTTCTTCGCGTATTCGATCGACTCGCGATAGCAGGCCATGGCGGCGCCGACGGCCCCCCAGGAGATCCCGTAGCGCGCCTGCGTGAGGCACTTCAGCGGGCTCTTGAGCCCCCCGCTGCCGGGGAGGAGGTTCGTGCGCGGTACCCGCACGTCCTGCAGGACGAGTTCGGAGGTGTCGGAGGCCAGGAGCGAGAGCTTCCCCTTCTGGTCGCTGGCGGAAAAGCCGTCGCGCGCGGTCTCGACGATGAAGCCGCGGATCGAGCCGACGTCGTCCAGCTCTCCGGTCTTGGCCCAGATCACCGCTACGTCGGACATCGAGCCGTTCGTGATCCACATCTTCGCGCCGTTGAGGACCCACTCGTCCCCGTCCTCGACGGCCCTCGTGATCATGCCGCCGGGGTTGGAGCCGAAGTCGGGCTCGGTGAGGCCGAAGCAGCCGATGGACTCGCCGCTCGCCAGCCGCGGCAGCCACTCGCGCTTCTGTTCCTCCGATCCGAAGGCGAAGATCGGGTACATGACGAGGGCGCCCTGTACGGAGACGAAGGAACGGATGCCCGAGTCCGCCCGCTCGAGTTCCTGCATGATGAGGCCGTAGGCCACGTTGTTGAGACCCGCACAGCCGTACTCCTCGGGGAGGTTCGCCCCGAAGAAGCCGAGTTCGCCCATCTGGGGGATGAGTTCCCGCGGGAACGTGCGTTCGATGTAGTGGTGTCCGATGATGGGCAGGACCTCCTGGTCCACCCACTCGCGCACCAGATCCCGAATGGCGATCTCCTCTTCGTGGAGAAGCGCATCGAGATTGAAGTAGTCGACACCTTCGAAAGTCATTCGCGAATCTCTCCGGATTCCGGGCAGCCGGTGGCTGCGGGACGAGGGACGGCGGACGAATCCGCGCGGAAACAATGGACGCCGAGCGCGACGCCGGCGGCGGCGAGGAGGAGACCCCCGACGATGCCCGGCCAGCCGTACACGTGCGCGTTGATGACGAGGACGACCCCGACCATGGTGGCGAGCGCGGCGACCGGAAGCCCCAGCAAGGTCCGGATGCCGGCGCGCTTGCCGGACCGCGGGCCTGGCGGCCGGGCGCCTAGCGGGCGAGCCGCCATCGCGTGTAGCCCTTCACGACCTCGCGGCCGATGCGGAAACCGAGGTAGTACGCGGCCACGAGCGGCAGCCCCCACGCGTACGTGGGCAGGAACCCGAGTTCGGGGGAGGCGCGGAGCCAGATCAGGACCCAGACGCCGAAGGGCAGCGTGATGCACGCTGCGACCACGTGGCGCCAGAGCCGCATGCGCTGCTGCATGCGCGGCCCGCAGGCTTCGCACCAGTCGTCGCCGTCCAACTGCCCCTTGGGAAACATCTGGCCGCAGGCGCCGCACATCACGCCCTTGAAATGAAGCTCTTCCATGCGTTCGCGCTCCATGCCGGTCGTTCCGCGCCGGTCATTCACCCGCGGCATCCAGTCGTTCGATGACCGCGCCGGCGAACTCCGCCGTGCCCGCGGATCCGCCGAGATCCGGCGTATAGCCGACGCGCTCCCGCAAGGTCCGATGCAGGGCGGCGCGGATGCGCGCGGCCACCTCGGGTTCATCGAGGTGGTCGAGCAGCAGGCAGCCGGCAAGCAGGAGGGAAGTGGGGTTCGCGATCCCCTTCCCCGCGATGTCCGGGGCCGATCCATGCACCGCCTCGAAGATCGCGGCCCGCTCACCGAGGTTCGCGCCCGGCGCGAAGCCGAGCCCGCCAATGAGTCCGGCGACCTGATCCGAGAGGATGTCGCCGAACATGTTCTCCGTCACGATCACGTCGAAGCGGTGCGGATCCAGCGCCAGCTGCATCGCCGTCGCATCCACGATCTTGTCGTCGAACTCCACCCTTCCCTCGTACTCGGCCGCGACGTTGCGCCCGACCTCGAGGAAGAGACCCTGCGTGTACTTCA
Source organism: Candidatus Palauibacter denitrificans (assembly GCA_009841015.1). Classification (GTDB taxonomy): domain Bacteria; phylum Gemmatimonadota; class Gemmatimonadetes; order Palauibacterales; family Palauibacteraceae; genus Palauibacter; species Palauibacter denitrificans. Next base: position 42,218 of record VXMQ01000127.1, on the reverse strand, counting down.
GGATATTCGCCTTGTGAACGAGGGTCACGAGACGCCGGTTGTGGGCGAGGGCGTACTCGAACGCGAAGCGGACGATGCGGCGCGACCCGTAGCGCGTGATGAGCATGACGGACTCGGCGACGGCGCGGGGATCGTTCTCCATCCCGATGAAATGCTCGATCCCGGCGTAGAGGCCCTCGGTGTTCTCGCGCACGATGACGAGGTCCACGTCCGGATAGCGGGCGGCCGGGAGCAGGGTGACCGCCGGGCGGACGTTCGCATAGAGGTCGAAGTGCTTGCGGAGCGCGACGTTCACGGACCGGAAGCCGGAGCCGATGGGGGTCGTGAGCGGCCCCTTGAGCGCGACGCCGGTCGCCTCGATCGCTTCGAGGGTCGCCTGGGGGAGCGGCTCTCCGACGGTCTCCATGGCGGTGACGCCCCCGAGGCGCTCCTGCCAGCGGATGGGCGCGCCGGCGGCCTCCAGGATCGCGACCGTGGCCTCGGCGATCTCCGGGCCGATACCGTCGCCCGGGATCAACACGACGTCGTGCGGCGGCTTCATCGTCACGAGGGTGCGAGCCGATCGGCCACGCGCAGCGCGAGCGTGGTGAGGGCGAACGGCGACGCGGCCTCCGCGGCCGCCCCCGCGACGGCGCCCTGCCAGAGGACGGCGCTCCGCCGCACGTCGATGACGGCGAGCTGCAGGACGGCCCGACGCTCCCGGTACGACACCGCGAGCGGCAGGACGACGAGGCGGGCTCCGAAGAGGGCGGCCACCTGGCGGAGCTGTGTGTGGAGCGGTTCGTAGAGCCGCGCCCGGGAGTCCGGCGCCGCGAGCAGACCCCGGTAGGCGAGCCGCCCCGGGTCGACGCCGATCGTCGGGTTGCGGGCGAGGCGAGCCTCGACGGCGGGCGCGAGAGCCCAATGTGCGGCCCCTTCCTCCTCGCCGAACGCGAACTCGATCTCGGCGTTGAGGAGGTCGATCGTGCGCTCCGCGCTCCCCGTCCCCCCGGCCCAGACCCCCTCGGGGTCCAGGACGGCCGACTGCACCGGGAGGACGACGACCGGCACGCCCGCGGGCACGGCCGGCGGGCCGGAGGCCGGAGGCTGCTGCGCCGCCAAGGCCCCGGCGGCGAGAAGGGCGAGCGCGCCGCACGACGCTGGCCGGCGGCTCATGCCCGCGCCGCCTCGACGCCCGCGATCTCGGCTTCGATTTCCGCCTGCGAGAGCGTCCGATCGCACTTCTTGGCGAGCCGGAACACCGCCTCGCACAGGGTTTCGTCCCCCGCGTCGTATCCGTGCTGGCTCAGCCAGAAGCGGACGTTGCTGAGCCCGGACACCGGAGAGATCTCGATGATCTGTTTCCGTCCCACGATCGAGGCCGGGACGCCGCTGTAGACGCGGTCCTCTAGCCAGCCGTCCCCCTTCTGCATCGCCTTGATGATCGCGGCCGCGTGAACGCCCGTCCCCGTCCGGAAGGCATCGTCCCCGATGACGGGGTAGTTGTGGGGCACCTCGACTCCGCACATCTCCGCCGTGAGGCGGCAGTAGTCCGACAACCGGTCGATCGGGTGATCGTGCGTCCCGAGCAGGTGGAGGTTCACGAGCAGCAGATCCATCTCGACGTTGCCGATCCGCTCGCCGATCCCGAGGGCGGTGGCATGCACGCGGTCGACCCCTTCCTCGATCGCCGCCAGCGCGTTCGCCAGCCCGAAGCCGCGGTCACGGTGACCGTGCCAGTCGATCTTCACGGATTCTCCCGTGCCGGCCACGATGTCCTTCGCGAAACGTACGAGTCTCCGCACCCCGTGTGGCGTCGAGTGACCGACGGTGTCGGCGAGACAGATCCGGCGGGCCCCCGCCTCGACCGCGGCCGAGAAGAGCCGGGCGAGCGTCCTGGGCCGCGACCGTGTCGTGTCCTCCGTGACATACATGACGTCGAGCCCCTCGCCGATGGCGAACTCGATGGCGTCCCGCGACGTAGACAGGATCTGATCCACATCCCAGTTCTCGGCGTACTGGCGGATCGGCGAGCTTCCGATGAAGGTGGCGACCTCGATGTCCAGACCCGTCGCCTGCTGGATGCGCGCCACGGGTTCGATGTCGGCCCGGACCGTGCGGGCGGCCGCGTTGGCCTCGATCGGCAGCCGGTCACCGACGATCTCGCGAGCCAGCGCAAGGCACGCTTCGTAGGCGCGGGGCCCGGCGCCGGGAAGGCCGATGTTGGCGGCGTGGATGCCCAGATCCACCATCAGGTGGAGGAGTTCTATCTTCCGTTCGATGGGCGGGTCCTTGACGGACGGATTCTGGAGTCCGTCCCGCAGCGTTTCGTCGTCCAGTTCGACCCGGGTCGCCGCGTAGTCGTGGCTCCCCGGAAGCGCGTTCCAGTCGTATATCAGTTCGTCCTGGCTCACGTCCGCTCGCCTTCGACGACTCCGTCGTCTCCCACGCTCACTCTGCCGCGCACGCCTCGAAGCGTCACGCGGTCCCCGACGAGGGAATCTATCAGATCGCAGTCCTCGATGACGCTGTCCGCGCCAACGATCGTGTGGCGGAGGCGCGAACCCCGGACCCGGCTGCCGGATGCAATGCTCACGTTGGGGCCGAGCGCGGACGTCTCGACGACGGCGTCGGCGGCGACCGCGATGGCCCCGTCGACGGTGACGGAATCCGGGAGGTCGGGATCCCCTCCGTGTCCGCGCTCGAGCATCACCCGATTCGTCTCGATCAGCGTTTCCGGCTTCCCACAGTCAAACCAGCCGCCGACTTCCGCCGTATGGAGACAGGCGCCACGGTCGATCATGTACTGAAACGCGTCCGTGAGAAAATACTCCCCGAGTTGAGGGTCCAGATCCATCACATGCCGAATCCCCTCGAACATCAGTTCGTGATCCTTCACGTAGTAGACGCCGATGTTCGCGAGCTTCGATACCGGTTCCGACGGCTTCTCGACGATCCGCTTCATCGCACCCGCCTCGTCGGTGACGATGACGCCGAACCGCTGGTAATCCTCGACCTCTTTGGCCCAGATGATGCCGGACGCCGACGCGTGGCGATGCAGGACGCTGAAGTCGGCATCGAAGAGCGTGTCCACGAACACGATGAGGACCGGCCCGGTCACGTGGGGTTCCGCCAGTGCGATCGCGTCCGCCGTCCCCCGCTGGACGGCCTGTTCCACGTAGGTGACCGGGAGGCCGGGGAACTCCTCCGCCAGGAAGGCCCGGATCTGGCCGGCGAGGTGCCCGGTGATGCAGATGAGATCGTCGACGCCCTCGGCTCGAAGCTGCTCTACGACGTAGGAAAGCACGGGCCGATTGGCCACGCGGAGTAAGGGTTTGGGACGGGTGTGGGTGTGTGGACGGACCCTTGTACCCATTCCCGCCAACGGTATTATGGCCTGCATGTTGAGCCGTCAGAGTTTCGGGAGAGTGGTCCTGCTTTCTGCGGGGGCCGGGAGCCCGGGCCAACCGGGCCCCGCGGACCGCCAAGCTATCCGTCCGCGGCGGACGCGGGCAACCGGAGAAAACGGACTTCCGGGGTGACGGAGGCATCGCCCGAGGGCGGACAGACCGGCGGGCGCTCCCGCTGGTTGCAAGAAAATTCGGCGGACACCCGCGCGCCGGGCGGGCCCGAGCCGCGCGTCTACGAGGTCGCCTTCTCCCGGGTCTGGGACCAACTGCTGAAGTACGCGGGGCGGCGCTGGTGGTGGACGCTCGCCCACCGCGACGAAGACCTCGGACTCATCTCCGTGAGATGTGTGATCCCGCTCCTGCGTTGGGCGGATGACCTGACGATCTGGGTTGCCCTGGATTCGAACGGGCTCACGCGCGTCGAGGCCTTTTCCCGGGCGCGGCGGCGGGATTTCGATCTCGGCATGAACCGGCGACGGATCCGGCGCATGCTGAAGTCGCTCGACCGGGCGCTGGGACCGCGAGCCAGACTGCCGGAGTCCGCTCCCGGGGGGGACGCCCGGGATGCGCCGGGGGGGACGTGATCGGGCGCCGACTCCCCGGGGCGGCGGGCGCCCTCCTCGTCCTCTTCGCCTGTGCGGGACCTCCCCCCGACGGAACGGCGGAACCCGGTGGAGAAGTCAGCAGCGAGCCTCTCACTCCGGCGGTCGACGCGCGCTACCTGACGCACCTGCTCTTCGCCGCCGACGACGGGACCGCGTTCATCGGCTCGTTCGACCAGACGGTCGAGGGCGAAGATCTGCGCCTTGATTACGACGTGCGCCTCACGGACGGAGACGCCTGGCGGTCCCTCGTCCTGACGCAGGACACGGTGTCCGTGGCCCGCGCGGCGTGGCGCCTTCTGCCCACGCGGACGATGGCGGTGCGCGTGGGCGACGCCGGCCAGATCGTGAGTCTTCTGTTCGGCGAGGGCCGGGATTCGGTGCGTCTCGTGGCGGGCGAGGAAGTGTCCGTCTGGACGGGGCCGACGGGGCAGCGGGAGTCGCTGGGGATCGCGGCGCTGCAGGCGAGCGACGGGGCGGTGCCCGGCATCCTCTTCTTCCGTCGCGCCGCGCGCGCGCTCGGCATCCCCGTCGCGACGACAGATGCCCGGACGTTCGTGTTCGCCGACTCGCTCGGGAACGGCCTCGTCGTCCATGCGGGCACCATCGGCCAGCCGGCGGTGGCCCACACCTGGCTGCACGGCGTCGAGACGGCCTGGGGCGACGTGACGCTCGAGCCGCCGGATCCGGGTCGGGCCGGCGGGTCGGCCGCTGCCTGGCGATTCGAGATCTCCGGTACGACGGTCCGTGGGAGCTTTCGGCCGCTGACGAGCGAGGACCCCGGCGACGGCACGCTCATCCGCATGGAGGCCATCGTCAACGTCGGAACTGAGGTGCTCGACTTCAACGGGTTCGCCGCCACGCTGCCTTCTCCCTGATGGAGTTCGACTGGCTGCGCGCCCTCGTCACGGTGGCCTTCGGCGCCCTGGCGGGCGGAATCACGAACCGGATCGCCGTCTGGATGATCTTCCATCCCTACCGCCCGCCGAAGATCCTGGGCCGGCCCGTGCGGTGGTTGCAGGGCGCGGTGCCGAAGAACCAGAAGCGGCTCGCGGACTCGGTCGGGGGCGTCGTGGGTGGAGCGCTCCTCACCCCGGAAGACATCACCTCCGAACTGCGGCAACTCGAGTCCGCATTCCGGGAGCGGCTGCGGGAGCTTGCGGTCGAACTCAGCGAAGAAGAGCAACCCGCACTGGCCGATCTCCTCCCGGAGGCCGCGCTCGTCGAGGTCCGGGAACTCCTCACGCGAATCCTCGGACAGGGCCGCGAGTTCCTGGCCGCGACGCTGGACTCTCCGGACTTCGGGGATGAGTCCGGGCGCCTCCTCGAGTCGATCCGCGAGTCGCTGAGCGACGAGTCCCTCGCGCAGACCCTGGAACCGGAACGGGTCGCGGCCATCCGCGAAACGATGGACGGCTGGCTCGCGCGGCTCGTCGATTCGTCGGCCTTCGAAGCGACGGTGCGCCGCCACCTGGACGAGGCCGCGCGGCAACTGCTCCAGCCGCACCGGACGTTCGAGCAGCTGATCCCCGCGGGGCTCGTCGCCGCGCTGGAGCACGCGATCAAGGACTACCTCCCGGTCGCGATCGAGCGCTTGGGCCGACTGCTCGATGACCCGGACGCGAGACGGCGGATCGAGCACGTGCTGGGGGAGTTGTTCGACCGCTTCATGCAGGATCTCCGCTTCCACCAGCGCGTCGTGGCCCGCCTCATCGTCACCGAGGAAACGGTGACGCACGCGCTCGATGCCCTGCGGGAGGAGGGCGCCGACCGCCTCGGCGGCGTACTGCGCGAACCGGAGGTCCAGACGGCGATCGCGCGGCACGTCAACGACGGCGTCGTCGAGTTCCTCCGGCACCCTCCTTCGGAGGTCATCGGCGGCGCGGGCGATCCCCAGGTCGAGAGCGCGCTCGATGCCCTGGCGGAGTGGCTCGTGAAGGCGGCGCGGGATCCGGGCTCGCGCGCCTTCCTGCTCGACCGGCTCGAAGGACTGCTCGAGCGTTTCGGGGAGAGGAGCTGGGCGGACGTGCTGCGCGCCGTCCCCGCCGACCGCGTGGCGGCCTCGCTTGCCGCCGGATTCCGATCCGACGCGGGACGCGTCCTCTTCGACTCGATCGCCGAGCCGATGGCGGACCGGCTCCTTCGCACGCCGATCGGGCGGCTCGGGCGCTTCCTGCGCGAGGACGCCGCGGTGCGTCTCGCGGATACACTCGCCGCGCCCTCGTGGGACTGGATCGTCCACCGCGTGCCGGAGGTGGCGGAACGAATCCGGATCGCCGAACGTATCTCGACCAAAATCGAGAACTTCTCCATCGAGCGGATCGAACACCTTGTGCGCGACATCAGCCAGCGCGAATTCGACCTCATCGTGCGGCTCGGATACCTGCTCGGTGCCGGCATCGGCACCGGGCTCGTGATTCTCGATTCGCTCCCGGTACTCGAGTTCATCCGGGGACTGTTGGGATGAGGCCGGTGCGCGTCGTTGCCGCCATCGCGGTCGCGTGCGGCGCCGGTCTCGCCGGGTTCGGCTGCGCCTCCCCCGATACGGCGATCGACCGCACCGAGGGCACGGGGGAGTTGCGCGGGCTGGCGATCGAACAGCCGTTCGAGGCGCCGGAGTTCGCCCTGACGGATTCCCGGGGGCGCCGGTTCGACTTTCGGCGGGAGACCGCGGGGTCGCTCACGCTGCTCTTCTTCGGGTACACGAACTGCCCGGACATCTGTCCCGTGCAGATGGCGGTGCTCGGGGCCGCTCTCGACGACCTTTCGTACACGGACCGCCGCGAGATCAAGGTCGTCTTCGTGACGACGGACCCGGCGCGCGACACGCCGGACCGGCTGCGGAGCTGGCTGGACCTCTTCGACGCCTCCTTCACCGGCCTCAGCGGGGAGATGGAGACGGTGAACGAGATCCAGGCCGGGTTCGGCCTTCCGCCCGCGCGGATCGAAGGGACCTCGACCCCGCCGGGCGCGGGAGAGCCGTATCTCGTGGGACACGCGACGCCGGTCGTCGCCGTCACGGGCGACGGCGTGGCGCGGGCCCTGTACCCGAGCGGCGTGCGCCAGACCGACTGGCGGCACGACCTTCCGCTGCTCCTGCGTCTCAACCGGTCCGTTTCGAAGGCGGGGGGCGAAGCGGGTCCGGAGGGCGAAGCGGGTCCGAGCGGCGGCTGAGGCCACACGATGCAATGGTGGTGTGCCGCCCAGGGCATCCCGTGGGACTGGTCGTGGCGCCCCTACCCGGGCGTCTGGCTCTTCGTCGCGTGCCTGTGCCTCGCCTACCGCGCCTTCACGCGGGGCGCCGCGCCTTCGCGACTCGAGGTCGTCCGCTTCGCCGGCGGCGCGCTCATGCTCTGGGTGGCGCTGGACTGGCCGGTGGGCGCGCTGGGTTCGGGATACCTCGCGTCGGTGCACATGGTGCAGTTCCTCCTCATCGCGCTCCTCGCCCCGCCGCTCCTCATCGCGGGGCTTCCGCGCGCGGCGCTGGAGCGAGTCCGCGGCGGCAGGGTCATCTCCCTCCTCGAGTTCCTCGCGCGACCGCTCATCGCGCTGCTCTTCTTCAACGCGATCGTCATCGCGACGCACTGGCCCGAGGTCGTGGACGGCCTCATGGCCTCGCAGGCGGGCTCGCTGGCCCTCGACATGGCCTGGCTGGGCGGCGGACTCGTGTTCTGGTGGCCCGTCGTGAGCCCGGTGCCGCACCGGCCGCGGTTTCCGCTCGGCGTGCGGATCGGCTACCTGATCGCGAGCACCGTGCTGATGACGCTGCCGTACGTCTTCCTGACGTTCGCGGAACTCCCCTTCTACGCCACGTACGAACTCGCGCCGCCGGTGGGCACGCTGTCCGCGGGGGAAGACCAGCGGCTCGCGGGGCTGATCATGCGGATCGGCGGAGGCACGATCCTGTGGACGGCGGCGGGGGTCATCTTCTGGTTCTGGTACCGCTCGGAGAACGACGCCGTCCGCTGAGGCTCGACGGCTAGCTCACCTGTTCGGAGACCCAGTCCACGTAGGGCGCGGAACCGGCGGCCACGGAGATGAAAAGGATCTCCGGGACATCGTAGGGGTGGAGTTCGCGGATGCGCCGCTGCACGTCGTCGCTGCGGGCGGCCGTCGTCTTGAGGATGCCGAGGGCTTCCGCTTCCTCGCACACCTCGCCCTGCCAGCGATAGACGGAGGTCACGCGGTCCACGACGTTCAGGCAGGCGATGAGCCGTTCCTCGACGAGGATCCGTCCCAGCCGCACCAGTTGTTCGCGGTCGGGCCCCGTAACGAGCCCGGCCACGACGTCGCTCACGGGCGGTCCCGCTCTTTTTCCCGCCCGCTCATGGCGTCCTCGGCCCGCTCGTAGAGCGCTTCGATCGCGTCGGCGAAGCGGGCCTCGATCACGCGACGCTTGACCTTCAGCGTCGGCGTCAGCTCCCCGCCCTCGACGGTGAACGGCCCGGGGACGAGGAGCACGTCGCGCGGCCGCTCGTAGTGCGCGCAGTCCCGGCAGCTCTCCCCCACGGCCTGTTCGATCATGGCGCGCGTCCGGGCGTCCGCGACGAGGTCGGCGTCCGCCGCTTCCTCGACCCCGTGCAGTTCCGGACGAACGGCCTCGAATTCGGGCACGACGATGACGATCGGGAACTTTCTCCCGTCGCCCAGCATCACGGCCTCCGCCACCATCGGGTGCCGCTTGATCTCCGCCTCGACGGGCTGGGGGGCGATGTTCTTTCCGTAAGCGGTGATGATGAGGTCCTTCTTGCGGTCCGTGATCCGCAGGTACCCGTCCTCGTCGATCTCGCCCACATCGCCGGTGTGGAACCAGCCGTCGTCGTCGATGGCTTCGGCCGTCGCCTCGGGCTTGTTGTAGTAGCCCGCCATGATCTGCGGCCCGCGGATGAGGATCTCGCCGTCCTCGGCGATCCGGATCTCGGTGCCGGGGATCGGTTTCCCGACCGTGCCGAGGCGGATCGCGTCGATCGGATTGAAGCTGACGGCGGGCGAGGTCTCCGTGAGCCCGTACCCTTCGACGATGGGCAGACGCGCGGCGAAGAAGAAGCGGGCGATGGCGGGCGCGAGCGGGGCTCCGCCGCTCACGAAGTAGCGGACCCGTCCTCCCGTCCGGGCACGCAGCTTCGAGAACACGAGGCGGTCGGCGAGCGCGGCCTGGAGACGGAGGCCCGGCCCGATTCGACGTCCCTCGAGCTCGGCCATCGCACGCGCTTCCCCAACCCGGCGCGCCCAATCGAAGATCTGTTGCTTCGCGCCGCCCGCCTCGCGGGCGGTGGCTTCGGCCCTCTCGAGCACCTTCTCGAACACGCGCGGGACGGCGGCCATGAAGGTGGGCGAGACCTCACCGAGATCGCGGGCCACCGTGTTGGGGGACTCCGCGTACGCGACGGTCACCCCCGCCCGCCACATGATGTAGTGGCCGACCGTGCGCTCGAACACGTGCGCAAGGGGCAGGAGCGCGAGGGCCACGTGAGTGGAGTCGATCGGGAAGACCCGCAGCGCCATGTCCGCATTCGAATGGAAGTTGGCGTGCGTGAGCATCACGCCCTTGGGGTCGCCGGTCGTGCCCGAGGTGTAGATGAGCGTCGCGAGGTCCTCCGGGCGCGTCTTTCGGGCGTGCGTTTCGTAGGTCGCAGCGAGTTCTTCGGGCGCGGACTCTCCGAGATCGGAAAGGGCGTCCAGTTGCAGCGTCGCGAGCGAGGAGCCCTCGGGCGCCGTGACGGCCCCGAAGGCGATCGCCAGTTCCAGAGCGGGCAGGTCGTCCTTTACCTCCGCAACCTTGTCCAGCTGCTCCTGGTCTTCCACGAACACGGCTCGCGCGCCGGAGTCGGCGAGGATGTAGCGAACCTGGTCGGAGGGAAGCACCGGGTAGACGGGGACGGAGGTGAGCCCCGCCATGACGATGCCCCAGTCGGCCAGGGCCCACTCGAGGCGGGTCTGCGAGAGGATCGCAATGCGGTCGCCCGCAGCGAAACCTCGCGTTCGGAGCCCGAGCGCGATGGCGCGGGAGCGGCGCCCGATGTCCTCCGTGGAGGTCGAAACCCAGGCGCCGTCCGCCCCCCGCGTACGCGCCGCGTCATCCCGGGGCCGCGAGAGCCCGTCAAGGAAGAGTTCCGGTAGTGTGCCGGGCCGATAGTCGCCCGGGAGCGGGCTCGAGACTTGCACGCTGCTCGTACGCGGGGCGCTAGTGTGCGACCGACTCCGCGACCGGCACGCCGAGCCGCTGCAGAGTGCGCCGGGCGTGCTCGAGATGCCTCGGCTCTTCCCGGTCTCCCCGCGCATAGGCGAGGAACTCCTGAAGGTGCCGCGAGGCGTCCCGCTCGGCGCCCTTCTTCAACAGAAGGAAGGCCAGACCGTAGTGCGCGGCCGTGCTGCGCGGACGCTCCTCAAGCGCGGCCCCGTAGGCGCGAACGGCGTCATCGGTGAGTCCGATGTGCGTGTACACCACGGCCATCTGTTCCAGCGTGGCCGGATGCCGCGGGCTGTACTTCAAGGAGAGACGAAACGAGATGAGCGCCTCATGGTAGAGTTCCTGCCGAACCAGTTCCACACCTTCCTCGTAGAAGTCCGGCTGCTTCCGTCGGCGCCTTCCGTCACTGTCCCAGATCTTCCACCACACCATGCCACCTCCCCCCGAGCGAGCTGGATCTTGCGTCTCACTCAACCACCTTCCACCCATCCCACACATCTGGCGACAACGGGGAATTATAGCGTCTTGTCAAGCTGTGGCAAATCTCCGGCTACGCCTGGACGACGTTCACCGACCCAGACCGTCGAATCGGAGGCGACTTCCGCGAACTCCGACGCGGCGAGCGAGTCGAGTTCCGCCGAGCCCGGAGTTTCCACTACGAGACGCGCGCCGGGACGCGCGCAGCGGGTGATCTCGGAAAGTTGGAGCGTCATGGGAGCGGCGAGCGCGATGCCGTGCAGCGCGCCGGAGCGGATCGGCCAGCGGTCCGGCGCGGCGCCCAGGAGAGGATCGACGCCCGCGACGAGATCCTCGACGGGCACCGCAGACGGGGGGGAACGGTCGCCGGAGTCCGACATCCAGACGAGCACCTCGAGACGGTCGCCGAGGCGGGCGATGGCGGGGGCGTGCGCGGCCAGTCGCGGGCCCAGGAGCACCACCATGCCGGCCCGGTCGCTCGCGCCGAGCAGGGCGGCAAGGCGCAGCGCCTGGTCCGGAGCGGCTTCTCCGGCGTGCCCGGCCGGAGCCGCCGCGGCCTCGAGCCCTGTCCCCGCGGGGGGCGCCATCCCGGCGCCCGGGGCGGCGCGTCGCGCGGCATCGGAAAGATCGAAGCGCATCGCCCCCCCACGGATGGGCACCTCGATCTCGCACAATGGGCAGCCCAGCCTGCCCTCGACCACGCGACGCGACTCGGCCCGGTCGACGAAGGCGACGAGCCCGGCTGACGCCCCGCAGTCAGGACAGTCCAGGACTTCAGCCAGTTCGAGAAACACGCCGCCATCCCATGCCGTCCCCGCCCGTCCGGCGCCCCGCGTCCCGTCCGGGATGCAAAAGGGGCGACCCGTGGGTCACCCCCTCTGTAGAATCAGATGCAAGGGGATTTCTTGAAGCCCTCCGCAACACGGTTCGGCCCCTCCCATCGGTTTTCGCCGTCCCCGCAGGGCATGACGTCCGCCTCCGGATCGGAGACTCTATGGGCAATTGTTGGCTCAAGAAATATGGCCTTGCATCCGTCTTCGTGAACGTTAGTGCGGCTTCGGGTTCGCGGCAAACCCCTGTGGCGCGCCCGGAACGGAAGACACCGGTGGCGCGCGACGATCGCCGACATCATGATGCTTCCGAACCTCTCCCCAACGGAGGCGCCATGGCCCGCCGACCCTCTCCGCCACGTTCCGTCGCGTCGTCACAGGAGGTGACGGACGAGCAACTCGACGCGTACATCCGCACGCGGCTCGCGCTCGCGGGCGTCGATCTCTCCGTGCTCCCCGAGGACGACGAGGATGCGTCGGCGGATCAACGTCGCATCATGGCGTCCGCTCGGCGCTTCCTGAGGTCGACGCCCGGGGCGATCGCCGACTTCGAGTTCGACCCCATGGGGCCGGCGCCGGCCATCTACCCCGCCGAAGTGAGCGCGCGGAACCATGAGTGAGCTGAACCGGCGCCGCTTCCTCGAGCGGATGACGGCGCTGACCGCGACCGCCATGGCGACCCCGGCGACTCTGGGCGCGGTCTCCAACGCGGCGTCCGGGCCCGGTACGCGATCCCCCGCGGCGACCGGAGCGGACGGCCGAGCCGTGGCCAAACGCCTCCGCGAACCGGGCCTCCCGCCGGCGGGCCGCCCTCAACCTGCGGACCTGACCGAACTCACGCTCGCGGAGGCGGCGCGGCTCCTGCGCGACGGCGACGTGGGCGCGGTCGAACTCGTCGAGGCGTATCTCGCGCGGATCGGCCGATGGGAACCCCGCTACCAGGCGTTCAACACGGTGGTTCCCCGGACCGCGCTCGAGGCGGCCCGAACCGCCGACCGGACGCGTGGACGTGCGCCGCTCACGGGCGTGCCGCTCGCGATCAAGGACAACTACTTCACGGCCGGGGTCCGCACGACGGCCAACTCCTTCATCCTCGAGGACTTCGTGCCGGACTTCGATGCGACCTCGTGGGCCCGGCTTCGCGACGCGGGCGCGATCCTGCTCGGCAAGACCCAGATGGGCCCGCTCGCGACGACGGCCGCGTCGACGCCCACGGGGGAGCGCACGACGGTGAACGCCTGGGCCCCCTACAACGAGGACGTGAGCCCGGGCGGGTCCTCGAGCGGATCGGCGACGGCGGTGGCGGCACGCATGGCGGCGTCGAGCACCGGGACGCAGACCGGCGGCTCGATCACGAACCCCTCGAACGCGCAGGCCCTGACGGGAATCAAGCCGACGATGGGCCGGGTCTCGCTGCACGGCATCCTCCCCCTCACCTATACGCGGGATCACCCGGGTCCGTTGGCCAGGGACGCGGTCGACGCCGCACTGATGCTGCAGATCATGGCGGGGCCGGACCCCGCGGACCCCCGATCCCTCGGACTCCCGGCGGTCCCGGACTACCTGGAGGCGGTGCGCGAGGCCGACGGCGGGCTCCGGCATCCGGAGCGCGGCGGGGCGGTGCGGATCGGCGTCCTGCCGGGCTTTCTGGACGAACCCGAACCCCCGGAGGATCCCGGGCCCGACCCCGACCCCGACATCGACCGCATCGGGAGTTCGTTCCCGCGGCGCGAGCGGACGCAGGCGGCGTACCGCCGGGAGGTGGCGACGGTCGAGGCGCGGCGGCGCATGCTCGCGATCCTTGACGAGATGGGGGCGGAGATTGTCGAACTCGACTTCCCCACCCACTGGGAGGCGCTGACGAGCTTCAACTTCAACAACGTGCGACTCCCGGAGCGCTCCGAGATCTTCCTCGAACACCTTCGCGATGACGTGAGGAAGTTCGGCGTCTCGCTCGCGCCGTGGATCAACGGGCTGCTCCTTCCGGCGGCGGAGTACGTGCGGGGCTCGCGGGCCCGGCTCGTTCTTCTGAGGGAGATCCTCGACGAGGTGTTCGGCCACTGCGACCTGGTGACGCAGACGGCGCCCTTCCCCTTCGACATGGTGGGGCTGCCGCTCATCGGCTTCCCGATCGGGTTCGAGACCGGATCGACGGGATACCCGAGACCCATCGGGGGCATGTTCGGCGCGGAACCCTACGCGGAGCACCACCTGCTCGCCGTCATCGCGGCGTACCAGCGCGCGACCGATTGGCACCTGCGGCGTCCCGCGGACCCCGGCGAACTCCGGCCCGCCGAACGGGGCGGGGGCGGTCCGGGCGACGGATCCGACCGCCGGGGCGGCCGGAACCGTTCACCGAGGCGCTACGATCTGTTCGACGTGATGGAGCGGGGCGAATAGCGCCGCGCTAGCGAACGGCTACCACGCGATGCCGTAGTCGTCGCCGTGGTGGCTCGAGCCGCCCCAGAAGGCGTCGTTCTCCCAGTCGAAGAAGATCGCGTTGATCGGCCCCGACGTGCGCTCCGCGAAGGTCAGGTCGTAGCCCATCGATTCCAGGGCGGAGCGGATCCAGGGCGGGGTCGCGTCCTGCAGGAGCATCCGTCCCGGGCGCGTCTCGTGCTGGCCGAACGAGCCGCGCATCTGGAAGCTGTTCATGTTCGGCGCCTCGACCGCCTGCTGCACGTTCATGTCCCACTCGACCACGTTGAGGAAGAACTGGAGCAGATTCTGGTCCTGTCCGTCGCCGCCCTGGACCGCGAAGGAGAGGAAGGGACGGCCGTCCTTCAGCGCCATGCCCGGCGTGAGCGTGGCGCGGGGCCGCTTGCCGGGCTCGATCACGTTGTACGGGTTGTCCGCCTCGTCGAGCACGAAGCTCTGGGCCCGCTGCGAGAGCCCGATCCCGGTCTCCCCGGCGACGACGGCGGGGATCCAGCCGCCGGAGGGCGTGATGGACACGACCCAGCCCTCGTCGTCCGCCGCCTGCACGGAGGTGGTGCCGAGATAGAAGTCCTCATCGAGTTCCGCGTGATCGTTCAGCGACAGCTCCACACCCTGTTCCGTCGTGACGGCGGCCCGCGTCCCCCACCGCTCGAGCAGGTCGGCGAAGGGGTTCTGCTCCCCCTGGAAGGGATAGGGATCGCCGGGCCCCGCGTTCGGATCGTTCCGGTCCCAGTCGATGGTCTCGATCCGGGCCTTCGCGTAGTCCTTCGAGAGGAGTCCCTCGATCGGTTCCGCGGGCGGGAAGTAGGGGTCCCCGTAGTAGAAGTCGCGGTCGGCGAAGGAGAGGTTCATCACCTGGTAGAGGGCGTGGAGATAGTTCGCGCTGTTGTATCCCATCGCCCGAAGGTCGAGCTGCTCGGCCATGTTGAGCGCCTGCAGCATGACGGGGCCCTGAACCCAGGTCGTGAGCTTGTAGACGTCGATCCCCTTGTAGTTGGCGGTGACGGGCTCCTCGAGGTACACCTGCCAGTTCGCCATGTCCTCCATCGTGATGAGCGCCCCGGCGGCCTGCGCCCCCGCCACGAAGTCCGCCGCGATGTCGCCCCGGTAGAAGGCGTCGTAGGCGGCGTAGATCGCCTCCTTGCGGCTGGCGCCTCCGGCCAGCGCCTCGGCTTCGGCCTCCACGAGCCGTTCGAGCGTCCGCTTGAGGCCGGGCTGCCGGAAGATCTCGCCCTCTCGCGGGCCCGGGTTCTCCGCGTCGTCCGGGTGCGTGAAGTACACATCCATGGAAGACGGCCACTGCCGAATCTCGTCCACCGTATTCCGGATGCGGCGCGCCGCGTCCGCTTCGATCGGGTATCCGTCCGCCATCTCGATCGAAGGCTGCAGGACGTCCGAGAGACTCAGGCGGCCCCACTCTGCGAGCATCGTCATGAGCCCGCCGGGCGTGCCGGGAGTCACGGCCGACAGCGGGCCGAACTCGGGCGGGAAGTTGTCATGCCCCTCCGCGCGGTAGTGTTCGGGGGTCGCGCCCGTGGGAGCCACGCCGAGCGCGTTGACGCCGATCACGCGCTGTTCTCCGGGGTGATAGATGAGCGCCTGCGTCTCCCCTCCCCACGAGAGCACGTCCCACATCGTGGACGTCGCGGCCAGCATGGCGGCGGCCGCGTCGACCGCGTTCCCGCCCTGGTGGAACATGCGCGCCCCGGCGGTGGCGCCGAGCGGCTTCCCGGTGATCGCCATCCAGTGTCGCCCGTGCAGGACCGGCTTGGAGGTGCGCTGGGCTTCGGCGACCGGGGGCAGCAGCACCAGCAGCAGGGCCGCCAGCGACACCCGGGGGGCCATGGATCGGCGGTGGCAACGTGAGCCCGGGCGGGCGGCGACAGAGGTACCGACGGACATGATGAAAACTCCGCGAAGGAGGAACCGAACGAGCCGACAGCCGAATATGGGCCCCGCGCCGCGCGGAGCGAAAGCCGGGCCGGGGCCGGTGTCGCGCCGCGGTCAGCGCCGCCGCCGGATCCCGCGCCGGAGGGCAGTGGGCTCGGGGCGCTCGACCTCCGGCTCCTCCGGGGGCGGCGGCTCGACGTCGGGTTCGAAGCCGGGCACGACGCGACGGTCGATTGTCTCGCCCAGAAGACGCTCGATGGCTCGGATCTCGACCCAGTCGCTCGCGGCCATGAGCGTGATCGCGTCGCCGGTGTCGTCGCCGCGGGCGGTGCGGCCCACACGGTGCACGTAGTCGCGGGGATCTTCCGGCACGTCGAAGTTCACGACATGGCGGATGCCGCGGATATCCAGACCTCTCGCGGCCACGTTCGTGGCGACGAGGACGCGGATCGAGCCTTCGCGGAAGCGCCGCAGCGCCTTGTCGCGCTGGTCCTGATGCTTGCCGCCGTGCAGCCCGGCCACCGCGACGTCGTGCGACCGCAGATAGTCGGCCAGGTAGGTCGCCGTCACCCGCGTGCGCGTGAAGACGAGCACCTGTCCCTCCGGCCACTCGCCGAGCAGGTGGTGAAGGAGCGCGTGCTTCTGCGACCAGTCCACCGGATGGAGGACCTGGCGGATGCCCTCCGCCGCGGTCTCCCGACCCACCTGCACCTCTTCGGGATCGGTCATCAACTGATGGGCGAGCCACCGGACACCGTCGGGCATCGTCGCGGAGAAGAGGAGCGTCTGCCGGTCGTCCGGCGTGTGGCGAACGATCTCCTTCACATCGTCTATGAACCCCATGTCGAGCATGCGGTCGGCTTCGTCGAGCACGAGGACCTCGACGCGGGACAGGTCCGCGTTCCCGCGCTTGATGTGGTCGAGCAACCGGCCCGGCGTGGCGACGAGCACGTCGCACCCGAACGAGAGTTCCGCCTTCTCGGGCCCCAGCGGCGTGCCGCCGTGGACGACGACGGACTCGATCGAGGAGGCCGCGCCGTAGGTCGTCACGGCGGCGCCGACCTGCTGCGCGAGTTCGCGCGTCGGCGTGATGACGAGGCCTCGCGGGGCGGTGGACGGTTCCGTGCCCGCGAGCCGCTGCACCGCGGGGAGTGTGAAGGCCGCCGTCTTTCCGGTGCCCGTGTGGGCGGTGCCGAGCACGTCGTGGCCGGCGAGGATGGCGGGGATCGCCTGGCGCTGAATCTCGGTGGGCTCGGCGTAGCCCGCCCTCGCCACGGTCTCGACGAGGTCGGACGAGAGACCGAGTTGGGCGAAGGGGTGCCCGGCCTCACCCACGGACGTAGAGTCTCATGAGTCGCGGGCGGGCCGCCGGGACGGCGGGGCTTCTTCGAGAGCGGGTATGATGACCGGACTTCGTTTCGCCATGGAATCGGACAGACGCCGGGTCTTCGCCCGACGGAGCATGCGCCGCCACGGTGGGGCGCGGGAAGTCGCTTCGCAAGGCGGAGGGTCGGCGGCGGGGTCGATGTTCCGCCTCTCCGCGTTCGTGGTGTGCCTCCTGCCGGGCCTGTCGACCGGTTGTCGGCCGGCCCCGGAAGGACCGCGCCTCCCGCGGATTCCGGCCGAGCAGGCGACGCTCGAAGCGGGGGCCGTGGCCCCCGAACCGGGGATCGAACTCCGGCGCCCGGCGGACCGTGCCGGTTTCGACGTCGCGCACTATCGGCTCGAACTCGACCTTTCGCGTCCCGCTTCCGGAGAGTTCGCCGCCGTGGCCACGTTGCGCGGCGAACTCGCCGCCGGAGTGGACCGGGTGGACCTCGACTTCATCGGGCTGGAGGTAGCGTCCGTGACGATGGATGGCCGTGCCACCGACTTCGGTCGCGGCGGCTCGGTGCTCACCGTGGGCCCGTTCGAACCGCCTTCCGCGGCGGCGGAGCGCGAGGTCCGCATCGAATACGGAGGCGCGCCGCAGAACGGCCTCTTCTTCGGCGAGGATCGCAACGGCGAGCCGGCCGTGTTCGCGGACAACTGGCCGAACCGCGCCCGGTGGTGGTTCCCCTCCAACGATCACCCTCTGGACAAGGCCACGGCCCGCTTCGAAGTGCTGGCGCCGGAGGGGTTCGAGGTCATCGCCAACGGGCGTCTCGTGGAGACGCGTCCGGGGGCGGAGGGCGGTACGGTGTGGACGTGGGAGACGGATCCCGGCGCGCCGATCCCGTCCTATACGATGGTCGTCGGGATGGCCCGCTTCGAGCGTCGCCCCCTCGGCGAGGCGGGCTGCGGGCTCGCTCCGGCGGCGCCGGGTCCCGCGGGAGGAGGGGAGACCTGCGCCGCCGTGTCCGTGTGGGCGCTGGCGGGCGATGGCGACTACGGGGCGGAACGCTTCTCTCGCGCGCCGGACATGCTCGACTTCTACAGCGAGCTGATCGGGCCCTATCCCTACGAGAAGCTCGCCCACGTGGAGTCGTCGACCCGTTTCGGGGGCATGGAGAACTCGAGCGCGATCTTCTACGGGCGGGGAGCCTGGGAGGAGCGCCGCATGGGCGAGGGGGTCATCGCTCACGAGACCGCGCACCAGTGGTTCGGCGACGCGGTGAGCCCGGCCTCCTGGCACCACCTCTGGATCAGCGAGGGCTTCGCGAGCTACTTCGGCCCGCTCTATTTCGAGGCCCGGGACGGGGTCGACGCCTTTCGCGTCCTCATGAGCGCGAGTCGCGGGGTGGCGGTGGGATCGGACGTCGTGGGGCAGGCGATCGTCGACTCCAGCTCGAACCAGCTCTTCGACCTGCTGAACCGGAACAACTACCAGAAGGGCGCCTGGGTCCTCCACATGCTGCGCCATCACGTCGGGGACGAGGCGTTCTTCCGCGGGATCCGGGACTACTACGCCGGTCATCTCCACGGCGTGGCCCTGACCCGCGACGTGCGGGCGGCGTTCGAGCGCGCCTCGGGCCGCGAACTGGGCTGGTTTTTCGACCAGTGGGTCCACGGTCCGGGACACCCGCGACTGGAAGTGGAATGGGGTCCGGAGGCGGAGGATCTCGTGCTCTCGATCCGCCAGGTGCAGCCGGCGGAGTGGCCGGTGTTCACGCTCGACCTCGACTTCGAGGTCGCGGGCGGCGGGGCCGATGGCCGCCGGGCGAGCGTGCGCGTCGATGCGCGAGAGGCGACGCTGCGCATTCCGGGCGCCGCGGGGGCCGACAGCGTGCGCTTCGACCCCGACGTCAGCGTGCTCGCGACGGCCGTACTGCGGCAGCGCTGACGGGCTCCGGCCGGGCGCCGCGGGCCGGCTCCGGCGTGCCGAGCGTGAGGTCGCACGCCAGGAGATCGTCGTCCGTCTCGCGGCGAACCACCTCGCGCGCCTCGCCGTCCCGCACGAACACGACGGCGGGGCGTCCGACCCCGTTGTAGCGGCTCGACATCGCGAACACGTAGGCGCCCGTGCCCGGGATGGCGAGCACGTCGCCCACGGCCGTGTCGCCGGGCAGCGTCGCCGCCGGCGCGATCACGTCGCCCGACTCGCAGTGCCGTCCCACGACGCGGAACGTCCGCCCGGCCCCGCTGCGCGCGCGCGACGCGTTGAGCACCTCGTAGCTCGCCCCGTACAGCGACGGGCGTGGATTGTCCGAGAGCCCGCCGTCGACGGCCAGCGCCTCCCCGGCGCCATCGAGGCGCTTGCGCGCGTGAATCGTGTAGAGGGTAAGGCCCGCGTTGGCGATCACGGACCGGCCCGGTTCGACGAGGAGGCGGTACGCGCTCAGCCGCGCCTTTGCGTCGGACCGGTGCAGGCCGGTCTGCAGCGCCTCGGCATACTCCCGGAGAGAGGGCACTTCTTCCCCGGCGCGGTAGGGCGCGGCGAGCCCTCCCCCGAGATCCAGGTCGACCTTCCCGGGAAAACAGAGCCGCAACGGCGCCACGAAATCCACGGCCGCCCGCGCAACGCGGGAGAAGAGTGCGGGATCCCGAATCTGGCTGCCCGCGTGGATGTGGACCCCGGTCAGGCGCCACTCCCCCGCGCCGGCGATCCGGCGCGCGACGGACGCGGCGACGGGCGACGACATCCCGAAATGCGTGCCCGGCCCCACGGTCCTCACCTTCTCGTGTGTCTCCGGGGTCAGGTCCACGTTCAGCCGCAGGAGCAGGTCGGGACGATGGTCGGATCCGACCGCAGCCGCCGCCCTCCGCAGATCATCGACCTCGTCTGGATGGTCGATGACGACCCGCCCCACCTCGTATTCGATGGCCCGTTCCAGCTCCGCGGCCGACTTTGCGTTCCCGTGCAGGATGACGTCGCGCATCGGGAACCCGGCGCGCCGCACGAGTTCAAGTTCCCCGCCCGAGACGACATCCACGAGCCAGCCCTCCCGGGCCAGGAGCCGTACCAGGGCGCCGCACAGGAAGGCCTTGCCGGCGTACGTCAGTCCGGCGTCCGGACCGAAGGCGGCACGAAAGCGGGCGAGGCGGTCCGCGAGGTGGTTCTCGTCGACAACCAGCAGCGGCGTCCCGAATCGGGCGGCGAGTTCCGTCAGAGCCGCCCCGCCGACCTGTCCGCGCCCGCCGGCCTCCGTCCATGAGTCGGGCAGGACGCGCTTCACATCAGCGCCCCGACGACGGCGAAGCCCGCAGTCGCGATCCCCCCGGCGACGAGCGCGTACGGAATCTGCGTCCGGACGTGTTCGATGTGATCGGTGGCCGACGCGAGTGACGCGATGATCGTCGTATCGCTGATCGGGCTGCAGTGGTCGCCGAAGATGCCGCCCGAAAGCACCGCCGCCACGAACGGCGCGGGCGGCAGGCCGAGGGCGCTCGCGAGCGGGACGGCCACCGCGAGCATGATCGCGAACGTCCCCCAACTGCTCCCGGTGGCGAAGGCGATCCCGCCCGTGACGACGAACACAAGCGGCAGCAGCACCATGAGCGGGAACGCGTCTCCGACGATGCCCGCCGCATAGAGACCCGTCCCCAGCGACCTCGTCACGTCGCCCAGCGACAGTGCGAGCCAGAGCACGACCGCCATTCCGGTCAGGGCGCCCGCTCCCTTGAGACCGACCCGGCTCAGCGCCTCGAGGTCGAGAGAGCGCTGACCCAGCGCGAGGAGCCAGGCGAGCGCCAGCCCCACCAGCACCGCCCACAACACGCTCGTCGTGCCGGAACCCTCCGCGATGGTCCCGCCGCCCGTGACCCACATGAAGGCGGGCATGGAGACGACCATGGCCGCAATCGGGATCAGCATGTTGCGAGGCTTGAGCGCGACGCCCTCGGCCGGCGGCGGCGCAATTTCGTCCGGGTCCGCGAGCGCCACCGCGTGGTCCCAGTGCAGACGCCCGTCCCGCGTGCGCGCCTCGGCCTTCTTCATCGGGCCCCAGTTCCAGCCCCGGAAGGCGGTCAGGCCCGCGAGGATGAGGGCCGCGACGGCGTAGATGTTGAGCGGAATCGCGACGAGAAAGACGCCGAGCGGGTTGCCCACTCCCTGCTCGGTCAGGATGCCCAGGACCAGCGCGCCCCAGGCGTTGAACGGGATCAGGATGCAGACGGGAGCCGAAGTCGAGTCGACGATGTAGGCCAACTTCTCCCGCGAGATCCGGAAGCGGTCGAAGAGAGGCCGCGAAACGGAACCCGCGACGAGGATCGTGAGGTTCGATTCGATGAAGACGACGATCCCGATCAGCCAGGCCATGATCTGCGCGCGCCGGGCATTCGTCACCCATCGGGCCTCCTCGACCCAGCGCACGAAGCCCCGCATGCCGCCGTTCGCCTCCACCGTGGCGATGAGGGCGCCGATGAGGAAGGTGAAGACGATGACCCTCGCGTTCCCCGCGTCGCCCAATACGCTGATCGCGCCATCGATGGCGCCCGCGGCGCCCGTGGCCGGGTTCCAGCCGGCAAGAATCGTGTGTCCGAGCCAGATGCCGGCCGCCAGGGAGAGGAAGACCTGGCGGGTGTAGATCGCCAGCCCAATGGCCAACAGCGGGGGGAGGAGCGAGGCGAAGCCGTAGGTACCGACTTCCTGCAGAGCGATTTCGGCCATTCACGTCCTCCCGGCGTTTAGCGGCCCGTGGCAGGAGCCCCGCGTCGGCGCCCGCGACACCGACTCAGCGCTTCGAGACCCAGCGGCTCCGTCGATCGTAGAACCTGAGGGGTCGGTCTGCCGCGCGCGAGATCCCGATCCGCGTCGTCACCTGTACGGCCGACTCCGGAACAGGTTCTCCCCAGTGCAGCGAAAGCGGAGGATGATCGAGCCGATGCCCCTGCATTCCGGGGCCCACTCCGAGCGCCTGGGCGAGCCGGGCCGGACCGTTCGTGAGCTCCGCGCGGCCGCGGCGCCGCCGCATGACATCGAGACCCTCGGTTGGCTCGACCGCTCGCAGAAGGACGCCGGCCGGGAAGCCTTCCGGCCCCGTGACCACGTTCAGCAGCCAGTGGATGCCGTAGTTGCGGTGGACGTACGCAGTGCCCGGAGGCCCGAACAGCGGCGCGTTCCGCGCGGTGCGGCCGATCCGCGCCGCCGCGTGGCACGCTTCGTCCTCGGGGCCGGTGTAGGCTTCCGTCTCGACGATCCGGCCCACCGTCCACTCGCCGGCGCAGTCGGAACGCACCGTGCAGCCCAGCAGCGCCCGGGCCACCTCTACGGCGGGACGGGAAAGAAAATCGGCGTCGATCGGTCCGGACCGGGGATCCGGACCGGCCGGGTCGTTCAGCCTTCCAGCTCTGCGCGGCGGGCCTCGCGAACCACTTTCGCGCGACCCTCCGAGAGGACTTCGGTGAGGCGCGCCGGCTCGGAGTCGATGACCTCGAACACGCCGTCGCCGAAGTGATCGAAGAGCACTTCGGCGGTCCGCTTCCCGACGCCCGCATAGTTGCGGACCATGTGCCCGATGGGTCCGCCAGCCGGCTTCGCGGCCGGTTTCGAGGCCGACCTCGCGGTTCCGCGGGCCGACCTGCCGGCCCTTCCGGCTCCGGTCTCGCGGGCCGCCGGCTCATCGCGAGTCGGGATGTCCGCGCGCTTCGCGTCCGCCTTCGTCTCCTCCGTGGCCGGCTCCTCGTCGGCCACCGGACCGATACGAGACGCACCCGCCTTCTTCGCCGCGCCCGGCGCGGCCGGCCGCCCGCGGGACCCCGACCGGTAGCGCCCCAGCGTTCGCCGGGCAGGCGCCTTCTCTCGGGGGGCCGACCGGCTGTCCCGGGCCTCCGGCTCGTGCTTCGGCGCCGACGCCGCGGGCTCTCTCTTCGGGGCCTCCTTCTCGGGACTCGGCCGCGAGGCCCGCTGTTCCTTCGCCTTCGGCTGTTCGCGGCGCCCGGCAGCCCGGCCGTCGGGCCGGCCCGGATCCGCCTGACGCCGATCCGGCCGGCCTTTCGCGGTTGCCTTTGCCTCCTGTGCGCCGGACGGGTCTTTACGGCCGCGTTCGGACCGGGGCGACTCCGCCTTCCGCTGCTGAGGCGGCTTTTTCGGCTGACGTTGCGCGCCCGCCCCGGCCGCCGTAGACGATGGCGCGCGCCCGGCCACCGGCTTGCTTCGGGACGCCGGCTTGCTCGGCCGCTCTGCCTCCTTGCGAGCTGCCGGCTTGCTCGGGGCTGCCGGCTTGCTCGGAGCTGCCTGCTTGCTCGGAGCTGCCGGCCTGCTTGAAGGCGCCGCCTCGCTGCGGGCCGCCGGTCCTCGCCGAAGACGGCCGAGCGTCTTGCGCGCGGCCCTCGCCGCCGCGGACAGGGCAGACCGCCCACCCGCATCCTCCAGGCTCCCGCCGAGCGCCGGCTGCGCCTTGCGCGCGGGGGCAGCCGGTGCGTCCACGACGGTCAGATAGTGATTGCCGTCGTCATGCCGCGACATCCGCACGACGCCGGCGTCGTGCGCTGCCCGCAGGAACAGGCTGAACTTGCTGAAGCCGAAGCTGCCTTCATCGAAGGCGTCGTCGTACTGCAGCAGCTTGCGCTTGGCCATGGAATCGCGGACCGGGGCTCCATCCCGCGAGAGTTCAGCCACCGCGCGCTTCAGCGCGTCGTAGGCGCCCTCGAGGGCCACTCCCGGAGAGTCGGTCGTCTTCGCTGTCGTCTTCGCCGACGGCTTTCCGGCCTTCTCGGGCGCGCGTGCTTCCGAGGCTTTCGGGGCGGACGCGCGACCGCGGCCACGGCCGGAAACTCCGCGGCGGCCGCGCCGGCCGTGACTCCTGGCCGCCGCCGTCTCCCCCCTGGAGGACACCGCGTCGGCGACCGCGGCCGATGCCGACGCTCCCGACGGCAGGCCGACATCGTACTGGCCGTTCTCCCGCTTCTGCAGCACGATTCGATCGCGCTTGGCCGCTTCACTCAGAAATCGATTGAACCGGGAGAAACCGGCGGTCTTCTCGTCGAAGCCCGGGTCCATCTCGAGCATCACCTGCTTCAGCCGATCCGACCGCATCACATCGCCGCGCTCGGCCATGCGCGCGACGGCCCTGCTCGTCAACTCCCACGGATCGTGCTTCTCGGTCTGGATTTCGTCGGCCGAAGTGAGCCCGGACAGCCGGTTGTAGCTGTAGTACTCGTCGCAGTTCTGGACGAGGATGTCCGAAGTGGATTCCTGGAGCCCCACGCCGATCACGTACTTCCCGTACTCCTTCAGTTTCAGCACGAGGCTCGAAAAGTCGGAATCCCCCGAGAGGAGGATGAAGGTCCCGATCTCCGGGCGTATGAACACCAGTTCGAGCGCGTCGATCGCGAGCCGGATATCGGTGGCGTTCTTCTTCGACGATCCGTAGGCGGGCGCGAAGATGAGATCGACGGAGGCCTCGGAGAGCGGCACGATGTACTGGGGATAGCGTCGCCAGTCCGCGTACGCCCGCTGGACGGCCACCTTGCCGCGGATGATGTCTGAATCGAGGAGGTTCTGGAGTTCCTGTCCGAGGTTGGACCGGATCCCCATGGTCACGTTGTCGAAATCGATGAGAAGCGCCGCGGCGTCTGCCATATCGGCGGAGGGGCGCCGGTGAGGCGCCCGCGTGTACATGTCGTTCATGTCCTCTGTCCCGTTCGTTGCCGCGAACGGTTCGGTGAGGCCCCTCTGCCTCGCCCCCGGTGGCGGGGGGGATGGTGAGAGGGGTCTGCGAACCGCCGTTCGCGTTCTCGCCGGTCCGGTCGCGGGCCGCTTTGCCCGGCGACCGCCGCGGCGATCAGGTCTGTTCGGCCTCGGCGCGTACGATGCGGGCCAGATTCACGCGGCGCGCTTGTGCGCTGGAGGCCTCCGGAAGCTCATCCAGAAAGTGAACGAGATCCGGCACTCTGTGCTCTGCCAGAGATTCGTGGCAGAAATCGCGGATTTCGTCGGCCGTGATCAGAGCCCCTTCGGCGGTGACCACGCAAGCGCAGATGAGTTCACCCAGCACGTCGTTGGGGATCCCGAGAACCACCGCTTCTTCCACCGCAGGGTGGGACCTGAGCTGCGCTTCGATCTCTGCAGGGTGGACGCTGTTGCCCCCCCGAAGAATCACGTCGCTCAAGCGACCGACGATATGCAGGTAACCCTCGGGGTCGACCATCGCAAGGTCACCGGTCTTCAGGAAGCCGTCCTCCGTCATGGTTTTTAGGGTCTGGCCGGGCTGACGGAAGTACCCGTGCATGACGTTGAAACCTCGCACGGCGAGTTCGCCCACGGACTCGTCGGGAAGCTCCGCGTCGGCCTCGTCAAGCACCTTGAGTTCGACCCCTTCGAGCGGGCGCCCCACCGTGTGGGCCCGCTTCGACTCGGGATCCGACCGGGTCGTGATCGAGACCGTGGGCGAGGTCTCGGTGAGTCCGTAGGCGCTCTCGAGATCGGGGATCAGGCGACGGCGGACGTCGCGCACGAGTGCGTCGCCGACCGGGGCACCCGCGATGACCCCGGTGCGCAGCGAGTCGGGCCGTGGCCCGCCCTGCTCCAGCGCCCGCAGCAGCATCACGAACATGGTCGGGACGCCGTGGACGACGGTGGCCTCGTGCTCCCGCGCGAGCGAGAGCGCGCCCGTCGCGTCGAAGGTCTCCTGCAGCACGAGCGCCCCTCCCGTGCCCAGCGTCGTGAGCAGGGCCGTGAGTCCGAAGATGTTCGGCAGCGGGACGATACAGAGCGTTCGATCGTCGCCGTGCAACTCCAGCCGCGCAGCCGTCGCGAGGGCGGTCCGCACCAGGTTGTCGTGCGTGAGGACGACCCCCTTCGGGGCCCCCGTCGTCCCGGACGTGTACAGAATGGCGCAGGGATCCCGGCGCGCGTCCACCTCCGTCGGGGGGACTTCGCGGCCACGGCCGCTCGCGACGAGGTCCTCGAACTGGAAGATCCGGTCGTCGTACCAGAGATCCTCGTCGCCGACCGTCACGACGTACTGAAGATCCGGCAGCCGGGCGAGGAGGTTCTCGAAACGCTGGAGATAGTCCACGCCGTTCCAGGTCTCCGCCGTGATCGCGACCGCCGCCTCGGAATTCCGCAGCGTGAAGCGCAGTTCGCGCGCCGAACAGTTCGGACCGATGGGTACGAGGACGGCGCCCGCCTCCGCGACCGCGAGGGTGGAGACCACGAATTCGGGCCAGTTGGGCAACTGGACCGCGACCCGGTCCCCCGGTTCGACCCCGAGGTTGTGGAGCCCGACCGCGAGGGCGCGCGCTTGCGCCGCGACACCGGAATAGCTCCACGACCTGCCCGCCGCCCGTATGCAGGGCGCGTGCGGGCTCAACTCCGCGTGTCGCGCGAAGAGATCGGCGACGCTGAGCGTGGAGGTCGGTGAGGGTTCGGCTGGGATCACTTCCGACAATCTCACCCCCCCGGGGCTGGCCGTAAAGCCGTCGCGAGAGGTGGCCCGAGGTCTTCGTCGCCGAGACCGAAGCTGTGCCGTCCGTCCGCGTCGATGGCCACTTCGCCGAGCCGCGACAGGAATACGCAGCGGATCCGGTCCAGACGTGCCTTCTTGTCCTTCGACATCGCATCCCGAATCTCGGTTGGTTCGCGATCGGTCTCCCAGTCGCCGCCGAGCCCGCACGCGTCCAGCAGATCGGCGAGCTGTTCCGATGTTCCGCGCTCGGTGATCCCGAGCAGTTCTCCGAGACGCGATTCGACGCGCATCCCCGCGGCGACGGCCTCGCCGTGGAGGAGCTTGTAGCCCTCGAGCGCCTCCAGCGCGTGGCCGACCGTGTGCCCGAAATTCAGAATCTCGCGGCGGCCCCGCTCCAGCGGGTCATCGCCGACCACCACCGCCTTGTGCCGCACGACGCGCTCGATGAGTTCCGCCGATGCCTCCGGGTCGCCGGTCGACAGCGCCGAAGCCTCCCGAACCATCCAGTCCCAGAGTTCGACATCGAGAATCGCCGCCGTCTTCACGGCCTCCGCCAGCCCGGCGCAGCGCTGGTGCCGCGGCAGCGTCTCCAGCACGGCGGGATCGATGAGCACGGCAGATGGGTGATGGAAAGCTCCGATCAGATTCTTGCCCGCCTCGGTGTCGACACCGGTTTTCCCCCCGACGGAACTGTCGAGCATGGCCAGAAGCGTCGTGGGAATCTGAATGACGGGAACGCCGCGCATGTACGTTGCCGCCACGAACCCCGCCAGGTCTCCCGTCACGCCGCCGCCCAGCGCTACGACAACCGAATCCCGGCCGAAGCCCTCGCGCAGCATCCGATCGCTCACGGTCGCCCACTGGTCGCGGCTCTTGTTCCATTCGCCGGCCGGGAAGGAGATCAACGTGGCGTCAACGCCGGCATCGTCAAAGCCAGCCACCACAGCTGGACCAAAGAGTCGCGCCACCTGGGAGTCGGCGATCACCGCGTATCGGTGTGCGGGTGCCTGACTTCGGCAGAGCGCGCCGACATCGGCGAGGAGGCCCGGGGCGATCCGGATGGGATAACCGCCGTCACCGGTCCCGACCCCGACTTTGAGCGTTCTAACGCTCATGAACCGCCACGAACGGCAAGGCTTGTGACCCGAACGCCGGTCGGGTCGATATCGGCGGCCAAGTCGCCGATAGACCGGCCGAGTCCGGGATGTTCCCACCCTCCCGCGATCTCCGCCAACGGCACGAGCACGAAGGCCCGCTCAGGCAACGACGCGTGGGGAATCGTGAGGCGCGGAGTCGCCACAACCTCGCTGGCGTAGAGCAGGATATCGAGGTCGAGCGGGCGGGACGCGAACCGGGGTGCATGGGGATCCCGTCCCGCCAGCCATTCCAGTTGCTTCAGGCTATCCAGCAGGCTCTCCGGCTCATTGCGTGTCCAACCCACGCAGCAGGCGTTCAGGTAGGGCGGCTGCTCCAGGCCGCGGGCGGGACGTGTCTCATATACACGGGAATACCGAACCTCCGCCAGCAATGACCTCTCCAACCGGCGCGCGGCGGTACGCATGTGATCGATTCGCGAACCGAGATTCGATCCGATGCCGAGTGCCACGGCTCGACGTGAAAAATCGGCCGGGCGAGAAACGGTATCCACATCCAGTCAGGAGTCTTGCATCGGCGGGAGAGCGCGGAAACCCGGGCGCGGTGCGCCTCCAGCGTTCCCTAGCGTTCGGCTGGAACGACGTTGCCCACCGGATTCGTGGGCGGACCGGGATCGTCCAGGCCGGAATCTTCACGGGATGAGTCCTGTTCCGGGAGAGTCGTCCCCGTGTCGAGATTGAGGCAACCGGTGGAGGATGCTCCCCAAATGCCGATAAGGACGGCCGCAGCCGCCAACACACTCACGTTCCGCAATCTCACAGATACCTCCGGTTTTCCTTCCGAACTCCGGGAAACAGTAGACGGCGGGGGCGTGCCGCACAAATCAGGAACGTCCGACGGGAGCGATTTCTTACAGCCGGGCCTCGTCGGTTCTGGAACTCCCCTCCCCGCTGCAAAACGACCGGGGCCCGCTCAGCGTGCTTCCCCGATCACTCGAGCGCTTAAAGGAGCGCGTCCCGATACCGCCTCACGACGGCACCGGGACGTAACGACGCTCTCACGGGAGCCTCGATGGCCCCCCAACGGACAACTGTCCGCCGCCTACCTCACGACGAGATCCTCGAGCGCACGCTCGGCTCGCCTCTGCACCTCCAGCCGCTCCAGCGCGTACGTCACTCGCTCCAGCGCGGAGTCGAGGCTGCCCGGAACGATGGACGGAGGAATCGGATTGCCGGCTCCACCACCCGCGGGGCCACCGAACGTGTAGATGTCTCGCTGCAAAACCTCGAGATCCGCAGCCGGAATCGGCAGATGCAAGGCCGTTCCCGCCGGCAGGATGTCGTTTCGGCGTCCGTGCCAGTACTCGAGTCCGCCAAAGAGGTTGAACACCTGCTCGAAGTGCTCGAACCACACCGCATCCTGCAGATTGCCGCAGCGGCCCTGCACGTCGTACCGCTTCTTCGGCGTGCACTCGCCCGCCGCGTTCGACGGCACCGGATCCGTTGGGTTCGACGGTGCCGGAGGCAGACCCGCCTCCCCACGATACACGTTGATCATCTCTGCAGCGCCCGCGTAGTCGCCCATGCGGTATCTGCCTTCGATGATGTAGGCGTCGAACTCCTTCGCACTCATGTGCTCCATGTCGCCGAATGTGGCTGTCCAGGAGCTTAGCAGGTATTCGTCATACCGTGCGTCGCCGTAGTGCGACTGCCGGTACGTGCCACGCTCGGGCCGGAAGATGACCGAGTTGTTATAGCGAGCACGCGGACCGTACCCCGCAACCGAGGGACTGACGGGGTCCGTCAGAGTCTGGTCCTCGTACCCCACCGGGAAGCGCTTGTCGTCGCCGAACGTCATCTTCCGCGGAAGCCGCTGTTCCGTCGGCTGCGCCAGCCAATCCTGATACTCGCCACTCTGGTCCGCCATGCCGACCCAGTCCATGTGCATGCGGTGCCAGGTGCCGTTCTGCGTGCCGGCTCGCTTCAGGTCGTCAACCCACGGGGTGTCCGAGGAGCGATCTTCGCCCACGACGACCACATCCCTGATCCCGTTCTGCGAATCCGAGATGATCTGGCTCCAGTTCGCTCCGGACGCCTCCGCATCCGTTCTCGGCAGGTTGGCGGCGCAGCGAGCCTTCCAGCTTACGAGGTAGTCGGCCAACTCGGTGTTACTCCACGAGTTCCCGTTGATCCAGCTGTCCTCCAGCGTGAACGTCGCCCCTCGGGCAGTGGACTCCGCTTCGTTCAGCTTGCCCATCGCGTAGGAGGCCATCGCGTTGTAGTCGACCGTTTCGAGCAGGCTCGCAAGGTCGGTGGTCTCGTCGACGATAAAGGACTGGTCATACCACAAGGCCAGAAGGCAGGACAGAATCGCCTGACTCGCCTGGGCAAACGCTCGCGCACGACCGTTCCGCTCACCGCCGGGGCCGATTTCGAGACCCGCATCGATCGCGGAGATCCCGTCCGACGCTCCTGAGAGGCCGCCGTAAGCGTCACCCCAGTGGCCTTCGAATACGTACGCCCAGCGATACGAGGGCGAATTCGGCAGCGGCTCGCGGGGTTCGCGACCGAGATCGTTCATGCCGTTGTTGCCCCACGTGGCGGTGTGACGGCTCGACATGTGGTTGAACGCGAAGTTCGCATTCGTCCAGTAGTGCCCGATCTCCCAGACCTTGACGTAGGAGCTCGCAATGAGCGTCTCCACGTCGTCGGCACTGGCCAGCGCTCGCGCCTTATCGGGCTGGTTCGGGTTGTCGACCTGCAGGTCGCAGCCCGAAAAGCCGAACACGAGCGCCAGCGCAAATGCTGATCGTGTCAGCTTCCTGTTCATTGTCCCTCCATTTGTTCGATCGCGGTTTCCCGACTCCACAGCGCGGCCGCCGGGAGTGGCTCGGCCGCGCTCCGAAGAGGCGGCCGAGCCACAAGATTCAAAGCGCGTCACACGTTAGAAGACGAGTTCCGCCGAGAACGTGAATGAGCGGAAGTTCGGATAGCCGAAGGAATCCACGCGACCCAGCGTCGCGCTACCGAGCGAGCCCCGGGGTCCGCCGACTTCGGGATCGTACCCACGGTAGCCCGTCAACGTCAGCAGATTGCGCCCGATCAAGTTCAACGTGACTCGGTCGAACACGTCGCCGAACAGGTTCTGCACCGTCGTTTGCGGCAATGTGTAACCAACCGACAACTCTCGAACCTTCATCCAGTCGCCGTCCTCGCGGAACCACGAGTTGTCGGCGTTGATGGAGTAGATCTGAGCAGCGTAGGCAACGGGCTTGTTGTGCTCGAGCGGCTTGCCCGTCTGGTCCACGTCCTCGCCACGGGCGTCGCGAAGCGCCCACTGTGCCGTACCGTTGTAGATCGAGTGCCCAACGGACGCCTCGAGCAGCGCATTCAGGCTCAGGTTCTTGTATCGGAAATTGCTCGCGAACGACGCATTCCAATCCGGCGTCGTGTTCCCGAACGGCAGGAATTCCGTGAGCGTGCACGCATCCATGTAATCATCGGGGTTCGTCGCGATGCAGGCCGGCGAGTAATCCTGGACCTTGATCGGTATGCCCCAGTTGTAGGAGAGCGTGTCGCCGGGTGTCGCGGTCGTGATCTTACCAGTCGTGCCCCACAGCTTCTTGCTGAAGCCTTCGGTGAACTGGTTGCCGGAGCCCGTGTAGACGAGGAGACCGTCGTCGTTCTCCTGGAAGTTCGCCGAGCAGTCCGAAGCTGACACGCCGACCGGCGCCAGATCCGCGCAGGTCGTGGCCCATACTTCGCCCCACAGCTCGCCCAGCGGACGGCCCTCGGAGACGAAGAAGTTCCCGCCCTGCGTGAAGTCGGGCACGTCCAGACGGGTGATCTCCTGTCGGGTCCGGTCCCAGTTCACGCGGAACTGCAGACCCATGTCCTGCGTGTCGATCGCCGCATAGCGGAGGGATGCCTCATATGTCTGCGCGGCGATCTCGCCCGCGTTCTGCCACTGGTTCTGATAGCCCACGAACGCCGCCTGCGGGACCAGCAGCAACTGGTCGTCCGTCGTCTGCCAGGCGTATGTCAGGTCCAGGCCCAGGTTTTCGAAGAACACGAAGTTGATTCCCGCCTCGCGCTCCGTCGTGAACTCTGGTTTCAGCGCGGTGTTTCCGAGGTTGATCGGGAAGATCTGGCCTGCGGACACGCCGAATGTCTCATACTGGGCCGCGAAGCGCGGCCGACCGCCCGCCGTCCCGAGCGAGAAGCGCAGCTTGAGTTCGTCGATCGCGTCGATGTTCCAGAAATCTTCCTGCGCCACCCGCCACGCGACCGCGCCGCGGTAGTACGTCTGCCACCGCTCTTCCGGACCGAACAGCGAGGATCCATCGCGCCGAATCAGACCGTCGAGGATATAGCGGCCGAGATAGTCGACGCTCCCGATCCCGAACAGGCCCTCCGCCTTGATCGCGCTCGCGAAGTTTCCGCCCGTGTGTTCACCCGTGATGGCGCCGAAGTTCGGTACGTCCTGCACGGAGAACTGGCTTCCGAAGACGTTGTTCCTCGAGAAGCTCTGATCCTCGATCAGGTAGCGGGCCTTGCCGCGCACGGTGAGGTCTCCGTCCATGAACGTCTGGCTCGCCCCAAGCGTCACGGACGCGTTGATCGCCTCGTCCGTCCAGTTGTCCTCGTAAATGCTGCCGCCGGTCGTGCCCTCGCGAGTCTTTTCGTTCTTCGGACGGATGATGTACTGATAGAAATCCGTGCGGTCGAACGAGGCGTTGGCCTCGACCGTCAGCCAATCGAGCCCGGTCGGCGAGTA
The DNA here is from genome assembly GCA_009841015.1 of Candidatus Palauibacter denitrificans. Lineage (GTDB taxonomy): Bacteria > Gemmatimonadota > Gemmatimonadetes > Palauibacterales > Palauibacteraceae > Palauibacter > Palauibacter denitrificans. The sequence goes on along the minus strand of VXMQ01000127.1, from coordinate 9,761 downwards.
GTTGAGATCCACCGAACCCATCGTTCGCGTCCGCTTGTCCCGCGTGTCCACGATCGCGAGGAGATAGAGCGGATTGGTTGAAATCGACTGGGTGTCCGCGTCGATCAGCGGATACCCGTCCGTGGGGTCGATCTGGGTGTAGTCAACCGCCGGCGACGCAAACGTCAACTGACTGAAGGCGCTGTTCTGAATCGCCTTGTCGTCCTGGTTGGCGCGCGAGTAGAAGCCGCTCGCCGCGATGTCCAGATCGCCGAACCGGGTGTCGACGTTCAGCCGCACGTTCTGCCGCTGGAAGCCTTCGTCGTTCGGGAGGCCCACGCTGAACGGCGCCAGATCCTGAGCCGAGCGGTCCGCGTTCAGGTCTGCCAGATTGTCGATGCACGCGGTGCACTTCACCACACCCTTTTCGCGGAACTGGTCCACGCTTACCCGGAAGCTCGATTCGCCGAAACGGCCCGTCACGGCGCCGTAGGCGTCGATCGTCTCGCCCGGGTCAAAAAACGTGTTCATGTGATCGAACAACTCGGTCGGGAACGGCTGATTCGCGAAAGCCGTGTGCGTGGTCCCCACTTCGTCCGGGTTGATCTGGTTGTACAGCAGTTCAGAACCGAAGCCTTCGCGGTTCAGATCCGTGAAGTTGACTTCGTTGCCGTTGGTGTCGATGAACTTCGTCTGGTTCGCGTTCATCGTATACTGGTGCGAACGCGTGAGGCCGACCGAACCCACCAACTGGCTGATCCCGTACTCGCCGCGGGCGAGGATGTTCAGCGAGTTCGTCTCCAGGCCCGTACCACGCTTCGTCGTGATCTCGATCACGCCGTTCTGCGCCCGTGAGCCGTACAGCGAAGCCGCCGCCGCCCCCTTCACGATCTCAACGTGGTCGACGTCGAGCGATCCGATGTCCGAAAGCGATGCGTTCTCGGACTGAATCACCCCGTCGATCACGATCAGCGGCGCCATGCTTCGACCGGACGAGTTGATCGAGGTCGGACCCCGCAGCATGATCGATGACTCGGCGCCGGGCTGCCCGGAACCGGAGATCACGGACACGCCCGCCGCCTTGCCGGTCAGCAGCGAGGAGACGTCCGCCGACGGAACGGGGAGATCCTGCGCCGACAGCCGCTCAACGGTGAACGGGAGCTTCACCAGCGGCGTCTCGCCCACCACGCCCGTCACAACGATGTCCTGGATGCGGAGCGCCGTCTGCTCGACCGCGAAGTCCGCCGTAGCCACCTGGCCTGACGCCACCGTCACGGTCTGCGACGCCTCGCGGTAGCCGATCAGGCGTACGGTCACCGTCTGTTCGCCCGCCGGTACGCCCTCCAACCGGTACGTACCGTCGGGGGTCGACAGCGCACCGATCACGGTGCCCGCAACAAACACCTGCGCGCCGGCCACCGGGGCCAGCGACTCCGCATCGGTCACCGTCCCCGAAATCGCGCCCTGCGCGATCAGCGGAGCCGCCCCGATAAAGAGCCAGGCGCTCACTGCTGTGGCGGCCAGCGCGCTCGCGCGCCTCCGCCGTCCTGACAAGTGAAACAACATGGATCTCCCTCCTGTGGCCGTGGGATCCTCTGTGACCCGGGATTCCGCCGAGGGATCAGCCCTCGCCCGACGCGGCCGGGTCCTTAACACCGCGTCGAGATCAAAACGATCTATCGAAGCTCTCGCGATTCGAACTCTTGCTAGCCTCGCTCCTATCTACAACGATTGGCGGTGTCGTTTCGCGACACCTCGCATAGCCGCCGCCCGCAGCAGAGCATCCTCCCCCCGCGGAAGTCGCACGAGGCGACTTGCCTACGCAGCTGCCCGCCTCCCCAAGCTACGGGACCCAGCAACATGAAACGCCTATCGGAGCCATGCAAGACCGGAGTCCGCGACCGCTCGCGCGGCGGTCGCACGGGCGATCGAATCACTCCCGATCAGGCTTCGGTTTCCCGGGCTGAATCAGGACGCGGACAAAGCTGCGCTTCCCCCTCTGAACGACATATGCGCCCGGGCCGAGACGAAGATCGCGGTCCTCGACCACTCCGCCGTCGACCCGCACGGCGCCCTGCCGGATGAGCCGGCCGGCCTCGGACGAAGAAGGGGCGAGACCGGCGTCGCGGAGCACATGCCCGATCCACATCGCTTCGCCTTCCCCGAGCGATAGAGCGGCCGTGGTCAAGTTCTCGGGCACCTGTCGGCGTCGATGGATGCGATCGAAGGCTTCCATGGCGTTTTCGGCGGCGGCGGCTCCCTGATACCGCGCGACGATGCGCTCCGCGAGCCAGCGCTTGGTTGCCAGCGGATCCGTCGCGACCCCGGCCCGGCGCTCGGCGAGTTCCCCGCGTCGTGCCCCGGATGCGAGCACCAGCCACTCGTCGAGCAGGCTGTCCGGAATCGACATCACGCGACCGAACGCCTCCTCCGCTTCCATCGAGATGCCGATGTAGTTGTCGTAGCTCTTCGACATCTTCCGTCGGCCATCCGTTCCCCGCAGCAGCGGCATGATCAGGCACACCTGCGGCTCCTGACCCGCCCGCTCCTGAAGCGTTCTCCCCAGCAGCAGGTTGAACCGCTGATCGGTGCCCCCGAGTTCGACGTCGGCCCTCAACGCGACGGAATCGTACGCCTGCATCATCGGATAGAGGAATTCGACGAGGCTGATGGGACGTCCCTCCCGGTGGCGCGCGGCGAAATCGTCGCGCTCGAGCATGCGGGCGACCGTGTACTGCGACGTCAGCCGCAGGATGTCCGCCAACGCGAGGCCCGCGAGCCATTCGCTGTTCTTCCGGATCTCGGTCGCCGCCGGATCGAGAATGCGGAAGACCTGGTCCTCGTACGTGGCCAGGTTCGACTCGATCTCCTCCTCGGACAGCATCGGCCGCGTCTCGTCCCTTCCGCTCGGGTCGCCCACGCGGGCCGTGAAGTCGCCCATCACGAAGACGACGCGGTGGCCGAGTTCCTGGAAGGTCCGCAGCTTGTGGATCGACACGCCGTGGCCGATATGGAGATCGGGCCGGGTCGGGTCGAACCCCTGTTTAATAAGGAGGGGCCGGTCCTCTCGCGCCGAACGCTCGAGCTTGACCACGAGTTCGTCTTCGGGGACGATGGACTCGGCCCCCTCCCGGATACGGCGGATCTGTTCGTCTACGGGGAGAAACATCTGCGCCTGGTGTCGGTATATTCTGTATCGTCCCGTCGCGGGGTCGCTCCCGCCGGGCGCGGCGTGACGACAGAATCGGGCCGTCGGCGGTCCCGCGCGAGGGGCGAGGTCCGGAGGAAAGAGTGAACGGCCGGGAGATCGCAGGGGGGGAACGGGGATGATCCGTCGACGACGAACCGCGCGCCGGTCGCGTGGCGCGAGGAAGGGGACGGCCGGAACGCGGAGAAACGTGCGCCGGGCCCTGGTGCTCGCCGTCCTGATCTGCGGTGGACTGGGGGGAGGCGTGGCCTGGCGCGGATGGACGCACCTGTGCGACGCGTGCCCCTCCATCGCCCAGATCTACGCCTTCGAACCGAAGGAGGCGACGAAACTCTTCGCGGCGGACGGATCGCTCCTCGCGGAACTTGCCATCGAACGTCGGACGCCCATCCGCATGGAGGGGCTCCCGCGTCACGTGTACAACGCCTTCATCGCGGTCGAGGACAAGCGCTTCTGGGGCCACGCGGGGGTCGACGTGCTGCGGACGACCCGGGCCTTTTTCGATTTTCTGATGCGGGGGTACGGGGCCGCGGGCGGCAGTTCGATCACGCAGCAGCTCGCGGGCAACATGTTCGAGAGCTCCGTGAACCGGCGCGACATCAGCGTGCGCAGGAAGCTGCGCGAGATACGGGTGGCGATCGACCTCGAGCGCGCGTACAGCAAGTGGGAGATCCTCGAGGCCTACCTCAACCAGATCAACTTCGACGGGGTGTTCGGCGTCCAGGCCGCGGCGGAGCGCTACTTCGGGAAGACGGCCGCACAGCTAAATCTCCCGGAGGCGGCGCTACTCGCGGCGATCCCGCGGAATCCGGCAGGGTACAACCCGATCCGCCGCCCGGAGCGGGCGATCGGACGGCGCAATCTCGTCCTGCAACTGATGGCCGCCCAGGGACTCGTGAGCATCGAGGACGCCGAGGCGGCGAAGGCTTACCCGCTGGAACTCGCGAGGGGAGCGCGCATTGAGCAGGACGCGCCCTACTTCGTGGAGTGGGTGCGGCAACGGCTCTACGACCGGTACGGGATCGACATCTACGAGAAGGGGTTTCGCGTCTACACGACCCTCGACCCGGACCTCCAGGCGGTCGCGGATTCCGCGCTGCTCGCGCAGTTGGAGTGGGTGGACCGTCATCCGGCGTATTCCGGCGTCACCTTCGAGGAAGTGCGGGCGTGGCCGCCCGACAGCCTGTACCAGGTGAGCCGGGGAGGCGCCGAGATGCCCTATGTGCAGGGGATGTTCGTCGCGCTGGACGCGGCGACCGGCGACGTGCGGGCGATGGTGGGCGGGCGCGACTTCGGCGATTCGGAGTTCAACCGCGCGACCCAGGCCATCCGCCAGCCGGGTTCCGTGTTCAAACCGTTTGTCTACGCGACGGCGATCGCGTCCGGCATCCCGGCCTCGGAGATCATCTACGACCAGCCGTACTACCTGGAGAATGTCGGCGGCGATCCCTATGCACCGCGCAACTTCGAGAACGACTTCAAGGGCCCGCTGACCCTGCGGCGGGCGCTGGCCCGATCCATCAACGTCGTGGCCGTCAAGCTGGGGCAGCGCGTCGGCGAGGAGTCGTTCGCGCAGATGGCCGAACGCATGGGGATCGAGTCAAGCGTCCCGCGGGTGCCGTCGGCCGCGATCGGCTCGATGGATGTCCGTCCGATCGAGATTGCCGCCGCCTACAGCACGTTCGCGAACCTCGGCGTGCGGGTCTCGCCCCGGTCGATCCTCCGCGTGGAGAGCAAGGACGGCCGCGTACTCTGGGAGAGCCGGGTCCAGCGCGAGCGGGTGCTGGAGCCGGATGTCGCCTGGGTCGCGCAGTCGATGCTGCGGGACGCGGTGGATCGCGGGACCGGGACTCTGGCGGTGAGATCCCGCTATGCGATTCCCTTCTCCGTACCGGTGGCGGGCAAGACGGGGACGACAAACGACGCGACGAACACCTGGTTCGTCGGATTCACGCCGGACCTCGTGACGACGACGTGGATCGGGCACGACCGGCCCCGGCGCATCTATGCGGGCGCCACGGGGGGGGGCACGGCGGCGCCGGTCGGAGCGGCGGTGCTGGCGCACTACTATGAAACGCACGAACACCCCGACGCGTGGGAGCGGCCGCCCGGCCTCATCGAGCGGACGGTGAGCGAGACCACGGGACTGCTGTCCACGCGCTGGTGTCCGCTCGACGTCCGTTACGTCGAGATCTACCTCGAGGGGACGGAACCGACCGAAATGTGCGACGCGCATGGTCCGTGGAGCGCGCAGGTCCCCGTCCGCGGGAATTCCGCGCCACACTAAGCAGGCTTTCGGGCCCTGCTGCGGCCTGTTAGCCGGCGATCCGCTCCAGAATCAGCGGTTGCGGCGCGGGGGGATCGGGGGAGAGCCGGATCGCCTTCGTGAGTCTGTGGGCGGCCGTCGCGGCGCTGGCCTCGTCCGCCGCGTGCACGGTGAGCAGAGGCTCGCCTTCGGAGACCCTGTCGCCCGCCCAGCGGTGAAACTCGAAGCCCACCCTCGGATCGACCGCGTCCTCGACGCGCCGGCGGCCGGCCCCGAGTTCCACGGCGGCGACGCCCACCTTGCGGGCGTGGACGTCGAGCCAACCGGAGCCGGGCGATCGGACGGGTTCGCGGACCGGGGCGGAGGGGAGGCGCCCGGGATCGTCCGCCACCCCCGGATCCCCTCCCTGGACCTCGATGAGCCGCGCGAAGCGCTCGAGCGCCGCACCGCCATCCAGCACCGCGCCGAGTTCCGCCCGGCCCGCCTCCACGTCGGGTGCGCGACCCACGGAAACGAGCAACTCGGCGCCCAGCGCGACGGTGACGGCTCGCAGATCCGCCGGTCCTCCGCCCCTCAGGGTCTCGATCGCCTCGCGCACTTCCAGTGCGTTGCCGACGGTGCGGCCCAGGGGGGCATCCATCGCCGTGAGGAGCGCGCTCGTCCGCACCCCCTCGGCGGTCGCGAGGTCGACCATGGTCCGCGCCAGCGTTCGCGCATCCGCGCGGTCGGTCATGAAGGCGCCGCGTCCACACTTCACGTCGAGCACGAGCGCCCCGATTCCCTCCGCCACCTTCTTGGAAACGATCGAGGCCGCGATCAGGGGCGGGGAGGGAACGGTCCCCGTCACATCCCGCAGGGCGTAGAGGCGTCCGTCGAGCGGCGCGATTTCCTTCGTCTGGCCGATCATTGCGCACCCGACCTCATCGAGAATGGCCCGGAACCGTGCCAGATCCACGGACACGTTGAAGCCGGGGATCGCTTCGAGCTTGTCCAGCGTCCCTCCGGTATGTCCGAGACCCCGACCCGACATCATGGGGACGCGAAGTCCGGCTTCGGCCAGCAGTGGCGCCAGGATGAGCGAGACCTTGTCGCCGACGCCGCCGGTTGAGTGCTTGTCGACGACGGGCGGACCCTCCTCCGCGAACCGAAGTCGCGCCCCGGACTCGATGATCTCCCGCAGGAGCACGGACAGCTCGGCGGGATCCAGCCCGCGAATGAACGCGGCCATGAGGAAGGCGGACATCTGGTACTCGGCGACGTTCCCGTCGAGATACGCACGCAGGAAGGCCGCGAGTTCGTCGGACGAGAGCCGCCCGCCGTCCCGCTTCTTCTCGATGATCCGGGTCGGGAGCATGAAGCGCCAACCTTGTCCGGCCTCGGCCCCCTGTCTAGCTTTTTTTTCGATGAACTCCCCCACGCAGGCCCCTTCCGTGATCCTGCCGAGGTCGGTTCTGGCGGATCTCTTTCACCGCTGCGCGAGCCTGGGCGAAGCCGGCATTGCGGCGTTGAACGAGGCGGGGGACCGTACCGGCGCGGAGGCCGTCGCCCTGCTCGGCGACTCTCCGGACGCACTTCGCGCAGCGGAGTTCTGGGCTTTCCTGGATGAGATCCTCCGGAAGGCGGGCCTGGGATCGATATCGTTCAAGCCGGGGGGAGGAGCCTCCGCCGCCATCGCCTGGCGCGACTCTGCGGAGGCCGCGGCGGCCGGGAACGTTCGCTGTCACTTCGCGACGGCGTTTCTGCGGGGCGTTCTGAGCCGCCTGGCGGACCGCCCGGTGGAAGTCGCCGAGGTGCAATGCGGCGGCGGGACGGAGCCATGCTGGTTCCTGTTCGGATCCACGGAGACGATCCAGCGGTTGCATGCCGACGGCGAACCGCCGGGCGGGGGGCGGGAGCACTGAGCATGCCCCCCGGCCGTTTGATGGCGCTCGACTACGGCCGGCGACGCATCGGGGTGGCGGTCACGGATCCGACGCGGACGATCGCGGCGCCTCACGGCGTGGTGGAGAGGTCGAACCGACGGGCGCCGGCGGGCGCGGTCCCGGCCGCGCTGGCCGAACTCGTGGCGGAACTGGATCCCGCCGCCATCCTCGTGGGTATCCCGTTCTCGATGGATGGGACCGCGGGCGAGATGGCCGAAGAGGCACGGACCTTCGCCCAGGCCCTGGAGGAAGCGACGGGAGTGCAAACCATCGAGTGGGATGAGCGGCTGTCGACCGCGCGGGCCGAACGAGAGATCCTTAGCATGGATCTGCCTCGAGGCCAGCGGCGCCGGAAAGGCCGGACGGACGAAATGGCCGCGGCCCTGATGCTCTCCGCCTATCTGCGCAGCGCCGCCGCCGGTGCGGGCGTCTCGCGGGGCCCATGAAGCGCCTCCCGAAGGGGACGGGCGTTCGCCTGCTCCTTGCCGCCATCGCTGCCCTGGCCCCCCTGGCATACGGGTTCTTCTCCGCGGAGTTCCGGGGCCGCGGAGTTCCGGATGGGTCGGTGGTCGAGGTGCTCATCCCGGAGGGCGCCGCATCGCTCGAGGTCGCGGATACTCTCCGGGCGCAGGAACTGATCTTCCATCCCCGGATCTTCGACGCGTACGTGCGCCTGGAGGGTCAGGGACGGCAGTTGAAGGCCGGCCGGTACGAGATTCCGCGCGGCGCTCCGTACCCGTACCTGCTGGAGGTGCTCCGGACCGGCGCCGTCGTTACGACGCCGCTCACGATCCCGGAGGGTCTTCGGCTCCCGCAGGTGGCGGAACGCCTCGCCACCTACGTCGGCGATTCGGCCGCGGCCGTCCTGGCCTATCTCACGGATCCGGAGCGGGTGGGCGAGTTGGGCGTGCCGGGTCCGACGCTCGAAGGATATCTGTTCCCGGAGACGTATCGATTCGCCGATGGTGTCGGCATCCCGGTCATCGTGCAGGCGATCGTTGGACGATACAGGGCTTTCTGGGGGGCCGCGGAGCGAGCCCGGGCGGCCGCGCTCGGTCTCGACGAGCGAGAAGTCGTTACGCTCGCGAGCATCGTGGAGAAGGAGGTCCGGTGGGACGAGGAGCGTCCGGTGGTCGCGGGAGTCTACTGGAACCGCCTCCAGCGCGACATGCTGCTGCAGGCGGATCCCACGGTGCAGTACGCGCTCGGCGAGCCGCGGGCGCGTTTGCTCTATCGCGACATCGACTCGGTCGCGGATCATCCCTACAACACCTATACGCAGCCGGGACTGCCGCCCGGGCCCATCGCCTCTCCGGGAGCGGCATCGCTGCGGGCCGCCCTCCAGCCCGCCGACCACGAGTACATCTTCTTCGTGGCGCGAAACGACGGCTCGCACGAATTTACCCGGACCCTGCGCGAGCACAACAACGCGAGAAACCGGATACGCCTCGGCCGCGAGTCGGCGGAACGCTAACCGTGCCCGGGGCGCACAGGTCGGATGGCTGGCCTCTCATGGTGATCACCCTCCCACAGCCCGCGTGCGGCCGCCCGCTCGAGCACGTCGTGGCGGAATGCGTCGGCGCCGGGGCGCCCGCGATTCAGCTCCGGGACAAGACCCTGGACGACCGCGCGCTCGCCTCGACCGCGGAGCGGCTCCGTGCGATCACGGAATCCGCGGCCGCCACCCTGATCGTGAACGATCGTCTCGACGTCGCCCTCGCCGCCGGCGCGGACGGCGTCCATCTCGGCCCGGATGATCTCGCCGTCTCTGCCGTCCGCAACATCGCCCCGCCGGACTTCATCATCGGCTACTCGACCGATGACCCCAACGAAGCCCGTCGCGCCGCAGCCGCCGGGGCGGACTATCTGGGCGTCGGCGCGGTGTTCGGCACACGTTCCAAGCCGGGCCTCGTCGACGAAGCGGTCGGCCCCGACCGGGTTCGCCTCGTCCGCGAGGCCAGCCGCCTCCCCTGTCTCGGAATCGGCGGCATCACCCGGGAAAACGCCCCCGAGGTCCTCCAGACCGGTGCCGGCATCGCCGTCCTCTCCACGGTAATGTCCGCCTCTGACCCCGCAGCCGTCGTGCGAGAACTGATGCGTATCGCCGGAGGAGGAGGGTGTGGGCGCTAGCTGGCTGGTGAACGCCCCGGCGCCGCCGATGGCCCGGGGAGCACCCCGTCGTGCCGCGGCGTCACCGCAGCGGAGCGGATCTGCGGGCGTTCAAGTCGTACGCCCGGCGGCGCGGCCGGCTCGCGACGACCATGCCCCCCCCGTTCAGCGTGCCCGCGGCGTTCACCAGCCAGCTAGCGCCCCTGGCTCTTGTTCCCCTCTCCGCGCCCGCGCGCCAAGAGGGACGGGGGGGTGGCGGGGGGGGGGTGTATATATA
>VXMQ01000191.1 GCA_009841015.1 Candidatus Palauibacter denitrificans | reverse complement strand
AGGCGAGCGCAGCGAGCCGGAGCGGGCGCTCAACAGGGACGGTGGTCGGATCGATAGGCTGGCAGGCCGTAAGGGGCCGTGGCTCAGTTTGGTCGCCACCGTCCTTCCCAATGTCCTGAATGGATACACGAGCATCGAGGCTCGCATGACAAGCACAGGAGAAGGGAAGAACTCATGAGCAGCATCCTCCGCACCGTCGGGATCGACATCTCCAAGGACTGGCTCGACGCCTTCGCCGCCCCCGAGGGGAGAGCGTCCCGGTTCCCCAACGACAGCGCCGGCTTCCGGAAGCTGATCGCCTGGATCGGCTCCGGGATCGACCGGATCGCGTACGAACCCACCGGAGCCTTCCACCGCGACTTCGAGGACACCCTCCTGAAGGCCGGGCTCCCCCTGTACGCGATCAACCCCTTCCAGGTCCGGTCCTTCGCCCGCTCCATCGGGCGGCGCGCCAAGACCGACGCGGTGGACGCCCGGATGCTGGCCATCATGGCTTCGGCCATCGAGGACCTGCGCCCGACCGAGGCGAGATCGGAGGGGCAGCGCGAGCTTGCCGAGCTCCAGCTGATCCGCGACGCGCTGGTCAGGGATCGGACCGCAACCACCAACCGGGGCAGGAACTTGCGCACTCCGGTGGGCAAGCGGGTCACCAGGCAGAGGCTGCGGCAGATCGACCGCCAGCTGAAGCTCATCGATGCCGAGATCCGGCAGCGGATCGGGGAGGAGAAGGAGATGGAGCGCCGGGCCGAGATCCTGACCTCGATCCCGGGCATCTCGGACATCACCGCCGCGGGACTGATCGTCCACTTGCCGGAGCTGGGCATGCTCACCCGGTCGCGAGCCGCCAGCCTCGCCGGACTCGCCCCGGTCACCCGGGAGTCCGGGAACTGGAAGGGACGCAGCTTCATCCAAGGCGGCAGGCACCGGGTCCGCAGGCTGCTCTTCATGCCCGCTCTGGTTGCGGCCCAGCACAATCCCGACCTCAAGCGGAAGTACGAGGCGCTCCTCGCCAAGGGGAAGCCGCCCAAGGTCGCCCTGACGGCCGTGATGCGGAAGCTCCTCGTCCTCGCCAACGCCTTGGTGCAGCAGGACCGCACTTGGACGGCGCAGCCGCCGCGCGAGTACTCCTGCCCGGCCTTCCCGGCGCCCAGTCCGGCGGGGAGCGTTCACGGATGATCGAACCGGGCAAGAACGGGCGCCGAAGCGGAAGCGTCGCAAAGGGGCGCTGCGAGGCAGGTTGCTTCGCGAAAAACGAGCGTCCGCTTGTGAGATGGATACTGAGCCCGGAAGAGTGGCTCAAGCCAGCCGCAAACGTCGTCTGAACCGTCGAGCAACCGAGGCTGCATCCTGTCCCGGTGCGGCCGGACGAAATAGCGACCGCGCTGACCGCCAGATACGTTTGCCGACAGTGACCCATCCGTTGTGGTCGAATCAATCCGGGAAGGACTGCGTTGCGAGTGGAGCCATCGTTGGAGACCCTATCCTTGCTTTGGGAGAAGATCGAGTCCCGCTTGGATTCGTCGTACGAGGGCTGGCGCGGTCGCGTTGACGGGTTCGGCCAGACGAATGCGGTGAAGAGAAGGTTGGCCGGTCAGGAGTGGAGCGATGCCGAGACCTTCGAGGCAATCCTGCTGGCCGTGTTGTCCAGCGACAGGGACTGGTCCAAGATCGAAGGGATTCTTCCGGACCTCCGGGAGGTGTTTTCGGAGTTTAGCTTGAGGCGTTATGCCAAGCTCTCAGAACACGACATCGGTCGCATCAATTCTTGGTTCGTTGAGCGCAGGGCAGGGTCCAGGAACTTGAAGAGGGACCTCTGCAATCTGGTTCACACCGCGCGAAGGCTCATGGAGTACAGCCGCGTTCACGGTTCGGCGGAAACCTACTTCGTCTCGCTGGTCCGTCAGAATCACAACGATCCCAAGCTCGCGGCGTTGCGGTTGGGCACTCCGGGAGTATACAAGCTTCCCGCCTTGGGAGTGCCATTGGCAGCCGAGACCCTGAAAAACCTTGGCTTCGACTTGGCCAAACCCGACCGGCACCTCAAGCGGTCCGTGGCCTCGTTCGGCCTGTTCGATTTCGGGTCGTTGGGTAAAGACAACCACCGAGGGCCGCCCGAGGATGTGTCGGACCTTGACGCGATGGAAGCGGTACAGAGAATCGCCGAGGCTGCCGATGTGCCTGTCGTCTTGGTAGACAACGCCATCTGGTTGCTCTGCGCCAAGAGCGGCCTGTACCTCACGGATCCGCAGCTCGCTGAGTTGGCCGGGTAGAGCGATGGGAGACTGTCATCGTCGGGTGCGGACGTAGCCACCGGTCGGCCGCTGGCACCGAGAGAGAACCATATCGGATCAATCGGGCTTTCGTCGGACGACCAAACGGGAACGGGGGATCGGCGCCGGTCAATGGGGTGACGCTACCCGGCTCGGAAAGGGTGATTGCGAGGGTGATCGGCGGACGGCGTATGGCGACGTAAAACCACGCACCACATAGAGTTGTGACCTAAACAACCGTCCGAGCATCGCTCAGCCAGTTGTCGCTTCTCCTCCAGCTCTCGCCGGCCGTGGCGCGATAGAACGTCACCAGCACCGCGCGATCGAGATCCATGACGGTGACCGCGGCCTGGCCCGTCGCCGATCCAGCGGTTGCCGTGATCGACGCGCTGCCGTCGGCGAGGGCGCGGACCAGACCCGTGGCGTCGACCGTGGCGACGGCCGGGTCGCTGCTCGCCCAGGTGACGGTCACGCCCGTCATGGGTCGCTCGTTCTGGTCCCGTACTTCGGCCCTGAGCTGGGCGGTCTCGCCGATGGCGCCGAACTGCAAGGTGCTCGGACTCACCAGGACCGTGGTCGGACGCGGCGGCTCCGGAGGTGGGGGCTCCGGCCGCGGCGGTGGCGGCTCCATGGCGCCGTCGCCGCACGACAGCACGGCCAGGAGACCTGCGAGATAGCGTAGCCGGCGCGGACGAGCCTCTCCTGTCATGGCGCAACTCCCGTTGGGCGGCGGCAATCACCCAATTTGGGGGGCATCAGGGGGATCCTCAACTTCGATGGAACGGCGGCCCGGACCATTGGACGGCGGACTCCACGCCGTGGAGGTCTGGCGGGCGCCTCCCCTCCGGGGAGAAGATTCGGGTCGGGTTCTCTCGTTTTACGGAGGCTTGAAGATGGGTCGGCGGTTTTCTTACCCGGTTTTCTGGCTCGCTCTTCCACTGCTCGTCGGCTGCGCGGCGCCCGACGGCGCCTCATCGGACACGGCGGCGACCGCGGCCGATTCCGAGGCCGACGCCGCCGCAACGCCGGGGCCGGCGACTTCGGATCCGTACGCGCACGGATTCACGGACGCGGATTATCCGAGGGTGATCGAGGTCGCGGAGGACGTGTACGCGTACGAGCAGATCCACCCCACGGGGGGCGAGGTCATCACGACCGTGAGCCTCATCGTCATCACCCCGGAGGGGGTACTCGTCGCCGACGGGCAGGAGAATCCCGAGGAGACGCAGCGGCTCGTCGATACCATCGCGGGCATGACCGACCTGCCGATCACGCACGTCATCGTCGCCTCGGACCACGGGGACCACACGGGCGGGAACTCGGCCTTCCCGGCGGGCGCGCGCTTCTTCGCCCACCCGACGTCGGCGGCGATCCTGGAGGCCAGCGCGGCGAACCCCAACCGGCCGGAGGACGCACCGCCGGTCGTCGTCCCGACGGAGATCGTGGGGAACGACACGGTGCTCGAACTCGGCGGCCGGGAGATCCGGCTCCTGCACCTCGGCCGCGCCCACACGGGCGGCGACCTCGTGGTCTACCTGCCCGAGGGGAAGGTGCTGTTCATGAGCGAGACGTACCTCAAGCACATCTTCCCGGCCATGCGTTCGGCGTACCCCTCCGAGTGGGTGGCGATGCTGGACCGGGCGATCGAGATGGACGTGGACGTGTACGTGCCGGGGCACGGGGTGATGGAGTCGCCCGCGATCCTCGAGGCGGAGCTGGTGTCGTTCCGGGACGCGGTGCGGGCCGTCGTGGAGGAGGCGACGCGGCTCCACGGCGAGGGGCTGAGTCCCGAAGAGGCGGCGTCGGCGGTCTCGTTTGGCGCCGTCGAGGAATGGTCGCTGCGGGACAGCCAGAAGCTGCGCGCCATCGGGCGGGTGTACCTGGAACTGAACGGACAGCTGTCGGGGTTCCTGGTCCCATGATCGGCGCGCAGATGTGGCAGAGGATCGGGCTCACCGCGGCGGTCGCGGGTTTCTCGGTCTTGGCGGGTGGCGCAGCCGGAACCGGGCCGCTTCAGGCGCAGTCTTCCGTGACGGTGGACATCGGGGCCCGCGATCCCGCGTTCTCGCCGGACGGGTCGACGATCGCCGTCTCCATCCTGGGGAAGATCTGGACGCTTCCCGCCGAGGGCGGCATGGCGCGCCAGGTCACGGACGGGGCCTCGTGGGACACGCGCCCCGCCTGGTCGCCGGACGGCCGCTTCCTCGCCTACGCCGCGAGGTCCCGCCAGGGGGCCGACATCCTCGTCCGCAACATGGCCACGGGTGGCGTCCGCTTCCTGCACGGCGTCCCGGGGTCGGTGGGGCACATGCAGTTCCATCCGGACGGAAGCCAGCTCTTCTTCGTCGACGACCGGTCGCAGTACGAGGCGCACGTGTGGCGGATCCCGCTCGCGGGCGGCGAGGCTGCGCAGATCACGCACACGCAGAGTTGGCACGAGTGGTCGTTCGCCCTCTCGCCGGACGGGAGCCGGATCCTCCTCGAGACGGGACGCTTCGACGGCACGGACCTGTACGAACTCGACCTGGAGGAGATGTCGCTCGAACGGGTGACGGACACGCCGGAGCGGGAGATGGCCGTGGCCTGGAGCGCGGGCGGCACGCGCCGCGCGCACGTGATGACGCACAACGGCGTCGATCGGCTCGTCGTATCGGTGCCGGGGTGGCGGAAGCAGTACCTGAGCGCTTTCGACCAGAAGCAGCTCGCGTTCCACCCGTCCGGTGAGTGGCTGCTCGTCCTCGGCGGGCGGCGGATGCAGCGGCTGGACCTGGAGAGCGGGGAGTTCACGCCGATTCCCTTCGAGGCCCGGTTCGAGGTGGCCGGGGATCCGGCCGACGACCTGCTGATCACCAACGTCCGCCTGTTCGACGGCACGGGCGACGAGGCGGTCCCCGGGTCGGCGGTCCTCGTCCGGGACGGCAGGATTGCCGAGGTATGGACCGGGGAAGGCGGCGACGCGCCCGAGGTCGCGCCGGGCACACCGGTCATCGACGGGGGCGGGCGCATGCTGCTCCCGGGCCTGATGGACAACCACTACCACTACTGGCAGCCCCTCGCCGGCGCCGACCTGCTGGCCGCCGGAATCACCGCGATCCGCGACCCGGGCTCGGCGATCCAGGACGCGATGGACTTCAAGGACGCCGTGCGTCTCGGCGTCCTCGCCGGCCCCGACGTGTACACGGCCGGCCCCCTGATCGACGGCCCCGCCGGGTACCACCCCCTGGTCGACGTGAGCATCGACGACCCCGCGGCCGCTCCGGCGCTCGTCCGCGCGCTGAAGGCGCAGGGCGTCGATCTGCTCAAGGCGTACTTCCTCCTCGACCCGGACGTGCTCGCGGCCGTCGTCGCGGAGGCGCGCGTGCAGGGGCTACCGGTCACGGGCCACATCGGGGTGCGCACGAGCTGGCGGGAGGCGATCGAAGCCGGCATCGGCGGGTTCAACCACATCCGGGTGTGGCGCGACTTCCTGCCGCTCGAGATCCAGGCCGACGGACGGGACATGTCCCTCGATGGCGGACGGAATCCGGTCGGACGCATGCAGGCCGACTGGCGCGAGATCGATCCGGCGAGCCCCGAGGTCCTGTCTCTCCTCGAACTCATGGCCGAGACCGAGACGGCGCTCGACCCGACCCTCTACATCCAGGACGTGGACGACGGCGACCGTTCGCGGTTCTCGCTCGAGCAATTCCACAACGCGCGGCAGGCATACGAGCGCATGGGCGAGTTCGTCCGGCGCGCGGTCGAGGCCGGGGTCCCGCTGCTCGCGGGCACGGACAACGTGGGGCTGTTCAACGAACTCGAGGCGTACGCCGACGCCGGCGTGCCGAACGCCGCGATCCTGAGGGCCGCGACCGCGAACGGCGCGCGCTGGCTCGGCAAGGAGGACGATTTCGGGACCGTGGAGCCGGGGCGCCGCGCGCATCTCATCCTCGTGGATGGAGACCCGCTGGCCGACATCGCCGACCTGCGCAAGATCGACCTCGTCGTGAAGGACGGCATCGTCGTCTTCGGCGGCCCCCCGGCAGAGCCGCTGGTCCCGTGATCGACCCGCTCGTAACGGGTGCCGGCGCAACGGGCGCCGTCGAGGCGGTCACCCTCGCGGCGCTGCAGGTCGAGCCGGCGGGCGGGCTCCTCCCGGCGCTCTCCGACAACCCGTTCCTCGCGCTCGGCGCGCTCTTCGGGGCCGGCGTCCTCACGAGCACGAACCCGTGCATCTGGCCGATGATCCCGATCACCTTCTCCGTCATCTCCGGCACGGCGGGCGAAACCCAGTCGCGAAAACGCACCGTCGGCCTGACGCTGACCTACGCCCTGGGACTGGCGCTCCTCTATTCCGTGCTCGGCGTCATCGCCGGCCTCAGCGGCACCGTCCTGGGCTCGATCGGGGCGAGCTTCTGGGCCCTGTTCGCGACCGGAAACCTCCTCCTCTTCTTCTCGCTGTTCATGCTCGATGTCTTCCCCGTCCCGGTGCCGAAGCGGCTCCTCGCGTGGGCGGGCAGCCGCGGCGGCGGATCGTACCGTGCCGTGTTCCTCCTCGGGGCGACGTCCGGCATCGTGGCGGCGCCGTGCGGGGCGCCGGCCTTCGCGGTCGTCCTGACGTGGGTCGTCGCCCAACAGGCGGGCCTCATGGGCTTCGTCTACCTGTTCACCTTTTCCATCGGCATGACCGCCGTGCTCATCGCGGTCGGCCTGTTCTCGGGGACGCTAGCCGTGCTGCCGAAGTCGGGGACGTGGATGATCTGGATGAAACGGGCCGCCGCTGTCATCATGATCGGGATGGCGCAGTTCTACCTCATCCGGGCGGGATACTTCATGTGAACACGAAACCGGGACGGATCCCCCGTTACGCGACAGCCTCGGCGTTCGCCGCGCTGGCCGCGGTTGTCGCGCTGGCCGCGTTCGCCGCACTCGCCGGGGCGGCGCCCCTCCACGCGCAGGCCGGTGCGGGGCAGGTGAGCCTCGCCCCCGGGACGCAGGGTCCGGACGCCACCCTGCAGGATCTGGACGGCAACGAGGTCCAGCTTCTCGACTACGCGGACGGCAAGCCCGCGCTGTTCGAGTTCTGGGCCGCGTGGTGCGAGCAGTGCGAGGAGCTGCAACCCGAGATCGACCGGGTGCAGGCGGACTTCGGCGACCAGGTGAACGTCGTCGCGGTGGCGGTCGCGGTGGCCCAATCGCTGCGCCGTGTCCGGCGCCACGCGGAGGCGCACGGGGCGGAATACCCCTATCTGTGGGATGCGGACGGCGCCGCGGTGCGCGCCTACTCGGCGACCACGACCTCGATCGTCGTCATCCTCGACGCGGATGGGAAGGTGGCCTACACCGGCGTCGGCCCCGACCAGGATCTCGTCGGGGCCGTCACCGGAATCCTCTCCGCTCAGCAAGCGGGAGGCGATTAGCTTCTAAGGGTCCACGGGCTCCGGCGTCACCTCGTCGATGATGGCGGCGAGTTCGTCGTAGGCGGCGGGGTCGACCTGGTTGAAGCTCGGAATCACGCCCGCCACGCGGCCGTCGGGCCCCACGACGATCACGGCGCGGCTGTCCACCGCGTTGCTGTCCCTCAGGCCTCCGCCGAAGTCGACGTAGGTGCCCCCGTCGTTGCCCGCGTCGCTCGCGAACAGGAAGGGGAAGTCCTCGTCCTTCAGCCATGAGGCGAGTTCGTCGACCGGGTCGTTCGAGATGCCGACGAGGACCACGTTGCGGCCCTCGTTGAAAACACTTGCGTACTGATCACGGTACGCTCTCATCTGAACCGTTCAGCCACGCGTCCTGACTCTGAAGAAGAAGGCGAGGACGACGGTCTCGCCCCGGTAGTCGCTGAGGCGGATCGGGTCTTCGAGCGCCCCGTACCGCGTCGCGCCCGGCAGCGCGAAGTCCGGCGCCATCTCGCCCACGGCGAGCAGTTGCGAGTCCTGCGCGCTCACCGGGGCCGCGCCTCCGATGGCGAGCGTTCCGGCCAGGCCCAGCGCGAGGGCGGCGGCCAGGACAAGTCTCCGCATGTCTCGGTCCTTTCGTGCGGGTGGAAGACAGGTGGAAGAGCCATGCCGAAGGGTGGCGCGCCCCCCGCCTTCGCGCCAGAGCCCCGGGATGGGTTCGCGCGACGCTTGCCCCGTCCAGTCCGGCTCCGGCACCTTGCCTCACCCGCGCCAACGAAGGAGGTCCCGCCATGGTTCGCCAGTTCCGAAGCCGTCCCCGAAGCCGTGCCATCGCCCTCGTCTTCGCCGTCCTTCTCGCGGCTCCCGCCGCCGGGTGCGCGCAGGGGAACGGCGACCCGGTCAACGATCCGCGCTTCGAGCAGGCGGTGGCGCTGTTCGAGGCGTGGCTCGACGCGAAGATGGCGTACGAGAAGATCCCCGGCGTGTCGGCGGCGCTCGTGCACGACCAGGATCTCGTGTGGGCCCGCGGCTACGGGTACGCGCACCGCGAGACCGGGGTCCCGGCCACGCCGTCGACCATGTATTCGGTGTGTTCGATCTCGAAGCTCTTTACGTCCATCGGCGTGATGCAGCAGCGGGACGAGGGCAAGCTGGACCTCGACGATCCCGTCTCCGCGCACCTCCCGTGGTACGATCTCGAACAGGTGTACCCCGACGGTCCGAACGTGAGCGTGGAGGGGGTCCTCACCCACTCCTCGGGGCTCCCGCGGGAGTCGGCGCACCCCTACTGGACGGGCCCCGACCACCCCTTCCCGACGCGGGACGAGATCATCGAGGGGCTCTCCGGGCAGGAGACGCTGTATCCCGGCCGCCGCTACTTCCAGTACTCGAACCTCGGCATGGCGCTGGCGGGGCAACTGATCGAGCAGGCTTCGGGGATGGGGTACGACGAGTACATTCGGAGCCGGATCCTGGAGCCGCTGGGGATGTCCGACACCTACACCGACATTCCCGTCGAGCACAAGGGCGGCCGCTACGCCACCGGATACTCGCGGCTTGAGCGGGACGGCGACCGGGCCGAGGCCCCCTTCTTCCAGGCGCTGGGGATGGCCTCCGCAGCCGGGTTCGCCTCCACCGTGGAGGACCTGGCGCGCCTCGCCTCGTGGCAGTTCCGCCTGCTGGAGAACGGCGGCACGGAGATCCTCGACGTCAACACCCTGCGGGAAATGCACCGCGTGCACTGGGTCGACCCCGACTTCGACACGATGTGGGGCCTCGGGTTCGCGGTCTCGCGCCGCGACGGGGAGCGCGCGGTGGGCCACGGCGGGAGTTGCCCGGGCTTCCGATCGACCTTCCAGATCCTTCCGGCGAAGAAGCTGGCGGGCGCGGTGATGATGAACGCGCAGGCGAATCCCACCGACGTGTGGACGAAGATGATGGCGACGCTCGGCGCGGCCTTCGAAGAGGCCCGGGACGACCCCGGCGGCGGCACCGCGCGCCCGGCATCGCTGGCGGAGTATGAGGGACTGTACCAGTCCACGTGGGGAGAGACGGTCATCCTCCGGTGGGACGATGGCCTCGCGGCGCTCGGCGTGCCCTCGAACGATCCGGTCGAGGGAATGACGAAGCTGCGGCATGAGAGCGGCGATACGTTCCGGCGCATGCGGGACGACGGCGAGCCGGGAGAGGCGTACATCTTCCACCGCGAGGACGGCGCCGTCGCCCGCTACAGCGTGCACGGCAACTTCTCCAACAAGGCCCGGTAACGGAGGATGACGACGGCGATGACGACCCTTTCCGGTTCTTCCGGCAGCCTCATACCCGAGGCGGCGACGCGCGAGGGCAACGACCCGATCTTCGCCCTGCACGGGGAGGCGGTGCGGCGGACCGCGGCGGGCGAGTCGATCCTGAACTCGACGCTCGGGGCGCTGATGAACGACGACGGGAGCCTCGCGGTGATGCCCGCGGCGGCGGAGGCGCTGGGGCGCGTGCCGCACGCGCGCGCCGCCGGCTATGCGCCGATCTCCGGAGACCCTCCGTACCTGGCCGCGGTGATCGCGGACCTGTTGGGGGAGGGCGGCCTGGCCGAGCAGGCGGTCGCCGTCGCGACGCCGGGAAGCACCGGGGCGATCCACCACGCGATCCTGAACTTCCTCGAGCCCGGACAGGCCGCGCTCACGCCCAGCTACTACTGGGGCCCGTACCACACGATCTCCACCCATTCGGGCCGCGCGGTCGAGACCTTCAACATGTTCGACGCCGCGATCCGCCTCGACGTCGAAGCGTTCCGGGCGGGGATCGAGGGCCAGCTCGAGCGGCAGGGGCGGTCGCTCGTCCTCTTCAACTTCCCGTGCAACAACCCCACCGGCTATTCGCTCGACGAGGCGGAGTGGGAGGCAGTGGCGGAGATCGTGCGGGAGGTCGGTCGGCGGGGTCCCGTCGCGTTTCTCCTCGACCACGCCTACGCGAAGTTCGGGGACGAGGGGTCGAACCGCTGGATCGATTACATCCCGCGGATGATGGCGTCCGCGACCGTGCTCGTGGGCTGGACCGTGTCGAAGTCGTTCGCCCTCTACGGCGCGCGGGTGGGGGCGCTCGTGGCGCTCCACCGGGAGGCGGAGGAGCGACAGCGCATCTCGAACGCGCTCGGATTCTCGTGTCGGGCCACGTGGTCGAACTGCAACCACCTCGGACTGCTCGGCGCCACCGAACTCCTCACCGATCCGGAGTTGCGCCGTCGCACGGCTGAGGAGCGCGCGGGGATGATCCGTCTCCTCAACGAGCGCGTCGCGGTCTTCAGCGAACTGGCGGGGGGCGCCGGGCTGTCCTACCCCCGCTACGAGGGCGGCTTCTTCGTCTCGGTGTTCACGCCGGACGCGGAGGTGACGGCCGCAACCATGCGGGAGGCGGGGGTGTACGTGATCCCCATGGAGGGCGCGGTGCGGATCGCGCTCTGTGCCACGCCGGCGCACTCGATCCCCCGGCTCGTCGACGCGCTGGCCGAGGGCATCGCGACCGCCCGCGCCGCCTGAGCGCCCCGACCGGGAGAACGACGATTTGTCCGTGAGAACGACGATGGAACGACACAAGGCGGTTCCGGTCCCGGCGCCGACCCTTCTGGCTCTGGCGCCGGCCCTCGTACTCGTCGCCGCCACCGGTTGTACCGGGCAGGCGCCCCCGCCGGAGCTGACGGACGCCGAGAAGCTCGCGCGCGTGGAGGAGATGGTGGCGGAGGTCGAACGGCGCTTCCCCGAGGTGGAGGCCGTCACCGTGGAAGAGGTGGGGCGACTGCTCGAGACCGGCAGCGTCGTACTCGTCGACGCCCGGGCGCCCCGCGAGCGCGAGGTCTCCTGGATTCCCGGCTCCATCACCTCCGACGAGTTCGAGCAGGACCCCGACCGGTACGCGGACCGCACCGTCGTGGCGTACTGCACGATCGGCCACCGGAGTTCCGAGTACGCGAAGCGGCAGAACGAGCAGGGCCGGCGCGTGCTCAACCTGCGCGGCAGCCTCCTCGCGTGGACCCACGCCGGCGCGCCGCTCGTGGGCCCCGATGGGTCGACCCACCGCCTGCACGTCTACGGCGAAACCTGGAACCTCGCCCCCGCCCGCTACGAAACGACCTGGTGACGCCCGGATCGGTGCCGACAACCGAACGAGGAGTTGAGCCCTGGATGACACTCGTGCTCTACTCTTGGGTTGTGAAGGATGCCTCCGTCGCCAGGGCTGCGGCCGACATCACGCGCTTTCGTGGCTGGGGGAGGGCGAGGTTATCTTGGAGAGGAACGACCGGATTTGATGGAGCAACCGCTTGTAGTCGCCATCGGGGCGCTCGCAACGATCGTCGCGATCGTAGGTACGATTATCGGTACGGTCTGGACGCTTACGAAGCTCATCGCGACCCCGCTGAGCGACAGGATAACGCGGATGGAATCGCGTTTGAGCAGGGAAATCGACCGCATGGACACGAGGTGGGAGGTGCGGTTCACCGAGCATCGAAGGTTGAGCGATGGCGACTGATACGATTCCGAAGCCGCGACTCACGGGTCTCGGCGCAATCCAGTTGCACTTCGACCGGGAACGCAAGCAACTCGGCGACCGCTATCGTGAGGAGATGGCCGCGGCCGCAACCCACGACGAACGCGAGCAACTCACGGACACCTACCTCGGAGCGCGGTACGCGTTGCAAGCAGATGAGGAACGCGCGCTGTCCCGGCATTTCGCCCTCTACCCCGACCAGTGGCGGTCACGCGGGAAACCGTTGCGTGAACTGGTCAGATGGCGGGTGTGGCGGCAGATACTCGGCAATTCCCACGACGAAGCGAAAAAAACCGAAATGACCGTGATCGACGACATCACGGTAGAGGACTGGCCCAGGAACAAGGTTCTTGAAGGCAGGCGACGACTCGAGGAGCTGGATGCCAAGGTGGGCGATACCGTCGTGGTCCGCCAGGCAAACGGGACCGGGGTCATCCACCTCACCCTGACTCGGCCCGGCGAAACGACCTACGTCACCATCAGCAGAAGCAGCTAAGGCGACGGCAACCCCGTCAGCGGGGGCTGTCGCCGAATCCGGGGGCGAAGATGGCGGAGAGGTCGATCGTGCCGACCTGCGTGTCGCCGAGGCGGACGGGGAGCAGGCGGCGGAAGCGCTCGGGCTTGAGGTTCACTTCCGGTCCCGTCCCGGATCCCGAGCCGAAGCGGTACACGTCGACCCGGTGCTCGGCGCGGTCCACGATCCAGTACTCGCGCACTCCCTGGCGCTCGTAGAGCCGCCGCTTCACGCCGCGGTCGCGCTCGGCGGTGGAGGGAGAGAGGACCTCCACGACGAGGTCGGGCGCCCCCACGAGTCCCGCCTCGTCGACGATGTGGCGCCGCGTGCAGGACTCCGCCGATCGCCTCGTAGCGGTTGCCATCGTCGGGCATCCGCTGTGCGTCCCGCCAGGTGACTTCGGTAAGTTGCATGGCTACGGGACCAGGTTTGCTCCGGATGTACGGGTGATGAACGTCGCCAGCGTTTCGCGCCACTGCGGGAGCAGGCTCTCCTCCACGTACATCATGTGGCCGGCGGCGAAGTCGTCGCGCGTGATGTTGTCGCGCAGGTCCGGCGCCAGGCCGAGTTGCTCCAGCGACCACACGATGGGGAAGTAGGGCGTCGCGAGGTCGTAGATCCCGTTGATGAGCAGGACCTCGAGGCGCGGGTTGCGTTCGAGCGCTTCGGCCAGGTCGGGTCCCACGTTCAGCGCCGAACCGCCGAAGGGTCCGCGGCGCCCGCCCTGCCGTTCCCAGTTCCAGGGGCGCGCCATCCCGCTGGGCCAGTACTCACGGTCGCCGTCGTAGCCGAGTTCGTCGCGCACATACGTGTTGAACAGCGACGTGTAGGCCGAGCTGATCGCCGAAGACTGGGCGTCGTGCCCCGGCGTCGTCTCGAGCAGGTCGCCCGTCGGCCCGGTGAAACGGGCGTCGAGGCGGGCCACCGTGACCCCCTCGTCGCGCAGCAGTTCCTTCTCGAACTCGGGCGCCGAGACGCGCAGGTCGGCCCGCTCGAGGAAGTCCATCGATAGGCCCGTGTACTCGTGCATCTGCCTCAGCACCCGGGCGCGCTGCGCCGGGTCCACCGTCGTGCCCGCGAGCAGCGTCTGCGCGTAGTCCGTCAGCGCCCACGCCTCGACCTCCTTCATGAACGCCTGGAGGTCGTCGGGCCGTCCCCCCGGGAGCTTGTCGTGGTACTCCGCGACGACGGCATAGGCGGGGAGGTTGGTGATGAACCCGATGTGCGACGCCGGCGGAAACTGGAGCGTGTTGAAGTCGATGACGGCGGAGACGAGCACGATCCCGTTGAGGTCGATGTTCGCGCCCTGCAGGTGGCGCGCGAGCAGCACCGAGCGCGTCGTGCCGTAGCTCTCGCCGAGGATGTAGCGCGGCGCGTTCCAGCGGTCGTTCTCGCTCAGGAACCGGCGGATGAACTGCGTGAGGGAGGCGGCGTCCTCGTCCATCCCCCAGAAATCGGTCCCCTCGGCGTCGCCCGCCGGACGGCTGAACCCCGTCCCGATCGGATCCACCATCACGACGTCCGCGATGTCGAGCACCGTGTGGCCGTTGTCGACGAGCGGGTACGGGGGCGGCGCCTGCTGGCCCACGTTGGGCGTCACGACGCGGCGCGGTCCCATGATCCCCATGTGGAGCCAGAACGAGGCGGACCCGGGTCCCCCGTTGTAGGCGAAGATGATGGGGCGCGTGGTGGGGTCGCCGCCGTTCGTCCGGAAGTACCCCGTGTAGAAGAGTTCTCCCGTCGCGTTCTCCTCGTTGTCGCGGAGGATGACGCTGCCGACGACGGCCCGGTATTCGACCGTCTCGCCGTCCACGACGATGGAATGGTTCGACTCCCAGCGCGAAGGCTCGGGCTCGTTTCCGTTTCCGCCTCCGGAGCCTTCCTGGGCGAGCGCGGCGGCGGGCAGCAGTCCGAGCGCGAGGACCGGTGTGATCAGGCTGAGCGACTTCATCTTTCCTCCTAGCGGCCGGCGGCGGCCATCCCGAGGGCGACGGCATCCGGCTGGGTGACGATGAACACGCGGAACCCCTGCTCGATCCGCGTGGCGATGTCGTCCACGCCGGCCGTGATCCCGCACGGCACGTCGAACTCGAGACAGGCGGCGAGCACGATCTGGATCGCCTCCTCCACCTTTTCCATGTCTCCGTCGTAGACGCGCCGGAGGTCGCCCGGCCCGGGGGAGACGGCGCTGACGCCGGGAGTGGAGACGATCTCCCGCACGTTGTCGATCCCCAACTGGTCCTCGATGAGGAGGAAGCTGATCAGGTGGCCGTCGGGATTGCCCGGCCAGGCGGCGTCGCCGAGCGCATCCACCGCGAGGGCGGCCTCCTCCGGGGTCTCGACGTGCGGGTAGACGATCCCCGAGACCCCGGCCGCCAGACCCTGCGCGGCACGATCCCGCGCCTCGTCGTGCCCATCCCGGATCGGGGGAATCCGCAGCAGCATCGGGTGGGGCATCATGTGCCCCGAGGCTTCCGACATCCCGGCGGCGTAGCTCTCGAGCGCGGGGATGTCGAAGGGGCCGGACTCCAGCGAGTAGAACACGAAATCGAGCGGACGGATCGCGGCCATGGTGGCGCCGGCCTCGGGCGTGTGATCGCCGGAGAAGAGTCCGAAGACCGCGTCCCCGGCGGCGAGCCGGTCCACGATCCGCGTGTCCGTGGCCTCTTCGGGCTCCGCCATGGCGTCGGTCTCCTCCTCTCCCGGGACTCCTCCGCAACCCTGGAAGAGGGCCATGCCTCCCATGACGGTCCCCACCAGGAGGAGGGTGCGGAGGGGACGGTTCCTGTGCGTGTTTCCGGCGGCCATGGGATACCTCGGGGTCAGGGGGGGGCGGTCGAACGCTCGCGACGGGTTCTCGCGGAGGGCTCGCGACCCACGTCAAGCCTCGATTAGTCTAGTTTCAGGAAAGGGGGTCCCGCCATGCGCACGCCGAGAGATTTCGCCCGCACGCGAAGGAAGTTCGTCGAGGAGGCTGCCCTGGGTGTCGCGGGCTTCGGCCTGCTTCCGGCCACGGCCTTGGCCTGCGGCGAGGCCCCCGACGCGGGGGAGTCGGAGGCCGCCTCACGCATCCCGGCGCGCGGCACGGCGACGAGGACCGGACTCGTTTGGGACGACCGCTACCTGGACCACGTCCTGATCCGGCCGGACGGCGCGCGCCCCCCGGAGGTTCCCAACCGCCTCGTCCGCATCCGGGAAGAACTCGTCGCGCGGGGACTCGACGAGGCCACGGTGCCGCTCGCGCCGGCCGCCGAGGCGATGCCGCACATCGAGGCGCACCACACGCCGGAACACGTGGCGTCGATCCGCGAACTCGACGTCTCCGGCCCGGTCGCGGAACTCGCCGTGTCCGGCGCGCTGACCGCGATCGATGCGGTCGTCGCGGGGCAGGTGCGGAACGCGTTCTGCGCCGTCCGCCCGCCGGGCCACCACGCGAACAACACCGGCGCGGAGGAGGGTTTCTGCTACTACAGCAACGCCGCCGTGGCCGCGAGGTACGCCCAGCGGATGCACGGGTTCGAGCGGGTCCTCGTCATCGACTGGGACTACCACCACGGGAACGCGACGCAGAACGCCTTCTACGATGACCCGTCCGTGCTCTTCTTCTCCGCCCACGACTGGGCCGCCTACCCGCGCACGGGCGACCCGGCCCTCACCGGCGAAGGCGAGGGGAGCGGACTCAACATCAACGTCCACCTCGACTGCGGCGCCACCGACGCCGACATGCTGGGCCGCTGGGACGACACGCTCTCCCCGGCCGTCGCCGCCTTCGACCCGGACTTCGTCATCCTCTCGGCGGGCTTCGACAGCCGGGTCGACGATCTCCTGGGCTGCTTCGCGCTCACGGACGACGCCTTCCGGCGCATGACGCGGACCGCGATGGACTACGCGGATACCTGCTGCGAAGGCCGCGTCGTCTCGCTGCTGGAGGGCGGGTACAACCTCGACGGCACCGCCCTCGCCACCGCCGCCCACATCGAAACGCTCCTCGAAGGGTAGGACTCCGGGTTCGGCGGGCGGGTCAGACGTTGAAGCGGATGTGGAGGATGTCGCCGTCCTCGACGACGTAGTCCCTGCCCTCGACCCGCATCAGGCCCGCCTCCTTCACGGCCGGCTCGGAGCCGTACTTCGCGAATACCTCGTAGGGGATGACTTCCGCCCGGATGAAGCCGCGTTCCATGTCCGAGTGGACCCGGCCCGCCGCCCGCCGGGCGCGCG
Organism: Candidatus Palauibacter denitrificans; assembly: GCA_009841015.1. GTDB lineage: Bacteria > Gemmatimonadota > Gemmatimonadetes > Palauibacterales > Palauibacteraceae > Palauibacter > Palauibacter denitrificans. Next base: position 29,348 of record VXMQ01000191.1, on the reverse strand, counting down.
TGCCCCGCCGGATCGTCCAGGCGCGGACTTCGGCGGGGGCGGCGGTGAAGAAGGAGATGAGGTCGAGGAGCCCGTAGGCCGAGCGGATGAAGCGGGCGAGCGCCGGTTCGTTCAGGCCGAGCGCCTCCACGAAGGCGGCCCGGTCCTCGGGGTCGAGGTCGGCGATCTCCGCCTCCACGGGCGCGGACAGCCCGAGGCCGCCGGCCCCCATCGCGGCGAGACGCGCGGCGAGCGCCGGCGGCAGCGCCTCCCCGGCACGGTCTTCGCTGCGGTTCAGCACGGCGAGCAGCGAACGGTCCGTCAGGAGGCCGTAGCCGCGGAACGGCGCGCGGTCCAGTTCCGCCCGGGGCACGGTCCGCAGCGGCTGTTCGCCTTCGAGCACCTCGAGCGCCCGTTCGAAGGTGGCGATCTCGACGGCGTCCGCCCCCTCGCGCCGCGCCCGGTCCAGCCGGCGCTCGACGATGTCGAGATCGGAGAGCAGGCACTCCGTGGCGAAGGCCTCGAGTTCGCCCTCCGCGTCCGGCGGGTCGGCAAGCGCGGGGTTGTCGAAGTCCCTCAGGACGAGGCATAGCGCCTCCTGATCGCGGATCTGCTGGAGCCCACGCGGCGACAGGCCCCTGCTCGCCGCGCCGTGCTCCCCCGGAATGTCGCAGAACCGGATCTCCGCGTACGTCGTCCTTCGGGGGGACAGGCGGGCGCTGAGCGCATCGATGCGCTCATCCGGGACCCGCACCGTACCCAGCCGCACCTCGCCGCCGAACCCGACCGGGACGCCGAGTCCCGTCATCGCGTTGAACACCGTCGTCTTGCCGGCGCCCGCGAACCCCACGAGCCCAATCCTCACCGCGTCTCCTCCCTCCGTTGTGTCCGGCCGGTGATATGTTTGGCGGCGTGAATATCGAAATCCCGGTCTCCGCCGGCGAACTCATCGACCGCATCACGATCCTGCGATTGAAACAGGCCCGGATCCACGATCCCCGGAAGCTGGCGAACGTGAACTCCGAACTCGAACGCCTCCGGGAGATCTGCGAGCGGACGGTCGGGCCGCTCGAGGAAGCCCCGCTCCGCGTCACGGAACGCCTCGGGGAACTGGAAGCCGTTAACCGGGGGATATGGGATGTCGAGGACAAGTTGCGCGCTCTGGAACGCGCCCGCGACTTCGGCCCACGCTTCATCGAGGCGGCGCGGCAGGTCTACCGCCTGAACGACGAGCGCCACCGGCTCAAGCGCGCCCTGAGCGAGGACTACGGCTCGGCGACCCTCGAGGAGAAGTCACACGCCTCCGCCGATCCGGAGACGGACCCGGCGTAGTCGCGGACCCGGCCCGCGCCGCCGCCGGGCGTCTTGGAGGCGCCGAGACCTGCGCGTAGCTTGCGGCGGAGCATACGAACTGTCACGAAGGGGAACGATTATGCGCGGAGGGTGGGGAACCGTTCGACAGACCGGGATCGTGGTTCTCGCGGCATTCCTCACGGTCTCGTGCGATGGAAGCACCGGGCCGTCGAGCTTCGAGCCGGGGCCGCTGGGCACCGTGACGGTTCTGCGCGGCGAGTCGGTGCGGATCCGGTCCCTGCTGGCGATGACGGGGGCGCCATCGCTCGGGGTCGCGGCGCGGCGCGGCGTGGAGCTTGCCGTCCGCGACGTGGGCACCGTCCTCGGCCGCGGCGTCGACCTCGGCGACCCGGTGGACTCCGCGTGCTCTCCCGATGGCGGGCGGGCCGGCGCCGGCGAGATCGTCGGCGATCCGCAGGTCGTGGGCGTCATCGGGACCTCCTGCTCCGCCGCCGCGGTGGCCGCCTCCCCGGTGATCAGCCGGGCTGGATTCGCGATGATCGCGCCGAGCACCACGTCGCCGCTCCTGACCTCGGACCTGGCGGGCAACCCGAACCCGGACCACCACCCCGGCTATTTCCGCGTCGCCAACAACGACCTCTACCAGGCGCGCGCCGTGGCGGATTTCGCCTACAATCACCTGGGGCTCCGGCGGATCGTCACGCTGCACGACGGCGATCCCTACACGACGGCGCTGACGGACGCCTTCGGGGACGCCTTTCGCGCGGTCGGCGGGGAGGTGCCCGTCGCCACCGGAATCGCGAAGGGTCAGACCGACATGACGTCCGTGCTCGCGGAGTTCGCGTCCGCCGGGCCGGACGGGATCTTCTTCCCGCTCTTCGTCCCCGAAGGTTCGCCGTTCGCGGCGCAGGCGCCCGGGTTCGACGGCCTCGAGGACGCGACGCTGATCTCCGGCGCGGCCCTCCTGGTCTCGGAGTTCCTGGAGGAGCCGCAGTCGGAAGGGATCTACTTCGCCGGACCCCAGTCGGATTATCGCGGCAACGTCAACGCGGTGACCGGGAGGAGCGCCGAGACGGTGATCGCCGCGTACGAGGCCGAGTACGGCGAGCATCCCTCGACTGCCTACTGGGCGCTCGCCTACGATGCCACGACGTTCCTGCTCGACGCCATCGCCGCCGTGGCGGTGGAGGAGGGCGGACGGCTCTACATCGACCGCGCCGCGCTGCGCGCGCGGATCGGAGCTCACGGCATCGAGGGTCTCATCGGCACGATCTCGTGCGACGCCTTTGGCGACTGCGGCACCGGACGTCAGCTCATCTACCACCACACGGACACGAGCGTCACCGATGTCGAGCGGCTGCCCGTCGTCTACCGGTTCTCCCCCTAGGTCCGCCGGTCCGCCGGCGGATCTCGACGACCTCTTCGCGGAAGAGGCGATTGCCCGCCCGTACGCGACCTTCGCGCGGCTGCGGGAGCGGGACCCCGTCCACTGGAACGAGAAGTTCGGACTGTGGGTCGTGACCGGATACGATCCCGTCGTCTGGATCCTCCGGCACCACGAACTCTTCTCCTCGGGGGTGATCCGGGGCGTCGAGGGGGCGCCGTACCCGCCGGTGCTGCCCGAGGACGCGCCCCTGTTCGACGAGGTCAGGACGTTTCGCGCGGACCAACTCGTGGAGCAGGACCGGCCCGAACACCTCGAGCAGCGGAAGACGGTCCACTCCTTCTTCACGCCGACGGCGATGGAAGGCTGGCGGCCCTTCGTGCGGCGGGCGGTCGACGAACTCCTCGACGAACTGTGGCCCCGGGGACGGATGAACGTCGTCACCGACCTCGCGGCGCCGCTCCCCGTGCGGATCATCGCGCGGATGATGGGGGTCCCCCGCGAGGACATGGACACGCTTCGGGGGCTCGCCGACAGCATCCTCCACCTGAATCGCGGCGAACCCGACCGGCTGCGGCCGCTGACGGAAGGGATCCGCGGGATCGTGGAGTACGCCGGCCCGTTCGTCGAGGAGCGGATCCGGAATCCCGGCGATGACCTGATTTCGGCTCTCGCCCAGGGGGAAAACGACGGCGTCTTCACGCGGCACCAGGTGCTCGTGAATACGGGACTGATGCTGTTCGCGGGGCACGAGACGACGATGAACCTGATCTGCAACGGGCTCCGCGCCTTCATCGAGCATCCGGCGCAGTGGGACCGGCTGAGAGCGGACCCGGACCGCTTCGCGCGGACGGCGACGGAGGAGTGTCTGCGCTTCGATCCGCCCGTGAAGTCGACCCAGCGCATCGTCGCGCGCGAGGCCGAACTGGGCGGGAAGACGCTGTCGCCCGGCGAGCGGATCCGCTGGATCATTGCCGCGGCGAACCGGGACCCTTCCGTGTTCGAGGACCCGGACCGGTTCGATATCGGGCGCCAGCCGAACCCGCACCTCTCCTTCGGGTCGGGAATCCATTACTGCCTCGGGGTCGCGCTCGCGCGCATCGAGGGACAGGAGGTCTTCCGGGGGCTGGCGCGCCGCTTCCAGCGGTTCGCACTCGAGACGGATGAACTGCGCTACCAGCCGAGCATCCAGTTCCGTTCCATCGAATCCATGCCCGTCGCATGGAGCGTCCCAGGGTGAGAGCTGCATGGTGAGGATCGAGGTCGACCACGGGCTCTGCGTCGGCAACGCGATGTGCGTGGCCACCGCGCCGCGCGTGTTCGCGCACAACGAGAACCGCCAGTCGACCGTCGTCGACGCCGGAGGCGACCCGGCCGTGCTCGTCCTCGAGGCGGCGGCGAACTGTCCCGTGAGCGCGATCCGGGTGCTGGACGCCGAGACCGGCCGGACGCTGTTTCCATGCGAACCATGAGCGTGCCGGGCGGAGGCTCCGGAGAACGCAAGCGTACGACGTTCGACCTCGTGGCGATGAAGGCGCGCGGCGAGAAGATCGTCGCCATCACCGCCTACGACGCGCTCTTCGCATCGCTCGTGGACGCCGCCGGCGTGGACCTGATTCTCGTGGGCGACTCTCTGGCGAGCGTCCTGTGCGGCGAGGAGACGACGCTCTCCGCCACGGTGGAGCAGATGACGTACCACGGCCGGATCGTGACGCGCGGGGCGACGCGCGCCTTCGTCGTCGTCGACATGCCCTTCCTCAGCTACCAGGTCTCTCCCGCGGAGGCCGTGCGAAACGCGGGCAACATCCTCAAGCACACCGGCGCCGGCGCCGTGAAGCTGGAGGGCGGGTTCGAGGTCGTCGACGCGGTGCGGGCGATCGTCCGGGCGGGGATTCCCGTCATGGGCCACCTGGGGTTCACGCCGCAGTCGGTCCACGCGCTCGGTGGACACCGGATTCAGGGGAAGGATGAAGAGGCGGCGGCCCGGCTGGTGGAGGAAGCCGTCGCCCTGGAGGAGGCGGGGGTCTTCTCCATCGTCCTCGAGTTGATGCCCACGGCCGCGGCCCGGCGAGTGACGGAGGCCGTTTCCGTGCCGACGATCGGGATCGGAGCCGGACCGGACTGCGACGGACAGGTGCTCGTGCTGCACGACATGCTCGGCCTGAACGAGGGGTTCAGCACCCGCTTCCTGAAGCGATACGCCGAACTGGGGAAGGCCACGCGGGAGGCCGTCGCGCGCTACGCCGGGGAGGTGCGGGCGGGGAGCTACCCCGCAGAGGAACACGGCTACGAAGCGGCCGGGGACTCGGCCGGGGACTCGGCCGGGGACGGGGATTGAGCGGCGTGCCCGGGCTCGTACCCTTCCTCACTTCCGGCGCAGGTGCGAAGATATCCGGTCAGGCGCTCCCGGTGGACGGACACACCGACGGCCTGAGTTCCGGCGCGGACGCGAGCGACCCCAGCGGCGAATAGCGGGAGAAGGACGACATGCGAGCGGCATGGTACACGAAACTGGGGTCGGCGGCCGACGTGCTGGAGGTGGGGGAGCGGGACACGCCGGTGCCCGGCCCCGGCGAGGTGCGGGTCCGCGTACGCACCTCTGGAATCAACCCCGTCGACGTGAAGCGGCGGGCCGGCGGCCGCGGCGCGCTCGACTCCACGCTCGTGGTGCCGCACTTCGACGGCGCCGGGGTCATCGACCAGGTGGGAGACGGCGTCGATGCCGGCCGGCTCGGCAACCGCGTCTGGATCTACGAGGCGCAGTGGGGGAGCAACCTCGGTACCGCGGCGGAGTTCACCACCGTCCCGGAGTCCCGCGCCGTCCCCCTCCCCGCGAACGCGTCGTTCATGGATGGCGCGTGTCTCGGCATCCCCGCCCTGACCGCGCACCGCTGCGTGTACGCCGACGGTCCCGTCGAGGGGCAGACCGTGCTCGTGACGGGCGGCGCGGGCGCGGTCGGCGCCTATGCGGTCCAGTGCGCCCGGCTCGGAGGCGCCCGGGTCCTCTCCACCGTGAGCGCGGACGACAAGGCGAGAATCGCCCGAGCGGCGGGCGCGGACGTCGTCATCAACTATCGTGAGGAAGATGTCCCGGCCCGCGTCGCGGAACTGACCGAAGGAGAGGGCGTCGACCGCATCGTCGAGGTCGAAATGGGCGGGAATCTCGACGCCTCGATCGCGATGCTGAAGGCGAACGGGGTGATCTCCGCCTATGCCTCGGAGGGCGAGCCCCAGCCGGCCGTCCCCTTCTACACCCTCCTCTACAAGAACCTCACCGTGCGCTTCGACCTCGTCTTCCTCATGCCCGAGGACGCGAAGCGGAAGGCGGTGGAAGACCTCACGAAGTGGCTGACCGAGGGTGAACTGCGCCACACGGTCGCGGAGCGCTTCGCGCTCGAGAACATCGTCGCCGCCCACGAGGCCGTGGAATCCGGCCCCCTCGGCAAGGTCCTCATCGACCCCGGTATCTGAACCAGGGCGACAGTCCGGTGGCCCCTGACCGGCAGTAAGCCCTTGCCGGATTCTCCGACACCTATACCTTGTATCTCAAGGTACATTGTACTTCGTGGTATGGATTCGCCGGAATCGGGGTTCGAATGAAGAGCCATGTTTGAGCTGGAGACCGGGATCGCGAATTGGCGCAGGCGTCTCGAACGCCGGTCGTCTCTTTCGCCCCGTGAACTGGACGAACTCGAGGACCACCTGCGTGCGCGCGTCGATCTGGAGTTGGAACTGAATCCGGATCTTACGCCGTACCGGGCGCTGGTGACCGCGCGGGAGGGTCTGGGCGCACCGGCGGCGCTCGCAATGGAGTTCACCAGGGCCGGACGGCCCAGGTGGCGATATCTCCTGCTGGCGGGATGGGCGATGTACGGGGCGTCGTTTATCCTGCCGATTGCCGGGCCTGCGGCGCTTCAAACGATGTACACTGAAGTGCCGTGGTCGGCTCCCGCCCACGAATGGCTGCAACGGGCGCTTGTGGACGGCTGGATCCTCCCTCTGATCCCCAACTTGGCCATGGCCATGACGTTGCCGGCCCTCCTGTATTCGTGGCGGTCGAGAGCACGATGGCTCACCTGGACCATCGGCGCGTTTGGCGTCTCGGCCCTCGGATTCGGCGTTGCCAGCCTCCTGGACGGATCAGCCGTCACCAGCGCAGGTGAGGTCACCGTTTTTCCGTATCTCGGCCTCGGGTACTGGGCCTGGTCCGCGGCGCATGCGCTCGTGGCAGCAGCCCTCCTGCTTCGCAGCCGCGCGTGGGTCTCCGCCCGCTCGGGGGCACGGCGAGCACGGAATGTTGAACTGGCCCGGCCGAGGCCGATCACCGGAGCGTCTTGGTGCATTGCGGTATTGCTGTCCGGTACGGCGCTCGTCGCATGCGCTGACGGGGCGGACGTAGACGGCGACCGGTCCCCCCCGATTGAACTGGCGGCATCGGCCGTCGAGGTGCTGGGTACCTCGGATTCGCTCGCGGTGGTTCGGGACCTCGAGGTTCTGGCCGACGGCTCCGTGTGGGTGCTGAATTCGCAGGAGCCGTACTTCATGGGATTCGGTGCGGGTGGCGAGTCTCTCGGCGCTCACGGATCGGCCGGAGGAGGACCCGACGAGTTTCCGATGCCCGCCGCCTTCGTCACGGGAGGATGGGAGGGCGGGGCATGGGTCCTCGACCTCCTGCACCACGCGCTGATCCGGATCTCGCGACCTGGCGCCGGCGCGGAGCAGTTCTCGCTCGTATCGCCGGCGGTCCCCCGGGGCAGCGTGCGGAGCGGCATGAGCATGCTGGACCCGTCCGTGCGGACCGCACGGTTCGGCCGCGAAATCATCGTGCCCCATTCGACCGCGACGATGGACGGGGGCGTGCTGCAGTTCCGCTACGGGCTTCTGGGAGCCGACCTGGTCGCCGTGGATCCCGAGACTGGCGGGACGCGAACCCTCGTAGCGCTCGGCGACGTCCTGGACGACCCATCCGGAGACTTCATCCAGAGCGACGGCGGTTTCCCGCTGTGGTACCGGCTGTGGGCTTCCTGCGGCGAAAACCTCGTGCGCGTGTACGACCGGGTCAGGAATCAACTGCGCGGGTTCGATGGATCCGGTGCCGAGGTGGACCCCATCGAACTTCCGCCCGTGCCCTTCACCGAGGTCACGCCTCGACAGTTCGCCGGAGCGGTGTTCGCGCTCAGGCAGGCGGAGGTGACGGGAGATGTTGCAACCCGGCTTACGACGGAGGACAGCCTTCGGCTCGTGAATCAGATGGCGGACATGGTGCAGGGAGCACCGCATGAACTCGCGAGCTACCTGCCCCGTTACGTGGATTTCCGCTGCAGCGAGGACGGGACGATGTGGCTGCGTCCCATGGATCTCGACGCGGGCGGCCTGAGCGGCGGGCCCATGTGGCTGCGCATCGAGCCCGACGGCGCCGCGCGCCATATGCGACTCCCCGACCGCTTCGACGCCCTTCGCTTCACGCCCTCCCGCATCTGGGGCGTGTCCCGGGATGAGTTCGATCGCTCCTCCGTAGCCTCCATCGCGCTCCCGCCTGGCTGACGCCACCGGCCCGACGTTCCGGCGGGAACTCGGCCTGCGCGTCTGACGTTCCCGCGGGAACGTCCGATCAAGACCCCCGCGCGAAATGCCCTTGCGTGAAACCATCCTTCCCTACACCTTGTAGTACAAGGTACATTGTATCTCATGGTATCAGGTCTCCGGCACAGGGGTCTCCGGATGAAGAAGCGGGTCTACAAGGAGTTGGTGGCCGCGTCGTCGCGCCCGATGGTGCTCTCCATCCTGTCGGGTGGCGAGACGTACGGGTACGAGATTCTCAAGCAGGTCCAGTTGCTCTCCGGCGGTGAACTCGAGTGGTCCGACGGCATGCTCTACCCCGTGCTTCACCGGCTGGAGCGCGACGGACTCATCAAGGGCCGCTGGCAACTCACCGACGCGGGACGGCGTCGCAAGTACTACCGGTTGACGGGCCGCGGGAAGCGACAGCTCTCAACCGATCGAGAGAGCTGGCGGGCCGTGTACGGAGCGCTCCAGATGTCCTGGGGAGGCAGCCATGTTTGAGTTCGAGAACGAGGTCCGGCGGTGGCGGAGCGCACTGGATCGCCGGTCGTCGCTCGCGCCTCGCGAACTGGACGAACTCGAAGACCACCTGCGCGCCCGAGTCGACCTGGAACTGGAGTTGGACGCCGGCCTGGCCCCGACGGAAGCCTTCGCGATCGCCCGGCGAGACCTCGGTGAACCGAAGGCGCTCTCCAGGGAGTTCGCCCGGGCCGGGCGACCCCGGTGGAAGCCTCTGTTTGCCGGTGCTCTTGCCCTTTATTCGGCTTCACTGCTGCTGCCGGTGCTCTACATCCCGCTGCCGTGGAACAACGACTGGACGGTGTGGGGATACGAGATGCTCATCGATCGTGAGTGGGTACTCTTCAATCTGCCGATGCTCCTCGTTCTTCCCTTCATCTGGCGCTGTCGTCGCTCAAAGGGCACATGGCTCGCGGGAATCCTCGGGATCATCGGTGTGTCGACTCTCGGACTCGGCGCGGCCGCGATCATCTCGAACGGTCCTGAGGCGCTGGGCACGTTGCGTCCCGGCTATTGGGCCTGGGCCGCCTCGTTCCTGTTCGCCTCGGCCGCCCTGTGGCTCCGCAGACGAGGCTGGGCATCCGCCCGCCCGAAGAAGACGCTCGCCTAGGCCGGCGTAGTCGTGTTTGAACTGGACACGGAAGTCCGGAACTGGCGGACGAAGCTGGAGCGGGGATCGTCGCTGTCGGCCCGCGAACTGGATGAACTCGAGGATCACCTCCGCGCCCGCGTCACGCTCGAAATCGAACTGAACCCGGCTTTGGCCCCCGCCGAGGCGCTGGCCATTGCGCGGGAAGAACTGGGCCAGCCGAAGGCGATATCGAGCGAGTTCGCGAGGGCGGGACAGCCCCGGTGGCGGCGCATTATGTGGGCGGCGTGGGCCCTGTACGCGGCCTCGTTTCTCCTTCCGACTGTGGTGACCTCCGGAGTGGTCAGCCCGTCGGGCGGCGTCGTGGATTTTACAGCCTACGGATACGAGTTCTTCGTCCGCGTCTTTCGGGAAGGCGAACTCGGACCGCCGCTGGTCGTGCTGCTCCTCAACCTCCCCATGCTGATGACCCTGCCGGTGCTTTGGCGCTCCCGCCGGTGGAAGGTGCCGTGGCTGCTGATTGGAGCCGTGGGCGTCGGGACGCTCGGTTTCGGCATTCTCAGCCTCGGCTGGCCTCCAACCATCATGGCCGATGGCGCCGGCGGACCCGGGTATCTGGGTCCCGGCTACTGGGCGTGGTCCGCCTCCTGCGTCTGCGCCGCCGCCGCCCTCTGGCTCCGCAGACGCAATTGGGCCTCCGCCAGGCCGACGAACGGCGTGGCTTCAACGTTCGGCCCGTACTCCAGAGAAGATCATGTTTGAGCTTGAGGCCGAAGTGACGCAGTGGCGCAGGAAGGTGGAGCGCAGTTCTTCGCTTTCTCCGCGCGAAGTCGATGAGTTGGAGGACCACCTCCGAGCTCGCTTCGAGTTGGAACGCGAGATGACGCCCGAGCGGCCGCCCGCCCGAGCCTTTAACACCGTGTGCGCTGAACTGGGTGAAGCCGCCGCGCTTTCGAAGGAGTTTGCGAAGGCCGGAAGGCGAAGGTGGCGACCCGTGCTGGCGGCCGGCTGGGCGATGTTCGCGGTCTCGTTCTTTCTGCCGATCTCTCGGATGGCCTGGGTTGATTCCGGGGCGCTCCACCCGGATCTCGTGGCCCTCGTCGGATCGCAGCGCCCCTACGAGTTGCTGTGGACGCTGATCACGATGGGGACGACGGACGCGGTGCTGGCCGTGTGGATCGGGGCTGCAGTACTACTCCCGAATCTGCCGTTGCTTATGACCTTGCCGGCGCTGCTGGGCTCCCGGCGACCCGCCCGGCGGTGGCTCCTGCGGGTCCTCGGCGCCATGGGCGTCGTGAACCTGGGGCTGGGGATGTTCCGCGTCTTCAGCCCGTCACCCTTCCCGTACGATGAAGGTGCCGTCGCGTTCTCAACCCCGGGCGCCGGTTACTGGCTGTGGTCCGCGTCGTTCGCCCTTGCAGCCGCCGCGCTCTGGCTCCGCGGCCGCAGCTGGGCCGCCGACGGACCGGCGGAACCGGTGGCCGAGCGGGCGATGTAGGCATTAGCCTTCGCGGTGACACGCTGCTTCACCGTGCCGTTCCCTGCGAACGCCGGCCCACAACCCGCCTCAAGGAATCGCTCAAGTGAAGACCTTCCCCCGTGTGGCCGCCTTACTGCTGGCTGTGGGAGCGGCCACGATTCAAGGCGAAGCGATCGCCCAGGACGCCGCAGGTGTCGCCTCCCGCTGGATCGTGAGTGCGGAGCCCGAGCGCGCTTACGGGTGGCTGGAGGGAGAGCCGGACAGCGAGTTTTCTGACGTCGTCGGTGTCGTCTGGGGGCCGAATGAGAGCATCGCCGTAGCGGATCGGACCCTCGCGACGATCGCCGTCCTTGCCGTCGATGGGAGGGTCATGGCCACGATGGGGCGCGCCGGCGATGGTCCCGGCGAATTTCGGAGGTTGGCAGGCATCGTGGCGAGCGGAGAGGGGCGGGTTGTCGCCTTCGATCGCGAACACCAACGGCTGTCGGAATGGACGTTCGACGGATCGTTGTTGGAGGACACGAGGTTGAGCCGTACGGGCGCGGCCCGGCGAGTCGGCGAGGTCGGACGATTCGCGGACGGCACGTGGTATGCCCGCGAGGGGGATCGCATGGTCGCGGCGGATCCGGGCGGCGTGGGCCGGGATACGGTCGGCTTCCACCGGCTCGACCAGGACGGCGCGGTCGGCGCGGCGCTGGCTCGTGTCCCGGGGAGCCTAAGTTCACAGTTCGTCGTCGAAGGAATGTCCGGGATGCGCGGTGCGCTGTTCTCGCCGAGAGCCCTGAGCGCCGTCCGAGGCAACTGCCTCCTGCTCGCCGCCGGTGACGAACCCGTCGTACGGATCTTCGACCAAACGGGGACTCCGCGGGGCGAACTGCGCCTCGACATCCCGGTCGACCGCGTGACGGAGGGACACAGAGAACGGTGGGTCGCGGCGTCGGTTGCGGCCGCCGGACGCGCAATGGGCGGCGAGGTCGTCCCGGAGGCGGCCCGGATGATCGAGGTGATGGGGGAAGCGGTCGGGATGGCGGCGCGGGTTCCGTTCGCCAACGACCTCATGGTGGACGAACCGGGATATATCTGGATTCAGTCCTGGCGACTTCCCGGTGGCCCGGGCAGTCCGGAATGGCGGGTCTTCACGGAGACCGGCCGAGGGATCGGGGCCGTCCGGCTGCCCGAAGGTCTTCGCGTGCTGCACATCTCGGCGGAGGCGCTCACAGCCGTCCGGACGGATGAACTTGGCCGGCAGTTCGTGCAGGTGCACGCGCTCGAGCGACGCGACACCCTCGCGATGCTCCCTGTTCCGCCCGGTTGCGGCTGATCCCTCCCGCTGCATCCGGCTGGCCGGGCGATCTGCGTCGATGGTACATTTTCAAGTTGGTGTATCCTTGCGCCCCGTGGGGTGCGACGCGGTTGTCCGGAAGAGGCTTCGGCCATGCGAACATCGCTCTTGCTGCTGCTCGCAGCGGGTGTTCTCCCGAGTCCCGTCGTCGGTCAGGAGGCCGGCGGGGCGCGGGGCGCGGAGCATCCCCCGGCCAGTTGGCCGCAGCCGGTCGCACCGCTGACCGCTCCAATTCCGGCTCCCGCCGTCGACACGCTCTCCGTCGAAGTCGCGCAAGGCGTCGTGGCCGAGACCTGCCGGCGCTGTCACAACCCCCGACGCGTCAGCGGGGGCATGTCGCTCGAGGCCTTCGAGGTGGCCTCGGCCTCCGACAACGCCGTGGTCGCCGAGCGGATGGTGCGGAAGCTGCGGGCCGGCATGATGCCGCCCGTGGGCGTGCGCCGCCCAAGCCCTGACAGCCTGCGGACGCTGGCCGCCGTCCTCGAGTCCCGCCTGGACGCGGCGTGGGAGGCGAATCCGAATCCGGGGCGACGGACCTTCCAGCGGCTGAACCGGGCCGAGTACTCGCGCTCGATCTACGATCTCCTCGACCTGGACATCGACGCCGGGGACTATCTGCCGCTCGACACGAAGAGCGCCAACTTCGACAACATCGCAGACGTCCAGTTGCTCTCCCCGACGCTGATGGACGGGTATCTGCGCGCGGCGAGCGAGATCAGCCGGCTCGCGATCGGCGACCCGGAGGTCACGCCGAGCGAGGCCACCTTCCGGGTGTCGCGCTGGACCTCACAGGCGGAGCACGTCGAGGGCACGCCGTACGGGAGCCGGGGCGGCGTCGCGGTGGACCACAACTTCCCGGCCGACGGGGAGTACGCCTTCCGCGTCTCCTTCCACCACGAGACGACCGGCGCCCTGTTCGGGAACGGGAAGGGCGCGCTGCACACGACGGACGAGCCCGAACGGATCGAGATCTCGGTCGACGGCGAGCGGGTCGCGCTCCTCGACATCGACCGCTGGATGCACGTCTCCGATCCCGACGGTGTGAACCTCCGGACGGATCCCGTGTTCATCGAGGCGGGTCCGCACCGGGTGGCGGCCGCCTTCATCCGCACCTTCGAGGGGCCGTCGCAGGACCTGATGTCGCCGCACGACTGGTCGATCGCGAGCACGAGCATCACCGACGCGTACGGGTTCACGACGCTGCCGCACCTGCGCGACCTGGCGGTCACGGGGCCGTTCGCTCCGGCCGGGATGTCGGCCACGCCGAGCCGCGAGCGCGTGTTCTCGTGTCGCCCGTCCGCACCGGACGACGAGGCTTCGTGCGCGGAGGCGATCCTCTCGCGGCTGGGGACGAGGGCCTACCGCAGGCCGCTGACGGAAGACAACCTCGCCGCGCTCATGGGACTGTACCGCGCCGGGGCGGAGGCGAGCGGTTTCGAGGAGGGGATTCGGCTCGCGCTCGAGGGGATTCTCGCCAGCCCCCACTTCGTGTTCCGCTTCGAGGAACGTCCCGCGCGCGAAGCGGACGGGGTGTACGCGCTGGACGACTACGATCTTGCCTCGCGGCTCTCCTTCTTCCTCTGGGCCACGGGCCCCGACGACGAACTGCTGGCAGTTGCCGCGGAGGGTCGGCTCTCCAACCCGGCGGTGCTCGACGTGCAGGTGCGCCGCATGCTGGCGGATCCGCGCGCCGAGGCGCTGGCCACGCGTTTCGCGGGACAGTGGTTCCGGCTGCAGGACCTCGAGGGCATGAACCCCGACGTCCGCCTCTATCCGGACTTCGACCAGCAGCTCAAGGAGGCGATGCACCGCGAGTCGGAACTGCTCTTCCACACGATCGTGCAGGAAGACCGCAGCCTGCTCGAACTGCTGACGGCCGACTACACGTTCGTGAACGAGCGCCTGGCGCGGCACTACGGCATCCCCGGCGTGACCGGGACGGACTTCCGGAGAGTCGAGATCTCCGAACCCGAGCGCCGCGGCGTGCTGGGGCACGGCAGCATCCTCACCCTCACCTCGCACGCGAGCCGGACGTCTCCGGTGCTGCGCGGGAAGTGGGTGATGGAGGTGCTGCTGGGGACGCCTCCGCCTCCGCCCCCGCCGGACGTCTCCGACCTGGAGGCGACGCCGGAGGCCGAGGAGGGCCGGCTGCTCACGGTGCGGGAACGGCTGGAGATGCACCGGGCGAGCCCGGCCTGCCGTTCGTGCCACCGCGTGATCGACCCGATCGGTCTCGCGCTGGAGTACTTCGACGGCACGGGGGCGCGGCGCATCAAGGACAGCGGGATGCCGATCGACGCGCAGGGCGAACTCTACGACGGCACGCCGGTGACGAGCGCGGCGGATCTGCGCGCGGCGCTGCTCGCGCGGCCGGTGCCGCTCGTGCGCGCGTTCACGGAGAACCTTTTTGCCTACGCGCTGGGACGGCGGGTCGAGTACTACGACATGCCGACCGTGCGGTCCATCGCGCGGCAGGCCGCCGAACAGGACCACCGCATGTCCGCGTTCATCCTCGGCGTGGTCAACAGCCCGGCGTTCCGGTTGAAGGGGACCGAGGCCGTGGTCGACGACATGGAGGCGGAAAGCCAGGGATCCCGGGAGGACTGATGGAGTTCATCACAGGGAAACACCTCTCTCGCCGGACGTTCCTCCGGGGCGCGGGGGCGACGGTCGCCCTGCCGTTCCTCGACGCGATGGTACCGGCGGGCCGGCTGTGGGCGCGGGAGGTCGCGGATCCGACGCGGCTCGTCTGCATCGAGATGGTGCACGGATCGGCGGGGAGCAGCGGGTTCGGGGCGGCGCAGAACTACTGGTCGCCCGCCGCGACGGGCCGGGGTTTCGACCTGTCCCCGACCGCGCTCACTTCGCTCGAGCCGTACCGGGACTATCTCACGATCATCAGCGACACCGACGTGGAGCCGGCCGAAGCCAGGCAGCCGAAGGAGATCGGCGGGGACCACTTCCGGTCGAGCGCCACGTTCCTCACGCAGGCGCACCCGAAGCAGACGGAGAGTTCCGACGTCTTCGTGGGGCCGTCGCTGGACCAGCTCTACGCGCACCGCTTCGGGCAGGACACGCCGATCCCGTCCATGCAGCTCTGCATCGAGAACGTGGACCAGGCAGGGGGCTGCGCGTACGGGTACGCGTGCGTGTACACGGACACGATCAGCTGGTCCTCGCCGACGCAGCCGCTCCCGATGATCCGGGATCCGCGGGTCGCGTTCGACCAGCTCTTCGGGGCCGGCGGGACGCCGGAGGCGCGGGAGGCGCGGCAGCGTTCGAGCGCCAGCATCCTCGACTTCCTCACCGGTGAAGTCGCGAGCCTCAGGGGACGGCTCGATCCGTCCGACCGGCAGCGCATGGACCGCTACCTGGAAAACGTGCGGGAGATCGAGCGCCGCATCCAGCGGGTGGTGGCGCGCAACGAGTCCGGCGAAGACCGGGATCTGCCGGAGGCGCCGGCGGGCGTGCCCGATTCGTTCGACGAGCACGTGAAGCTGATGTTCGACCTGCAGGCGCTCGCCTTCCAGGCGGACATGACGCGCGTGTTCTCGTTCAAGATGGGACGGGACGCGTCCGGCCGGGTCTATCCCGAGAGCGGCATCGACAGGGGCTTCCACCCCGCGTCGCACCACGGCGACAACGAGAACAACATCACGGACTTCGCGCAGATCAACCGCTACCACGTCGGGCTCGTCCCGTACTTCCTCGACCGGCTGAAGGCGTCGATGGAGGGGGACACGCATCTCCTCGACAAGACGATGATCATCTACGGGTCGCCGATGGGGGACCCGAACGTGCACAACCACAAGCGGTGTCCGCTCTTCGTGGTGGGCGGCGCGCAGGGGAGGATGGAAGGCAACCTGCACCTTCGGGCCGCGCCGGGAACGCCGATGGCGAACGTGATGCTGAGCCTCATGCACCGGCTCGGGATGGACGACGCCACGAGCTTCGGGAACAGCACCGGGACGTTCTCCTTCGCGGAGACGGCGGACTGATGCGGCGCGCGCGATCGCTCGTCTTCGCGGCCGCGGCGCTGCTCGCGCTCGGGGCGGCCGCGCCGGTCGGGTCGCCGGGCGGGCCGGATGCTCCGGTGGCCGACGCGGCCATGCGCGGCGACCTGGAGGCCGTGCGGGCGCTGCTCGCCGCGGGCGAGGACGTGAACGCCGCGCGGGGCGACGGCATGACGGCACTCCACTGGGCCGCGATGAAGGGCCGGCCCGACGTGGCCGGGGTGCTGATCGAAGCGGGCGCGGATCTCGAAGCGGGCACGCGGCTGGGCGGGCACACGCCGCTCCACGTCGCGAGCCGGGCGGCGCACGCGCCGCTCGTCGAGGCGCTGCTGGCGGCCGGAGCCGACGCGGGCGCCGCGACGTCGACCGGCGTGACCGCGCTGCACTTCGCGGCCGCGGCCGGGTCCGCCGGTGCGGTCGAGGCGCTGGTGCGCCACGGCGCCGATCCGGACGCCCGGGAGCCCGAATGGGGCCAGACGCCGCTCATGTTCGCCGCGGCGGCGGGCCGGGCCGGCTCGCTGGACGCCCTTATCGACGCGGGGGCGGACCTCGCGGCCACGGCGTACGTGCTCGACATCGTGGCGCGCGACGCGTGGGACCAGCTCGACCGCCGCGAACGCAACGCCCGCGTGGCCGCGCTCCGGGCGGGCCGCGCGCCGCCGGCGCCGTCACCGCGCGAAGCCGCCCCCAGGCCGACCGCCGGCCCCGGCCCCGGCCTCCAGACCGTGCGGCTCGAGGACCCCGAGGAGCCCACCTGCTCCGGCTGCCTCGGCAACTACGCCGACCTCGTCGGCACGCACGGCGGGCTGACCGCGCTGCTGCTCGCGGCCCGCGAAGGCCACCGCGACGCGGCGCTCGTCCTGCTCGACAAGGGCGCGGACATCGACCAGCGGAGCGCCGCGGACGGCACGACCCCCCTGCTCATCGCGATGATCAACGGGCACTTCGACCTCGCGATGGAACTCTTCGCGCGCGGGGCCGACCCCAACCTCGCGAGCGACGCCGGCGCCACCCCGCTGTATGCGGCGCTCAACATGCACTGGGCGCCGAAGGCCCGGCATCCGCAGCCCACGGACGTACACCAGCAGGAGTGGTCGTACTTCGACGTCATGCGGACGCTGCTCGAAGCGGGCGTCGACCCGAACCCGCGGCTCAAGAAGTCGCTCTGGTTCACGACGTACAACCGGGATCTCCTGGGCGTCGACCGCACCGGCGCCACGCCCTTCTGGCGCGCCGCGCACGCGCTCGACATCGACGCCATGAAGCTGCTCCTCGAGTACGGAGCCGATCCCGCGACGCCGACCGCGAAGGTTCCCCAGCGGCGTTATGGCCGGGGCGGAGACGACATCGATCACTCCGGTCTCGACCCGATACCCGTGGGCGGCCCGGCGGTCCATCCCATCCACGCGGCGGCCGGCGTCGGCTACGGACAGGGTTTCGCGGGCAACTCGCACCGCCACGTTCCGGACGGCTGGCTTCCGGCCATGCAGTTCCTCGTCGAGGAACTCGGGGCCGACGTGAACGCGCGCGACCACAACGGCTACACGCCCGCGCACCACGCCGCCTCCCGCGGCGACAACGAGATGATCCTCTATCTCGTCGAGCAGGGCGCCGACGTGACGCTCGTGGCCCGCAACGGCCAGACGACCGTCGACCTGGCCAATGGGCCCGTCCAGCGCGTGCAGCCGTTCCCGGAGACGATCGCCCTCCTCGAGAGCCTCGGGGCGAAGAACAACCACCGCTGCGTCTCCTGCTGACCGCACGCGGTCAACGGTCCGTGCCGAGAACCTTCAACCAAGACCGGCGACATCGGGCCGGCCAGACCTGACCATGCCAAATCCTGTCACCGTCCGGGAACTGCTCGCGGGCAGTTCGGGGGGGAGTGCCGCGATCGCCGCGCCCGGACGCGAGTCGCTGAACTTCGACGGTCTCCGGAGCCAGGTGGAGCGCACCGTCGCCGCGCTCAACGGCTCCGGCATCGGCCGGAACGACCGCGTGGCGATCGTGCTCCCGAACGGACCCGAGATGGCGTCTGCCTTCGTCTCCGTGGCGTGCGCGGCTACGGCGGCCCCCCTGAATCCGGCGTATCGGCAGCCCGAACACGAGTTCTATCTCTCGGATCTCAGCGCGAAGGCACTGATCCTCGAAGCGGGAAGCGACTCCCCGGCGCGCGCCGCGGCCGCCAGCCACGGGATCCCGGTGCTCGAGTTGCATGTCGACCCGCAGGCTCCGGCGGGAGAATTCGAACTCGTGCCGGACGGAGCCGGCACGGACGGAGCCGGCGAGGGTTCCGCGAGCGGGAGTTCGGCGGGGGACGGCCTTCGAGGCGGCCCGGCCGAAGCGGACGACATCGCGCTCATCCTCCATACGTCGGGGACCACGTCCCGACCCAAGATCGTGCCGCTGTCGCACCGGAACGTATGCACCTCCGCGGTCAACGTGCAGCGCACCCTGCGGCTCACGGCCGACGACTGCTGCCTGAACGTGATGCCGCTGTTCCACATCCACGGGCTGATCGCCGCGGTCCTCGCCCCGCTCGGCGTCGGAGGGTCGATCTTCTGCACCCCCGGCTTCAACGCCCTCCGTTTCTTCGGGTGGCTCGACGAGGCGCGGCCCACCTTCTACACGGCCGTCCCCACCATGCACCAGGCGATTCTGACGCGCGCCCCGCGAAACCGCGACGCGATCGAACGGAACCCGCTGCGCTTCGTCCGCTCGGCCTCCGCCCCCCTCCTGCGGCAGGTGATGGCGGAACTCGAGGAGGCGTTCGGCGCCCCGGTGGTGGAGGCGTACGCGATGACCGAGGCGGCGCACCAGATGACGTCCAACCCGCTCCCCCCCGCGGAGCGCAAGCCGGGGACCGTGGGGATCGCCGCCGGCCCCGAGGTCTCGGTCATGGACGAATCGGGCCCGCAGCACCTGCCCGCTGGTGACATCGGCGAGATCGTCATCCGTGGCCCCAACGTCAGCGACGGATACGAGAACAACCCCGCGGCGAACGCCGAGGCCTTCACCAACGGCTGGTTCCGGACAGGGGACCAGGGCGTCATGGACGACGAGGGCTACGTCACGATCACGGGTCGCCTGAAGGAGATCATCAACCGCGGGGGAGAGAAGGTCTCGCCGCGCGAGATCGACGAGGCGATCCTCGACCACCCGGCCGTGCGGCAGGTCGTGGCGTTCGCGATGCCGCACCCGAAGCTGGGGGAGGAAATCGCGGCGGCCGCGGTGCTCCGCCACGGGATGGAGGCGACGCCCCGCGAACTTCAGGCGTTCGCGGCGGAGCGGCTCGCCGACTTCAAGGTCCCGCGCAAGATCCTCCTCATGGACGACATCCCCAAGGGCCCGACCGGCAAGATCCAGCGCATCGGCATGGCCGAGAAGCTCGGCCTGACATGAGCCGCGCGGCCCATGGGAGCCGGACGGCCAATAGCCGAACGGCCCGCTGATGCGGATCTGCATCTACGGGGCCGGCGCGATCGGGGGTTACCTCGGCGCGCAACTCTCGCTCGCCGGGCGGGACGTCACGCTCATCGCGCGCGGCCCCCACCTGGAGGCGATGCAGGAGCACGGCGTCCGCCTCCTGATCGACGGCGAGGAGCGCCTCGCCCACCCGCGTTGCACGGACGACCCGGCGGAGGTGGGGCCTCAGGACTACGTGATCGTCACCCTCAAGGCGCATTCCGTCCCCTGGATTGTGGAGGCGATGCAGCCCCTGCTCGGGCCCGACACGGCGGTCGTCACGGCGACGAACGGTCTCCCGTGGTGGTATTTCCACGAACTCGACGGACCGTGGCGGGACCGGCGCCTCGAGAGCCTCGACCCCGGCGGCGTGCAGTGGGACGGGATCGGTCCGGAGCGCGTGATCGGCTGCGTCGTGTACGCGGCCACCGAGGTGTCGGAGCCCGGCATCATCCGCCACCTGAAGTACAACCGGTTCACCCTCGGCGAGCCCAGCGGTGAGAAGACGGAGCGCGTGCGGCGGCTGGCGCGAGCGTTGATCGACGCCGGCTTCAGGGCCCCGGTACGGGGGATCCGCAACGAGATGTGGGTGAAGCTGTGGGGGAACGTCGCCTTCAATCCGATCAGCGCCCTCACGCACGAGACCGTGGACACCATCGCCCGGGACCCCGACACGCGCGCCGTCGCGAAGACGATGATGCTCGAGGGACAGGCGGTCGCCGAAGCCCTGGGCGCCCGCTTCTCGATCGACATCGAGCGCCGGATCAACGGGATCGAGGCCGTGGGCGCGCACCGCACGTCGATGCTGCAGGACCTCGACAAGGGCCGTCCCATGGAGATCGACGCCCTCGTCACCGCCGTCCAGGAGATGGGCCGCATGGTCGACGTCCCCACCCCCACGATCGACGTGGTCCTCGCCCTGGTCCGCCAACGCGCCCGCGTCGCCGGCGCCTATCCCCGGGCCTAGCCTCAACGCGAACGGTCCAATGCCATGAGCCCTGACCTGATCATCCGTGGCGGCCTGGTGTTCGACGGCACGGGCGCCGGGCCGGTCAAGACGGACGTGGCCGTTCACGAGGGTCGGATCGCCCGCCCGGGGGCTGTCGAGGTGGAAGCGGCCATCGAGCTTGACGCCCACGGTCTCGCCGTGGCGCCCGGTTTCATCGATGTGCACAGCCACTCGGACTACACGCTGCTGGTGGACCCGAGGGCGGTCAGCGCCATCCACCAGGGGGTGACGACGGAGGTGATCGGGAACTGCGGTCACGGCTGCTTCCCGATCGGGGATCCGGAGCTTTCGAGCCGGATCATCTATGGCTTCGACGGCAGTCTGCCGCTGGACTGGTCCACACCCGCCGCGTACCTGGAGCGGCTCGAGGAGGCGAAGCCGGCTGTCAACGTTCTGACCCTGGTCCCGAACGGACAGCTGCGCCTGGCGACGCTGGGACTGGAGGCCCGCCCGGCGACGAGCGGCGAAGTCGCGGCCATGACTCGGCTGCTCGAAGAGGGGCTGGAGGCGGGTGCCTGGGGCTACTCCACGGGCCTGGAGTACGCGCCCGAGCAGGGTGCCGGAGAGGCGGAGATCACGGCGCTGGCGCGAGTCGCGGCGCGACGGGGCGGTTTCTACGCCACGCATACCCGCGAGCGCGAGCACCACGCCGACGAGGCCGTGGCCGAGGCCATTCGCACGGCCCGCAACGCGGGAGTCCGACTCCAGGTTTCCCACCTCGCCCCCCGAAGCGGCCCCGATCAGACGAACCGCTGCATCGAACTCGTGGATGCGGCGAGAGCGGCCGGCGACGAGGTCGCCTTCGACATGCACACCCGCCTCTACGGCCTGACCTTCCTCTACGCCATGCTCCCGCCCCGGATGTTGAACGCGAGCCCGGAGGACCAGGCGACGTGGCTCCGGAAACCAGACATCCGGGCGCAGATCGGCGCGCACAAGTCCATCATCACCGGGCTGGGCGACTGGGGTCGGGTCTACCTCGTGGACAACGACATCTGGCCGGACATGGCGCGCATGGACTTCGAGGAAATCGCACGACGCCGGGGCACTACGGCCCTCGACGCCGCCTGTGACCTTCTCCTCGACAGCGTGGGGGCGGAAAAGGCTCCAATGGTTCTCCTCCGCGCCTATTCGGAGGACCAACAGGAAGAGGTCTTCGCCCACGACCTCTGCGTGCCGGCCTCCGACGCTACGGCGCTCGCCCCCGACGGACCGCTGGCGGGCGCTTCCTTCATGGGCGCCTACACCTGGGCCTCCTGGTTCTGGCGCTTCATGGTCCGGGAAACCGGCCGGCTCACGCCCGAAGAGGCCGTCTACCGGCTCAGCGGCCTGCCGGCGGAGATCGTCGGGCTCTCGGATCGCGGCCTGCTCAAGCCGGGCATGCGCGCCGACGTCGTCGTGTTCGACCCGGAGACGTTCGCCGACGCCGGCACGACCTTCGAGCCCAACCGCATTGCGACCGGCATGCGCCACGTGGTCGTCAACGGCGTCGTCGCGCTGCTGGACGGGACGCTCACCGGCGAACGGGCCGGCGTGGTACTGCGGAAGGGGTCGCAGGCTTGCCTTCCTCGCTGACGACGACACCGTAGACATCCCGGGCGGACTCGCGCGTCAGCTTCTCGTCCCGTACGTCGGCCAGGACGGCGTACGGATCTCGCCCGCGCGGGTCGCCGTAGCCACCGCCCCCTGCCGACACCATGCGGAAAGTGTCGCCCCTGCGGGCGATGAAGCTCTTCATGGGCATCGTCGCCACGTCGTGCTCTCCGTCCCGGTCGATCAACGTGTTCGCCGAGGCGGCGCCGGGCCCGCCACCGGCGATGCCGTACGGCGGGTGGTCGCGCCGGTCGGTGCGGATAGTGAACTCGGAGCGCTCGGCGAGGAAGCGGAACTCCCGCACCGATGCGAGGCCCCCTCGGTGTTTGCCGGCACCGCCGGAATCGGGGACCAGTCCGTACCGGGTGACCTCGAGCGGCAGTTCCGCCTCGATCAACTCGACGGGCTGGTTCGAGAGGTTGGCCGCGGGATTGGAGATGCCTTCCACGCCATCCCGCGCGGCGCGGGCGCCCCAGGTGCTGACCAGGACCTCGGTGAGCACGAACGGTTTCCCCTCGTGGTGGCCGCCGACCGAGAACAGTGTCGGCCCCCCCTCGCAGCCGGCGATGACGAGGTCCGGCACGGCCTCGGCGATCGCGCCCATGATCGCGTCGAACACCCGGTAGCCGATCACGCCGCGGGCGGCGCAGGCGGCGGGCTCCACCGGGTTCACGATGGTGCCCGCGGGCGCGCTCATGCGGATCGGGCGCATGTAGCCTTCGCAGTTGGGGACGTCGTCCGTGGCCAGGCAGCGGATCGCGCAGTACGCGGCGGAGCGGACCATGGCCATGGGGCAGTTGATGGCGGCCGGGACCTGACCGGCCGAGCCCGCGAAGTCCAGCGTGATCGCGTCCCCCTCCACCGTGACCGTGACGGCGATGGGGAGCGGTTCCGGATCGTCCCCCACGCCGTCGATCCAGTCGACGAACCGGTAGGTGCCGTCCGGGATGCGCGCGATCTCGGCGCGCATTCGAGTCTCGGCGAAGTCGTGGAGTTCCTTCAGGTAGGTCTCCAGTTTCTTCACGCCGTATCGATCGACAAGCTGGCCGAATCCCCGCTCCGCAATGCGGCAGGCCGCGAGCTGGGCCCGCAGATCGCCGAGGACCTGGACGGGGGAGCGGGTGTTCTTCTCGATGATGCGGAACAGCTTCCGGTCCGGTTCCCCCGCCTCGTAGAGCTTGAGCAGCGGCAGCCGCAGGCCTTCCTGGTAGATCTCGGTCGCGTGGATGGCGACGCTCCCCGGCGCGATGCCGCCGACGTCGCTGTGGTGGGCCATCGTCGCCGCGTACCCGCGCACCGCCCCGTCCACAAAAAGAGGCTTGATGACGTAGAGATCCGGAAGGTGCTGGCCGCCGGAGCCGTAGGGATCGTTGCAGATGAAGATGTCCCCGGGGGCCATGTCATCGCGGAATTCGCGCAGCAGCACCTCCATCACGTCGGGGAAGGAACCGAGCTGAACCGCCAGCGTCAGCCCCTGGGCGACGACCTGTCCGTGGCGGTCGCACACGGCCGTGGAATAGTCCATGGCGTCCCGCACCACCGGCGAGTAGGCGCTCCGCAGGACCACCAGCGCCATCTCGTCGGCGATCGATGACAGCGCGTTACGCACGACCTCGAAGGTGATGGGATCGATCTTCCGGGTCATGGGCGGGTGTCCACGGCGATATCGATGTTGCCGAAGGCGTCGAGCCGCGCCCGGCAGCCGGGCGGTACGACGCAGGTGGCGTCGTACTCCTCCACGATCACCGGTCCCTCGTTCCAGTCCGCCGTGAGGTCGGTGCGGGCCACGACGGCCGTCTCAAGGGTGCCGTCCGCGGGTCCGAAGTAGACATCGCGCGGCGCCCCGAGCGTGGCAGGCGGCGGAGGCAGAAGGTGCCGGTCGGGGTTGGCCGCGTGCACGGCCACCCGGGCCAGCACCTTCACGTTCACCAGGTCCACGGGGTCACCCTCCGATGGATGTCCGTAGGTGCGCTCGTGCTCCCGGTCGAAAGCCCGCGCCATGTCTTGCAGGTCCGGCGTGCCGGGGGCGACGGGAACCGTGAGTTCGTACGCCTGCCCCGCGTAGCGCAGGTCGGCCAGCCGTTCCACCGTCACCGCCTCGGCGGAAAAGCCATCGGCGATCATCGCCTCCCGGGCTTCCGCCTCCAGGCTGTCGAAGGCGGCGGCCACCGTGTCCGCCTCGGCGCCTTCGGCGCGAATCATGACCGTCTGGACGAACTCCTGCTCGACATCCGAATAGAGCAGGCCCAGCGCGCTGAACACGCCGGGCACCGGCGGCACCAGGACCCGGCGGATCTGCAGCGCGCGGGCGATCTCCACGCCGAGCACGGGTCCGTTGCCGCCGAAGGCCGCAAGCACGAAATCGCGCGGGTCCCGTCCGCGGTATGTCGTGACCGCCTTCACGGCCCGGGTCATGGTGGCGCAGGCGAGGGCGAG
This sequence comes from Candidatus Palauibacter denitrificans, assembly GCA_009841015.1. Taxonomy (GTDB): domain Bacteria; phylum Gemmatimonadota; class Gemmatimonadetes; order Palauibacterales; family Palauibacteraceae; genus Palauibacter; species Palauibacter denitrificans. Next base: position 4,666 of record VXMQ01000191.1, on the reverse strand, counting down.
CACCCCGTGAGCGGCCTCCGCCACGGGGCGGTCCAGCGGCCGGGCCACCTTCTCCTCGAGGACGGCAAGCGCCTTCGCCGTGTTCAGGGGCAGGCTCCCGCCGACCAGGTAACCCGGGTTCAGGTAGCCGATGGCGACCAGCGCATCGGTAAGCGTCGGATCCACTCCGCCAAGGTCGTAGCACACCGGACCCGGCACGGCGCCGGCGCTCTGCGGGCCCACGCTCGTCTGGCCCACGCCGTCGACCCGGCAGATGCTGCCGCCCCCCGCGCCGATCTCGGAGACGTCGACGAAGGGGAGCTTGACCGGATAGCCACCGCCCTTGATCAGCCTGCTCGACAGGTTGATGCCGCCGCCCACCTCGAATTCGGTCGTCTTCGCCGCCTGGCCGCCTTCGACCATGGCCGCCTTGGCCGTCGTGCCGCCCATGTCGAAGGAGATCAGGTTGTCGAGCCCCGCGCCGCGGGCGAGGCGGGCGCAGGCCATGACCCCGGCGGCGGGCCCGGATTCCACCATGCAGGCGGGTTTGCGCCCGGCCGCCTCGACGGACATGACGCCGCCGCTCGACTGCATGATGTGAACCGGGCAGCCGACACCCAGATCCCGCAGCCGGCCCAGCAGCGTCTCCATGTAGCGCTGGACCACAGGTCCAATGTAGGCGTTCACGACGGCAGTACTCGTCCGCTCGTACTCCCGGATCTCCGGCAGGATGTCGGAGGAGCAGGTGACATAGAGGCCGTTCGGGAACGACTCCCGAAGACGATCCGCGACCCGCCGCTCGTGGGCCGGGTTGGCGTAGGCGTGGAGCAGGCTCACCGCCGCCGCTTCCACCCCCTCGCGCCGCAGTTCCGCCACGGCCGCGTCCAGACTGGCCGCATCCAGCTCCCGGCGCACCGTCCCATCGGGACCGAGGCGCTCGTCGACCTCCCGCCGTAGGCGTCGAGGCACGAGCGGCGCCGGCTTCTCGTACTGGAGGTCGTACATGACGGGGATGCGCAGCCGCCGCATCTCGAGCACGTCGCGGAACCCCCGCGTCGTGATGAGGCCCGTCCGGGCGCCCTTCTGCTCAAGGATGGTGTTGGTGGCGACGGTCGTGGCGTGGACCACCGAAGCTACGTCGCCCGGGGCGGCTTCGCTGTCGGCGAGAGCCGCGGCCACGCCCTCGGCGATACCGCGGCTGTAGTCCTCCGGCGTGGACGAGACCTTGCGGGCCACCAGCCGTCCGTCGTCCCCGAGCAACACCACATCGGTGAAGGTGCCGCCGACGTCAACGCCGACCCGGATCCCCATCCATGCGCCTTTCGTAGATCATGCCTGGCTGTCGCCCCGAACTGCAGACTGCATCAGATTCGAGAACTTGACGATGTGCAAGTCCCGCGCGAACGCAGCAGGGCTCTTGCGACGGGCTGCCAAGGAGCATCGCATCAGGAGGAACAGGTGAAGGATCCACCCAGGAGCTGGCCGAGAATCACGCCCGCGGTGTTCTACGATGATGCCGGGGCCGCGATCGACTGGCTGGTGGACGCGTTCGGGTTCGAGGTGCGGGAGCGGATCGAGAACGAGGAGGGGCAGGTCGTGCATTCGCAACTTGCCCTGAACGGCGGCCTCATCATGGTCGGGCAGGCGGGGCTCACCCCGGGCCGGACCTACCCCCGATCCCCGCGGGGCGTCGACGGGGCGAACACGCAGTCGCTCATGGTCTACGTGGACGACGCGGACGCGCACTGCGAGCGGGCGCGCGCCGCCGGGGCCGCGATCACCACCGAGCCGGCCACACAGGACTACGGCGAGGGCTACTGGTCCGACCGGAGCTACGAGACCCGCGACCTCGAGGGTCACTACTGGTGGTTCGTACAGCGCCTCAGAGGCTAGCCGGCTCCCGTCCTTCGTCGGAGGGCTACGCGCCGAACAGGGGGATCCGGAACACGCGCGCGAAGATGAGGATGATGCTGAGGCCCGTGAAGATGAACAGGCTCAGCCCCCCGAACCAGCGCGCGAACCACGATGGGTAGAAGAGTTCGTCCTCCTTCGGGATCACCTTCAGGCAGAAATAGAGGTTGAAGAAGTAGATCACGGGCGCGACGAAGAAGGCGAGCGCCGAAGCGACGAGCACGAGGAACACGGGGCGCGGGTCGAAGGTGATGTAGAGGACCGAAGCGATGAGCGAGTAGAACATCGTCATCCGGTAGATGTTGTACTCGGAGTTCCAGGTCCGGCGCCGTTCCGGATCGGCCCGGTCCTCGGGCGATATCCCGTGCAGGCGCGCCGTCGTGCGGAAGAGGTTCCGGCAGCAGGCGCCGACGATGCGGGGCCATCCGTCGAAGTAGTTGAAGGCCGTGGAATAGGTGGCCGCGAGCGCGCCGAGCATGAAGATCATCATCATCCCCGGCCCCACGCTGAGCGTGAAGATGCCCGCGATCTCTCCCATGACGGCGCGTCCCTCGATCGGACTCGGATAGAGCCACACCGCGGCGAGCAGAACGAAGATCGCCGCGAGCACGAACGAGACGACGTGCCCGGTCCGGAAGTCCCACAGCCCGATCCGGAACCAGCGGCGGCAGTACTCCCGTGCGTGCGGGGAGAGCCGCGCGGTATCGACCGCGAGGTCGGAGGCGGGCGACGTGAAGGGGTCGAAGCGAGGCACGACCCCGGTCGCCTCGAGGTGCGGGCGGACCTTGCTCATGCCCGCGCGCTTCGCCTTCCCCCACTCCGACGCCTGCAGCGAGACGTCGATGCCGGTCGGGAGGAGTCCGAGGAAGCCCGCGATCACGAGCCACGATCCGTCGGGGATCTCGAAGAGGAAGAAGTGCCCCATCTCGGCGAGCGGCGCCGGCTGGACGATGTACACGGCGACCGATGAGAGGACGAGGACGCCCGCGAGCGCCTTCGTGGTGTTCTCGACGACCTTGTAGCTGCCCCGGAGGATGATGGCCACGGAGACCACGCCGAGCAGCGCCGCGTACGCTTCGAGCGGGACGGGAAGGCCCAGGTATTCGCTGAACAGGTAGTAGAGGACGGCAGCGGCCGCGATCAGGCGGCCCGCCTGGCCGATGGCGCACTGGATGAGCGTCGTCGCCATCACGTACCAGAGCGGCCACTTCCAGCGCGCCGTGGCATAGGCCTCGAGGAGACTCTTCCCGGTGGCGTTGGTGAACCGGAAGGCCATCTCGAACCCGTAGTACTTGAAGACGTAGGCGACGGGCAGGCACCAGAGGAGGGCGTAGGCGAACCGGCCTCCGGCGGTGGGCGCGGTCACGACGTGGCTCGTTCCGATCCCCGTCATCATGAGGATCAGCCCGGGGCCGAAGTGAGCGAGCAGATCGCGCGGCCGGAGCGACGGGAGGGTGAAGTCCTCCGGATTCAATCCGTCGTCGGCCATCGATTCGCGATCGGACATTCGTGTCGTGTTCCCCCGTTCAGGGACCACTGCTTCACGCCCTTGCCTTTCGGGCCGGACCCGGAAGGTACAAGGGACATCGCGCCCTGCCGAGAGGGTCGGCGATCCGTGCGAGGCCGAGGCTCAAAACGTTCCCGCGGGAACGTGGCCGAAAACGTTGCGGGGAAAAGCCGCAGTGGAAAGGCGCCGGGATCGGGCCTATCGTCCCTGGCAGCCACGGGCCGCCAGACCGCTGAAGACACGCGCGGCCCAGCGAAGCGGAGGTACGAATGTCTGCGATCCATCCCCCGGTGCGTGGCGTCTGCTGCGCCCTGACCCTGGCTTTCGCCGCGGGCTGTGCCCCGGAGTCCTCCGCCGACGCGGACAACCCCTTCGTCGGGGCGTGGTCGCTCGCATCGTGGGAGAGCCGCACCGCGGCCGGCGAAGTGACGCTTCCCTACGACGGAAATCCCGCCGGCCAGATCGCGTATACGGCCGACGGCCGCATGTCCGCGCAGTTGATGCAGGTGGGACGGGAACTCCCGGATGCCGCGGAGGCCACCGGACAGGAGATGCGCGACGCGATCCTGGGCGGTTTCTTCTCCTACTACGGGGACTACAGCGTCGACATGGAGGCGGGTGTCGTCACGCACCACGTGGAGGGCGCGCTGCTGCCGAGCTGGGTGGGCTCGGACCGGCCGCGCTCGTTCACCTTCGAGGGACCGGACCGGCTGATTCTGAGCACCGAACCGGACCCCGCGCGCGGCGGAGGCGCCGTCGGCACGCTCGTCTGGGAACGCATCCCTGCCCGCTGAACGCCGGCGCCCCCGAACACCGATCCAGGGACACCGATTCAGGGATAAACCATGAGAATACGGATACTTGCCGTCGCGGCGACGGCGTTCGTGGCGGCCTGCGGAGGAAGTGGACCGGAGGATCCGGCGGACCTCGTCCTCATCAACGGCGACGTGTACACGCTCGACGAGTCGCGGCCGGAGGCCGAGGCGATCGCGGTCCGCGGCGAGCGCATCGCCGTCGTCGGGTCGAACGGGGAGGCCGAGGCGCTCGTGGGACCGGATACGCGCGTGATCGATCTGGCTGGCGCCTTTGTGTCGCCCGGCTTCAACGACGGCCACGTGCATGTCGAGAGCACCGGGGCGCTGATCGTGGGCGTGAACCTGCTCGAGGTCCACGAACCGGAGGGCTTCCGCGCGGAGATCGCGCGCGCGGCCGAGCGCCTGGCGCCCGGCAGCTGGATCACGCGCGGCGACTGGGGCGCCTACGAGGACT